>NZ_DASSCY010000233.1:0-9547 GCF_035697385.1 Mycobacterium sp. | reverse complement strand
ACCCACTCCGTCAGCTCAGCACGCGTCGGAAGTGCCATACCGGCACGCGTGGCGGCAGCCGCAGGGGCCAGCGGCTCGGGAAACCTTGCGAGCCCATGCAATTCAGCAACACCCGAAAGCCGGCCCACCTCGGCAAGGTCGTCGTCACCGTCGGCGGTGCCGGTCTGCACGGGCTTGCATACCGCGACATCGATTCCGGCAAGCCGGGCGTGACAGGCCAGCGCCGCGGTGGCCACCGTCTTGCCGACGCCGGTATCGGTGCCCGTGACCACGAGAACGCTCACGGGCGGGGTGTGAGCACTTCCGTGAGAACCTCACGCGCCAAGCGCATTTCGTCCTCTGACAGCGAGGCTCTCGCCGTCAGCCGCAGTCGCGACGTCCCTGCGGGGACGGTCGGCGGACGGAAGCAGCCGACGCGGACACCGCGGTCAAGGCACGCCGTCGCGGCGGCCAGCGCCACCCCCGGCTCGCCAAGGATCACCGAAACCACCGCCGAATCCGGCCGCTCGGCGACATCGCATATGTCGGCCAGCGCCTCGGCGTGACGCAACACCGCCTGTGCACGCCACGGCTCCGCGATCAATACCCGCAAGGCGGCCCACGCCGCGCCGACGGCAGCAGGGGCCAGCCCGGTGTCGAAGATGAACGGCCGTGCGGCGTCGATGAGGTGGTCGCGCACCGCAGCCGGACCCAGCACGACACCGCCCTGGCTGCCCAGCGCCTTGGACAGTGTCGTCGTCATCACCACGTCGGGCGCCCCGGCCAGACCGACCTCGTGCAGCAGTCCGCGTCCGCCGGTCCCGCGGACGCCGAGGCCGTGCGCCTCGTCGACGATCAGCAGCGCACCGTGGCGCCGGCACACCTCGTGCAGCGCACGCAGCGGAGCGAGCACCCCGTCGGCGGAGAACACCGAATCTGTCACCACGACGGCGCGGTCCTCGTCACGTGCGGCCAACGCGGCCTCGACGGCGGCGATGTCGCGGTGGGGCGTCACCACCACCCGGGCCCGCGACAGCCGACAGGCATCCACCAGCGACGCATGGGTCAGTGCATCCGACACCAGCAGCGAGCCCGCCCCCGACAGCGAGACCACGGCACCGAGGTTGGCGGTGTAGCCGGACGAGAACGCCAGCGCCGACTCGGCGCCGACGAAATCCGCAAGCGCGTTCTCAAAGCCCTCATGCAGCTCGGTGTTGCCGGTGACCAGGCGCGACCCGGTCGATCCCGCACCCCACGTGCGCAGCGCGGAGACCCCGCCCTCGATCACGTCGGGATGCTGCGACAGGCCGAGGTAGTCGTTGGACGCCAGGTCCAGCTCGGCGCCGACGGGCGGACGGACGCGCAGTGAGCGCCGCAGGCCTGCGGCGCGCCGCTGCCGCTCGACGTCGTCGAGCCAAGCCAGCGGGGAAAGGTCCGTGCGCGTCACCCGGTGCTCCTTTGCCGAACTTGAACGCCGTTCAGGTTAGCGCACGGGCGACGGCAACCATTGCGGAGCAGATCTGCGCGAGCTCCTCGGGTGTGCAGATGTAGGGCGGCATGACATAGATGAGGTTGCGGAACGGGCGCAGCCACACGCCGTGCTCCAACGCGACGGGCGTCGCCACGCGCAGGTCAACGGGCCGGTCCAGTTCGATCACGCCGATTCCCCCGAGCACACGCACATCGGCAACGCCTGGCAGGTCGGCCGCCGAAGCCAGGCCGTCGCGCAGACCCGCCTCGAGCCCACGCACTGAAGAACGCCAATCCCCGGCGAGCAGAAGCTCAACCGAGGCCACCGCCACCGCGCATGCCAGCGCGTTGGCCATGAACGTCGGGCCGTGCATCAAAGCTCCCGGTTCGTGTGTGCTGATGGTGTGCGCGATGTCGCGGCTGCACAGGGTGGCGGCCAACGTGATGTAGCCGCCGGTCATCGCCTTCCCGACGCACATGATGTCGGGGCTGACGCGGGCATGGTCGGCGGCGAAAAGCTCCCCGGTACGGCCAAACCCGGTGGCGATCTCGTCGAAGATCAGCAGCACGCCATGGCGATCGCACATCGAGCGCAGGTCGGTCAGATATCGCGGATCGTGAAACCGCATGCCGCCCGCTCCCTGCACGACGGGTTCGACGATGACGGCGGCCAGCTCGTCGGCATGTTCAGCGAGCTGTTTTTCGAAGACCTCGCTATAGGCGGGGTCGTACTCGGAGGGCACCTGCGGCGCGAACTCCTGATCCGCAAGCACGTCGGTCCACAGCTCGTGCATTCCGCCGTCCGGGTCGCAGACGCTCATCGGAGTGAACGTGTCGCCGTGGTAGCCGCCGCGCCATGTCATCAGCCGGTGTTTGTCACCGCGGCCGATGCTGCGCCAGTACTGCAACGCCATCTTGACGGCGACCTCGACGGAGACCGATCCGGAGTCGGAAAAGAAGACGGTTTCGAGGCCGGCTGGGGTGATGTCGACGAGCAGTTGCGCAAGTCGAGCGGCGGGTTCGTGGGTCAGCCCGCCGAACATGACGTGGTTCATGGTGGCGAGCTGGTCGGTGATGGCCGCGTCCAAGACCGGATGAGCATGCCCGTGGATGGCGGTCCACCATGAGGCCATCGCGTCGAGCACCTCGACAGGGCGAGCGTCCTGCATGACGGTGAGCCATGCGCCCCTGGCACCCACCGCCACCACAGGGGACAACGCCTCGGCTCCGATGGTGCTGTAGGGATGCCAGACATGCGCGGCGTCGATCGCGCTGATCTCAGCGGGCGTCAACGGGGGCACCTTGGGTAGATTATCCGTCGACCATGATGACCCTCGCCCCTCCCCGGCCGGCGACCCTCACCGTTCCGGGATCACCTCCGCGCGCCGCTGCATCGTCCATGGGAACCCGGAAATCGGGTTTCTATCGGCACGATCTCGACGGGCTGCGTGGCGTCGCCATCGCTCTGGTCGCGGTGTTTCACGTCTGGTTCGGCCGCGTTTCCGGCGGTGTCGACGTCTTCCTGGCACTGTCGGGCTTCTTCTTCGGCAGTCGTCTGCTGCGCACGGCGCTGACCCCTGGGGCCTCCTTGTGGCCGGTGCCGGAAATCACCCGGCTGGTTCGACGACTGCTGCCTGCCCTTGTCGTCGTGCTGGCCGCCTCGGCGGTGCTGACGATCCTGATCCAGCCGGAGACGCGCTGGGAAACGTTTGCTGACCAGAGCCTCGCCAGCCTTGGCTACTTCCAGAACTGGGAGCTGGCGAATACCGCTTCGGATTATCTTCGTGCCGGCGAAGCGGTCAGCCCGCTGCAGCACATCTGGTCGATGTCCGTGCAGGGCCAGTTCTACATTGCGTTTCTTGCCTTGATCTTCTTGTCGGCCTTGCTGTTTCGCCGGCTCTTCAAGAAGCATATGCGCAGCGCGTTCGTCGTGCTGCTCGCCTCGCTGACCATCGCGTCATTCGTGTACGCGATCTTCGCGCACAATGCCGATCAGGCGACTGCCTACTACAACAGCTTCGCCCGCGCATGGGAGTTGTTGCTGGGGGCCCTGGTGGGTGCGGTGGTGCAATACGTCCGCTGGCCGATGTGGCTGCGGACGACGGTCGCGGTGGTCTCGCTGGCGGCGATCCTGGCGTGTGGCGCACTGATCGACGGCGTCAAGGAATTCCCAGGACCGTGGGCACTGGTGCCGGTCGGCGCGACGATCCTGTTCATTCTGTCCGCGGCGAACCGGCTGGCCGATCCACACACCGGCGGCAGGCTGCCCGCCCCGAACCGGCTGCTGGCGACCGCGCCGTTCGTATCGCTCGGTGCGATGGCGTACTCGCTGTACCTGTGGCACTGGCCGCTGCTGATCTTCTGGCTGTCCTACAGCGGACACTCACGGGCCAGTTTCGCCGAGGGCGCGGGGGTGCTCGCGGTGTCCGGTGTGCTGGCGTGGGTGACCACCAAGTTCGTCGAAGATCCGCTGCGGTATCGCGCGCCTGCCCATCCCGCCCCCGTCGTTCAGCTGCGGTCCCGGCTGCGCCGGCCCACGATGGTGCTGGGTTCGGTGGTCGCGCTGCTTGGTGTGGCGCTGACGGCGACGTCGTTTACCTGGCGCGAGCATGTCACCGTGGAGCGCGCGAATGGTAAAGAGCTGTCGGGCCTTTCGTCTCGCGACTATCCCGGCGCCCGCGCGCTGATCAACAAGGCCAAGGTGCCCAAGCTGCCGATGCGCCCGACGGTGCTCGAAGCCAAGAAGGACATCCCGGAAACCACCGAGGACGGCTGTATCAGCGACTTCGACAACATCGGAGTCATCAACTGCACCTACGGCGACACGTCCGCGACCCGCACCATCGCACTGGCAGGCGGATCGCACGCCGAGCACTGGATCACCGCGCTGGACCTGCTCGGCAGGATGCACCACTTCAAGGTGGTCACCTACCTGAAGATGGGTTGCCCGCTGACCACCGAGGAAATGCCGCTGGTGATGGGCGACAACCGCCCGTACCCGAAATGCCGCGACTGGAACGAGCGGGTGATGGCCAAGCTCATCGCCGACCACCCCGACTACGTGTTCACCACCGCCACCAGGCCGTGGAACATCAAACCAGGCGATGTGATGCCGGGAACCTACATCGGGATCTGGCAGACCTTGTCGGACAACAACATTCCGATCCTGGCGATGCGCGACACTCCATGGCTGGTGCGCAACGGCGAGCCGTACTTCCCCGCCGACTGCCTGGCGGACGGCGGTAACGCGATCTCCTGCGGGATCAAGCGATCCGACGTACTGTCGCCTTACAACCCCACATTGGATTTCGTCGCGCAGTTCCCGATGCTGAAGCCGCTCGACATGAGTGACGCGGTGTGTCGCAAGGACATCTGCCGCGCGGTCGAGGGAAACATCTTGCTGTATCACGACTCTCACCACATCTCGACCACATACATGCGCACCATGACTAATGAACTCGGACGCCAGATCGCCACCGCCACCGGCTGGTGGGTTGACTGATGCCGCCGGCAGAGCCGGCCTCGGTACCCACCGTCTGGCCCGGCGACAGCTATCCCCTTGGCGCTACATACGACGGCGCCGGGACTAACTTCTCGCTGTTCTCCGAGGTGGCCGAACGCGTCGAGCTGTGCCTTATCGCCAAGGACGGCAGCGAAGAGCGGATCAATCTCGACGAGGTCGACGGCTACGTCTGGCATTGCTACCTGCCTACCGTCACGCCCGGCCAGCGCTACGGGTACCGCGTGCACGGCCCGTGGGACCCGGCCGCCGGTCACCGCTGCGACCCCAGCAAGCTGCTGCTCGATCCCTACGGCAAGTCGTTCCACGGCGACTTCGACTTCACCCAGGCGCTGTTCTCCTACGACCTGGAGGCCGGCGATCTAGCCTCCGGCGGCACACCACCGGGGATCGATTCGCTCGGCCACACGATGACCAGCGTGGTGATCAACCCCTTCTTCCAGTGGGGCTCCGACCGCGCCCCGCGCACGCCGTACCACGAGACGGTGATCTACGAGGCCCACGTCAAGGGCATGACGCAGACCCATCCGGGCATCCCCGAGGAGCTTCGCGGCACCTATGCCGGCCTGAGCCACCCCGTGATCATCGAGCACCTCAAGGCGCTCAACGTCACCGCTATCGAACTGATGCCGGTGCACCAGTTTTTGCATGATCACCGCCTGCTCGACCTGGGACTGCGAAACTACTGGGGCTACAACACATTCGGATTCTTCGCACCGCACTACCAGTACGCGTCCAACAAGCACGCCGGCGGCGCTGTTGCCGAATTCAAGACCATGGTCCGCTCGTTCCACGAGGCGGGCATCGAGGTGATCCTCGACGTCGTCTACAACCACACCGCCGAGGGCAACCACCTCGGCCCGACGATCAACTTCCGCGGCATCGACAACGCTGCGTACTACCGGCTGCTCGACGGCGACCTGCGGCTGTACAAGGATTTCACGGGCACCGGCAACAGCCTCAACGCCCGGCACCCGCACACCCTGCAGCTGATCATGGACTCCCTGCGCTATTGGGTTCTCGAGATGCACGTCGACGGATTCCGATTCGACCTGGCCGCGACGCTGGCCCGCGAGTTCTACGACGTCGACCGGCTATCGGCGTTCTTCGATCTGGTTCAGCAGGACCCGGTGGTCAGTCAGGTCAAGCTGATCGCGGAGCCATGGGACATCGGCGAGGGCGGCTATCAGGTCGGAAATTTCCCAGGTTTGTGGACGGAATGGAATGGGAAATATCGCGACACTGTGCGCGACTACTGGCGGGGTGAGCCCGCGACCCTTGGCGAGTTCGCCTCCCGGCTGACCGGTTCCTCGGACCTCTACGAGGCCACCGGCAGGCGGCCCAGCGCGAGCATCAACTTCGTCACGTGCCACGACGGGTTCCCGCTCGCCGATCTGGTGTCCTACAACGAGAAGCACAACGAGGCCAACGGCGAGGACAACCGCGACGGCGAGAGCCACAACCGGTCATGGAACTGCGGG
Source organism: Mycobacterium sp. (assembly GCF_035697385.1). Lineage (GTDB taxonomy): Bacteria > Actinomycetota > Actinomycetes > Mycobacteriales > Mycobacteriaceae > Mycobacterium. Next base: position 3,097 of record NZ_DASSCY010000233.1, on the reverse strand, counting down.
GTGGAGGGCCCGACCGACGACCCGGACATCCTGGCGCTGCGCGGCAAGCAGATGCGCAACATCATGGGGACGCTGATGGTGTCGCTGGGTACGCCGATGATCTCCCACGGCGACGAAATCGGCCGCACCCAGCGCGGAAACAACAACGTCTACTGCCAGGACACCGATATCTCGTGGATGGACTGGTCGCTGTGCGAGACCAACGCCGATCTGCTCGCCTTCACTCAAAAGGTCGTCGGTTTCCGTAAGAAGCATCCGGTGTTCCGCCGGAGGCGGTTCTTCGAAGGCAAGCCAATCCGCAGCGGCGGGCAGTCCCGCGACATCGCATGGCTGACCCCGGCGGGCAAGGAGATGACGTCGGAGGACTGGGGCGCGGGCCTTGGCAAGTGCGTTGCGGTCTTCCTCAACGGCGACGCGATCACGGCACCCAACGAACGCGGTGAGCGGGTGGTCGACGACTCCTTCTTGCTGTGCTTCAACGCACACGACGAGGCACAGGATTTCGTCGCGCCCAAGGCGAAATACGCCAAGCAGTGGACCGCCGACATCGACACCGCAGACCCGACGGGCGCCACCGATCTGGTCGTCGCGGCGGGTGAGAAGATTCCGCTGCAACCGCGGTCGCTGCTCGTGCTTCGTAAGACCGCCTGACGCATGGGTTTTGGAGTGCTGTCGACGTATCGGCTGCAGATGCGCGGAGACTGCTTCACCTTCGCCGACGCCGAGGATCTGCTCCCCTACCTCGACGAGCTTGGCGTGTCGCACCTGTACCTGTCGCCGATCCTGACGGCGACCGAGGGCTCGACGCACGGCTACGACGTCACCGACCCCACCACGGTGTCGGCCGCGCTCGGCGGTCCCGACGGCCTGGCGCGACTGTCCGCGGCGGCGCGCACCCGCGGCATGGGCCTCATCGTCGACATCGTGCCCAACCACGTCGGCGTCGACAATCCCGACCAGAACAAGTGGTGGTGGGACGTGCTCACGCACGGCCGGGAGTCGACGTACTCCTCGTTCTTCGATATCGACTGGGACCTGGACGCCGAGGCCCGAATCGTGTTGCCGGTCTTGGGTTCCGACGACGATCCCCCGCCGCCGGGGTATCCGCACGCCGGACGCTTCAAGCCGATCGGCTGGCGGAACAGGATCTGCGGCTACCGCAGGTTCTTCTCGATCACGTCGCTGGCGGGGCTGCGGCAGGAGGATCGCGCCGTTTTCGACGCCACGCACGTCGAGGTGAAGCGCTGGTTCGACGAGGGACTGGTCGACGGGGTGCGCATCGACCATCCGGATGGCCTGTCCGATCCCGCTGGGTATTTGACGTGGCTGCGCGAACTCCTCGGTCCGCAGGCATGGATCGTCGTCGAGAAGATCTTGGCGGTCGACGAGGCGCTGGACTCGACGCTGCCCGTGGCAGGCACCACCGGCTACGACGCACTGCGTGAAATCGGCGGCGTATTCGTCGATCCCAGCGGCAAGCAGGCGCTCACCGGCCTGGTGGACTCCACCGGAACGGACTACGCAACGATGCCGCACCTGGCTCGTCAGCTCAAGGCCGCCGCCGTCACCGACACGCTGCACAGCGAGCTGAGCCGGCTCTGCCGCGTGATCGATAGCGACGACAGCCGGCTACCTGATGCCATCGCCGCGCTGATCAGCCACATCGGCGTCTACCGAAGCGACTATCCCTCGTTGTCACCAGTGCTTGGCGTCGCACTCGCCGAAACAGCTGACGCGTCACCGGAATTAGCGCAGCCGTTGTCGATCGTCGCCGCGGCCCTGTCGACCAATCTCGAGGCCGCCGTGCGATTCAACCAACTGTGCGGCGCCGCGACCGCGAAGTCGATGGAGGACTGCCTGTTCTACCGCGACCCCCGATTGGTGTCGCTCAACGAAGTTGGCGGAGAGCCACAGCATTTCGGCGTCAGCGTCGCGGAGTTCCATCAGCGTGCCAAGGTGCGCGCCCAACTGTGGCCGCACGCGATGGTGGCGCTGTCCACTCACGACACCAAACGCGGCGAGGATGTCCGCGCCCGGATCGGCGTGCTGTCGCAAGTGCCGTCGCTGTGGGCGCAGTACGTCAGAGCCTGGGAGCAGCGCAATCCACCGCCCGACCCGGCCACTGGACTCTTTCTGCTGCAGAACATGTTCGGCGTCTGGCCTGCCGACGGACTGGTCACAGGCGAGCTGCGCGATCGGCTGCACGCATACGCCGAGAAGGCCATCCGCGAAGCCGCCACCCACACGTCCTGGAACGAGCCTGACGAGAAGTTCGAATCCGGTGTGCACGACTGGATCAACGCGCTGATCGACGGCCCGGTCGCCACCGAGATGGCCGGGCTGGTTGCCAAGCTGGACGAGCACGCCCGAAGCGATGCCCTTGGCCAGAAACTGTTGGCGCTGACGGTGCCTGGGGTCCCCGACGTCTATCAGGGCACCGAATTGTGGGAGGACAGTCTGGTCGATCCGGACAACCGGCGACCGGTGCACTACGGCGCCAGGCGCGAGGCGCTGGCCCGACTGGAGCACCCGAAGATGCGAGTGGTGACGGCGGCGTTGCGGTTGCGCCGTGACCGTCCCGCCAGCTTCACCGACGGTCAATATTCACCGCTGCTGGCCGAGGGACCCGCCGCCGAGCATGTGGTGGCGTTCCGCCGCGGCACCGACGTACTGACGGTGGTCACGCGGCACACGGTGCGGTTGGCCGAAACAGGCTGGGGTGACACGACTTTGGCGCTGCCCGACGGGGCATGGACCGACCGCATCGGCGGCGGCCGGTTCAGCGGCAGGCTTGTGGTGTCCGAGTTGCTGGCCGACCTCCCAGTCGCGTTGTTGGAACGCGACGATGACTGAGTTCGCGGTGTGGGCGCCGCGGCCCTCACTGGTGCGCCTCGACATCGACGACACGCTGCACCCGATGAGCCGATCGGACGACGGCTGGTGGCGCGCCGATGTCGACGCGCGTGCCGACGCCCGTTACGGCTTCGTGCTCGACGACGACCCGACGGTGCTACCCGACCCGCGCTCCCCCCGCCAGCCCGACGGCGTGCACGAGCGGTCGCAGCTGTGGCAGCCGGCCCCTGACGCATGGTCCGAC
>NZ_DASSCY010000232.1:0-8058 GCF_035697385.1 Mycobacterium sp. | reverse complement strand
GTTGTCGCCGTGCACCCAGATCTCACCGATCTTGCCTGCGGGATTCTCGACTCGGGTCTTTGCGTCGACAATCCGTATCGTGGACTCCCGAGGTGCGCCATAGCTGACCAGCTCCGAACCTCGTTCATGGTCACACCGCTTCGCATGGCCGGCCGCGAGCTTCTCGTAGTCGAATCGAACAGTCCATGGCCGGCAACCCGGCGGGGACGACGCGACATACAGCGTCGCTTCGGCCAGCCCGTACGACGGTCGCAGCGCGGTATCAGGAAAATTGCAACGAGAGAACCGGTCGGTAAACCGCCGGATCGTTGCCGCGTGGATCCGTTCGCTGCCGCTGACGATGCCGCACACGTTCCCCAAGTCGAGCCCGGTCATGTCGTCGTCGGATGTCCTTCGCGCAGCAAGTTCGAAAGCGAAGTTCGGCGCTGCGGAAAATGACCGGGGATTAGTGGCCAGCAGTTGCATCCACCGGGCGGGTTTCTGCAGGAACGCCATTGGGCTCATGAGCACTGCGTGAAGTCCACGTGATACCGGCGCGAAAATTCCCAGCAACAGGCCCATGTCGTGGTAAAACGGCAGCCACGACACAACTGTGAGACCGGGCGGCGGTTCCTTGCCGCTGTCTTCAAAAAGGTCGGACATCGCCTGGTCGAGATTTGCGATGACGTTCTTGTGCGTCACCACCACGCCGGCCGGCCGACGAGTTGAGCCCGACGTGTATTGCAGCAGTGCGGTTTTCGTGTACTCACCGCTGTTCTGGTACGAGAAATACGGCGAATCCAGGTCGAGCGCGTCGATCTCGATCACCGTTGGTGCGGACCGGCCGAACTGTGCCGCACAGGCGACGACGTCACTGACAACAGCCGAGGTCGTGAGGATCGCGACGGGGTCGCTGTCCCGAAGCACGGCGGAAACCCGTTCGTCATGGCTGCCGAACTGCGGCACGGACAGAGGGACGGCGATGAAGCCAGCCTCCATCGCGCCGAGGAACCCGACGATGTACTCGAGTCCCTGCGGAGCCAGGATCGCGATGCGATCGCCGGGAGATCCACACGATCTGATTTCGTCGGCTAGCACTTGCACACGTCGGTGCACCTGAGACCAGGTCAGATTCTCGGTGAAGCCCCCAGGGTCGATCTCGTAGTCGATGAACGTGAACGCCGTCGCATCGGGACGTTGCCAGGCTTGTTCCCGCAGGACAGCGGGGATAGAAGATTCGAATACCCGCATCGCAACACCTTTCCTCCCAAAATGTGTCGACGAGAAACGTCACGTTACAACGGTAAGGAGGTGATTCGTGAGCATTTTCAACCCACAAGTGACCAGGAAGTAGCCAATTATTTGCATAGTGAAAAACGACCAAAAAAGACGCTGCTTGCATATGCAATCAGATTTGATCTTGGTGGCTATTATTACCGCACGTCAATACTGTCACGCGTTTAGCTATTCTTTGCTGTACTTGTCGGTCAGGGAGACGACACCCGGCGCGAGGACAGGCGGAAACAATTTCAGGAGCGACGGGACTGTCGGCGACGAGCTGCGCTGTGGAGCGATGCGACCCGACGTGCGCACTGAGGCACTGACCGGACCGCCGCGCATCGTGACCCCCGTCGAGCCTGCGGAAACCCAGTCGCTTGCATCGCTAGAATACAAACTAAATCCATGGTGACCTGCATAAATATGTGGCAAGATCATTTGCTATAGTAGCGTGGACCTTCCGCCAATATCAGTCATCGAAGACACCTGGAGAACGTGACGGATGTCGCGTCGAAAATTGGCATGCGCAGCAGCCATTTAGCTCGTCGGGCCGCCTCCGTGTTCGATTCGACCCCACGGCAACCCGCAGAGTTCTAACAGGAGGACAGCATCCGGAATACTATTGTTTGCCAAACATTCACGATCAGTCGCAGTTCAGTATATGCGAGCAAATCGGTAAATAGCGGTTCAGCTTCCGATAGGCGGAATCAGAGCGGCGCGAGCATTTCATCGCGAGACGGTGGAGCAGCAGCAACCTCTCGCTTCTGTCAATTAGCATGCCCAGAATTACATCGTCATGTATCTAGCGTTTCTTTACCCAAGTTAACGACCGAATGGCGGAAGCCGTAGCGAATTGAAGAATTTCCTGAATGATTTTGGAAGTTATTCGCCGGCCGCCAGCACACTGCTGTCCAGACTTCATCTCGCCGCAATCGTTGGCGGCCGTTGCCCTCCTGCCCGCCAGGTATGCGCGCCGCGCCGTCGCCGTGGCTCTCGAGCCACACACCCACGGCGCACGCGGCTAGCTGGACGGATACCGAACCCGGGCACGCGCTGACGCCGAAGGTTTGCGCGCGACGACGGCCTTGCTGGTGTCACTCCAGTGCGAGCGCGCTGCGGCAGGCTACCCGAAATGGAAGGTGCGAACGGCGGCAGGGCAAACCGTAATGCTGGTCAGAGCCGCGAACTGCACAGCGATAGCCAGTCCATACATCCCGTCGATTGACGTGAACTTGTCGATGCGGTCAACTCCCGGATCTTCCGAACCGGTGACCGCAGATAGCCGGTGCCAGCCGAATACCGACGCGAACGGTGAGCCCAAACAGAACTCTCGCACACCAAGTGTTCGTCAGCACTCCCACGGGCAGAAGTTGGACCTAGGACGAAACACCCGTCCCAACCCTGCCACGAACTCCCAGATTTAGGACAGCTCTTCCAAAACTGGCAGTAGCTTCCTAAACCTCGCAAAACAGACGCACGTACCAAGCCGGGTCATCAAGTGATGCAGAAATCGGGAAAACGCCTCCCTGTGGCAACGTTCTACTCATTCGCCGCATACGGTCAAACTCAGCGAGAGTACCGCCAATTCGTGTTTAGGTAGCGGCGGCTCCGATCCTCTGGCGCAGTTCGCTGCGCACTCGGCCGGATAGCTTCTAGGACGCGGTTACCCGCCCCTGCAGCACGACGAGATCTTGGCCTCGATGTCGCTGACAAGTTCAGGCAAGTGGTCGTTGAGATAGAAGTGGTGCCCGGTGAACACCCGAACCGTGAACTCGGACGTCGTGCGCTGCGACCACGGCACCACCTTCTCGTAGGTGGCGACTTCGTCGTCATCACCCAAGAACGCGAAGATAGGGCACGACACCGTCGCGTCGGGTGGACACTCGTAGTTCGCGATTGCCCTCAGGCCCCGGAGGGTGGGCAGGATCTTCGCCGCGAACTCCTCATTCTCGAGGAACTCTGGATCCGCGCCGGTCATCGCACTCACTGCACTGAGCAGGCCGCGATCGGATTGCGGAATGTACTCATCGCCGATTCGGCCAGGTGCTGCACAGGCGGACACGAACAGGGCAGCGATAGGGCTTTTCGCTGCTTCGAATCGCCGGGCGACCTCGAAAGAGAGCAAAGCGCCCATACTGTGGCCGAAGAAGACGGTCTCTCCATCAGACCGATCCTGCGGCGACAGCATCTGGCAGACCTGGTCGGCAAGGTCCGGGATGCTCGTGAAAGACGCGAGGTCGTGGGTGCCGCGCTGTCCCGGGTACTGGACCGCGATGCGTTTGACGTCGCTGGAGAACGCGTTGGCAAAGGGAACGTAATACTGCGCCGATCCACCGGCATGCGGGAAGATGTAGAGCTTCGGCCTGCCCCCGGTCACGCGATCACAGTACCGCCGGTACGGCCCGTCAACTGAAGAGTTGCCCTAGAGCAAGTAGCGGTACGCCGGCGAGCCGGGCTCCAGCTCCTCGACATGAATGTCGGAGGCGCGCATGCGGTTCAGCAGGCCTTCGAGGTCGGCCGCCGAACTCAGTTCGATGCCGACCAGCGCCTCCCCGGTTTCCCGGTTGTTGCGCTTGACGTATTCGAACAACGTGATGTCGTCGCCGGGCCCGAGCACCGTGTCGAGGAAGCGTCGCAGCGCGCCGGGCTCCTGCGGGAAGTCGACAAGGAAGTAGTGCTTGAGACCAAGGTGCACCAACGAGCGCTCGAGCACCTCGTTGTATCGCGAAACGTCGTTGTTGCCACCCGAGATCAGGCAGACGACAGTCGATCCCGGCTCGATGTCGGCCTCCATCAGACCTGCGACCGACAGTGCGCCCGCCGGCTCGGCGATGATGCCTTCGTTCTGGTACAGGTCGAGCATCGCCGTGCACACCGCGCCTTCGTCGACCGTCGTGATCGACACCATGTCACCCGCTGCGGCGAGCGCCGCGTAGGTCAGCGTGCCTGCACGGTTCACGGCGGCGCCGTCGACGAACTGATCCACGTGATCGAGCGTGACGGGCTTGCCCTCGGCCAGCGCCGCGATCATCGCGGCGGCCCCGGCAGGCTCGACTCCTAGCACCGACGTGCTGGTGGTGCGCTCGGCAAGGTATGTGGTGACGCCTGCGATGCAACCCCCGCCGCCAACTGGCACGATCACGACGTCCGGCTCACCGTCGAGCTGGTCGAGGATCTCGGCGGCGATGGTGCCCTGCCCCGCCATCGTGCGCAGATCGTCGTAGGGCGGCACCAACGTGGCGCCGGTGCGTGCGACATCGTCCAGCGCGGCGGCAGCGGCGTCGTCGTAGGTCTTACCGCCGACGATCAACTCGATGAAGTCACGGCCGTGATAGCGGATGCGGTCGCGCTTCTGCTTCGGCGTCTTCGCGGGGACATACACGCGGCCGTGGATGCCCATCGACCGGCACGCCATCGCGAAGCCCTGGGCGTGATTGCCTGCCGATGAGCACACCACTCCGGCGGCGATCTCGTCGGCAGACAGCTGCATCAGCAGGTTGTGAGCCCCACGCAACTTGTAGGACCGCACCGCCTGCTGGTCTTCACGCTTCAGATAGACGCTGGCGCCGGTGGCCTCCGACAGCCGTTCGCAGAACTGCAGCGGTGTGCGGGCCACCACGCCGGAAATTCGCTGAGCGGCCTCATCGATGTCGGCCGCTGACAGCGGCGACGTCCTCGGGCTCTGGCTCAGTTCAGCGGACACCGGTCAATGGTGCCACCAACCTGCAGTTTTCAGTTAATCGGGGTCAGCACGAACACCGGGATCTGGCGGTCCGTCTTGGTCTGGTACTCCGCGTAGTCCGGGAAGGCCTCGACCGCACGCTCCCACCAAACCGCCTTCTCGTCGCCGACGACCTCGCGGGCTTCGTAATCCTTGGTCATGGGGCCGTCTTGCAGCTCGACGCGCGGGTTCGCCTTGACGTTGTGGTACCAGACGGGGTGCTTCGGGGCCCCGCCCAGCGAGGCCACGATCGCGTACTGACCGTCGTGCTCGACCCGCATCAAGGGCGTCTTGCGGACCTTTCCGGTCTTGGCCCCGATGGTGGTCAGCAGGATGAGGGGCATGCCTTTCATGTCGATGCCCTCGGTGCTGCCTGACTCGAGGATCTTGTCGGCGTGGTCGCGCACCCAGTCCCACGGGCTTGGTTCGTAATCTCCGGAAAGTGGCATGCGACCAGCTTAGGCCGACTAAAGAAGTGAGCACCCTCATCCGGTGTTTCGGTTGCCCGAAAACTCACTTGCGAGTTATCGTCAATCTATGACGACGCACGACGAGGTCAGCATCGCAGGCGTTGCCTGGCCGGTGTACAAGCTGCTCGCGCTCGCGGTCGGCTTCATCGTCCTGGTGATCGTCGCGATCGCGACAGCTAGCGCCGCGCCGTCCGTACTTGCCGCCGCGGCCGCGGGCACCGTGGTGTGGCTGGGCCTTGGCGCCTTCCACTCGACGCGTAGCTAGTCCTCCAGAAGCCGCCGCAGCGTTTCCAGGTCAGCGGCCACCGCCGCCACATCAGCGTCCATATCCGTGTCGCTCACCCCGGCCCGTCGCCGCACCGTGAACAACACCTCGCAGCGAGCCTGGCCAACCCCGCCGGGAATCACCCGCAGCGGGTTGTACACCGTCTCCCCCGACGGCAGCGTCACCACGTGATCGAGCACGCCGAACTCGTTGCGCGGCGAGAACTCGACCGTCACCTGACCCATCGGGGAATCGGCCACCCAGCCCTCCGGGGTCTGCCGTAGTCCGCCCTGCGCCAGACCCGTGGCCCATCTCCGCCATTCATGCGGATCGGCTGCGAACTCGTACACCGCCTCCGGCGCTGCCTCGATCCAAACACTCACGTGTCGCGATTCCATCTCTTCATCGTGGCGCACACACTGAGCGGATGGACACGTCACCAACCGAAAAGCACCATGTGCCGTCGTGGCTGCGGCACGGCGACCCGGAAAGCGTGCTTCCGGTGCTTGCTGCCGTGTTGTCGGCCATGGCGCTGCAGGTTGCGATTCCGAAGAGCTACACCCTTGTGCCGCGCTGGCCGCTTCTGGTGTTGGAAGCTCTGCTGCTGGTGGCCCTGCTGGTGATCAACCCCTTGGTGATGAGCCGCCGAACCCGTTTCGGCCGGTACGCCACGTGGGTGCTGCTGGCGGCCATCACGATCGACAACACGCTCTCCGCGGTGCTGCTGGACATCCGCATTCTCACCGGCGATGTCAGCAACGACGCGGCCGTCCTGCTCGGCAGTGGCGCGGCGATCTTCGGCACCAACGTCATCGTGTTCGGCATCTGGTACTGGGAACTTGACCGCGGCGGCCCGTTCGCTCGGCACGCAGGCGAACGTCCGTATCCCGACTTCATGTTCCCGCAGATGACGACTCCCGATGTGGCCAAACCGGATTGGCGACCGACGTTCGTCGATTATCTGTATGTCAGCGTGACCAACGTGATGGCGTTCTCGCCGACCGACACGATGCCGCTGGCACGATGGGCCAAGGCGATGATGACCATTCAGGCAATGGTGGCGCTTTCCACCGCCGGGCTTGTAATCGCAAGGGCGGTGAACGTTTTGGGTTAGCCGTGCGACGATAGGGCAATGTCGGACACTGACGCGGCCGCCACGACGTGACCCGGATCGTTCATCTGCTGACCCTGCTCGCGGTCAACGTTGTTCCGGCTGCCGGTTGGTTCGTCGGGGGGTGGTCGGCCGGCACGACGCTCGTCGTCTACTGGTTCGAGACAGTCGCGGCATGCCTGTTCGTCTCGGCTCGGATCGCTGCTCATCAGCGTTTGAGCCCGCGCCGCGGACACTTCCGCTACCTTGCGCCCAAGTCCGACGGGCCTCGCTCGCGGGGGTCGCAGATCTCACAGAGCTCCTATATTCACGGGTACCTCGTCACGAGTCTTGTCTTCTGCGCGGCGCATGGCCTCTTCCTCGGTGGCATCTTGTTCGTGCTTGCCCACAACGGCCAAGGCGACTTGGTGGGTGTCGACTGGCATAGTGTGAAACTCGGTGGCCTGTATGTGCTTATCGCGCTGGCCGTCGATTTCGTCGTGGATCTGATCGGCCTGCGCCAGTGGTCGTTCTGGCAGATCGAGGCGACGGCGAATCGAAGCCTCGGTCGCGTCATCGTCGTGCATCTGACGATCGTATTCGGCATGTTCGCCGCCGCGCTGACCGATTTCTCCGCGCTCTTCGGAGTCTTCGTCTTCCTCAAGACGATGTACGCGCTGAGCACGGCGCTGCCTCAGTGGGAGCCGGCCACCCCGCCTCAGTGGCTCAGCCGCGCGATGAATCGCCTCCCGAACGTGGGCCCCGGCGAACGGTTCGAGGACAGTTGGGCCAAAGACCGCGCCGACGAAGCTCAACGGCGCGAGAGAAACGAGCAGCCTTGGACGGGCGTGCGTCGCTAGGCGGTACAAATGTCTCTATGCCCCAGCCTTTTTCAGCATCGCACCGGCTCGTAATGTCCGGCGTCGGTGATCGACCTAGTTGGTGGCCGGTGGTGGTTGGGGTTGGAATGGTTGATACCACCACCAATCAGCGCGTTCGCCGGTAGGCCCCGGGCACGGCGGGACGGCGGGCGGGGGTTTGGTCGGTGGCCGTGCCAGCGATCCTGGGTTGAGTCGTCGCCCGGTGCTGTCGGTGACGACGAGACGGTCGGCGGGTCCGGTGATGGTGATGATGCCGCGGTGGTGCAGCCGGTGGTGATACGGGCATAGCAGCACCAGGTTGACCAATTCGGTGGGTCCGCCGTCCTCCCAGTGCTGGATGTGGTGGGCGTGCAACCCTCGGGTAGCTCCACAAC
>NZ_DASSCY010000231.1:0-65993 GCF_035697385.1 Mycobacterium sp. | reverse complement strand
CAGTGTGACGCGCGGAGTGTTGCGGATCCGCTTGGCCTTCCACGAGTCTTCTTCGGTCATCACCAGCAGGCGATCACCGTCCGACGCGGCCCAGATGGCGGTGGGCTTCGGCCGGCCGTCCTTGGTGAACGTGGTCAACAGGATGTACTTCGCCTTGGCAATCTCGTCGAATGCGGGAGCCACGCTCACACCGCCTTCAGTTCGATCGTCAGGTTCTTGTTCATGCCGCCGCGCAGTTTCGAGAAGAAGTTGAACGTCTTGCCGAGCACCCCGTACCGCTTGCCGATCGCGTCGTACGTCGCGCCGTTCGCCGACTTGTCCAGAATCGCGGCGATGGCCTCGACAGCCTCACCGGTGGGGTTGCCGCGCCGGTCGCACGTGGCGATAGTCACGCGTGGAGTGTTGCGGATCCGCTTGACCTTCCACGACGTCTCTTGCGTGATGACGATCAATCGGTCCCCGTCGGGCGCGGCCCAGATGGCCGTCGGCTTGGGCCGGCCGTCCTTGGTGAACGTGGTCAACAGGATGTACTCGGACTTGGCGATGTCGGCGAAGGTAGCTGGCACGAAATCCAATCTATCTTCCCCGGTCATCCCCTAGCGGTGCTGTGGGCCCATCGTTCCTGCCCGCCGGACCTAGCCTTCGAGGTCACCTTCCGTCTCCAGCAGAACTTGGCGCAGCCCGTCCAGCGTGGCCTGTTCCGGTTGCGCCCACATGCCACGGCCTGCCGCCTCCAGCAGGCGCTCGGCCATCCCGTGTAACGCCCATGGGTTCGACTCGGCCATGAACTTGCGGTTCTCGTCGTCGAGCACGTACTCGGCCGACAGCCGCTCGTACATCCAGTCGGCCATCACGCCTGCCGTGGCGTCGTAGCCGAACAGGTAGTCGACGGTCGCCGCCATCTCGAACGCGCCCTTGTAGCCGTGCCGCCGCATCGCGGTCATCCAGCGCGGGTTGACAACGCGAGCCCGAAAAACGCGAGTGGTTTCCTCGGACAATGTTCGGGTCCGCACGGCGTCGGGCCGGGTGTTGTCGCCGATGTAGGCCGCAGGCGCCTCCCCGGTGAGCGCCCGCACCGTGGCGATCATTCCGCCGTGATACTGGAAGTAATCATCCGAGTCGGCGATGTCGTGTTCGCGGGTGTCGGTGTTCTTCGCCGCCACCGCAATCCGGCGGTACTGCCGGCTCATATCGTCGGCCGCAGGTGCACCGTCGAGCCCGCGGCCGTAGGCGAAGCCGCCCCACGCGGTGTACACCTGCGCCAGGTCGGCATTATCGCGCCAGTTGCGGCTGTCGATCAGCTGCAACAAACCCGCCCCATAAGTGCCCGGCTTGGAGCCGAAAATTCTTGTGGTCGAACGGCGTTGATCACCATGCTCAGCGACGTCAGCCTGCGAATGGGCGCGGATGTAGTTGTCCTCCGCGGGCTCGTCGAGGCCCGCGACGAGCGCAACAGCATCGTCGAGCATCGTCACCACGTGCGGGAAGGCATCGCGGAAGAAGCCCGAGATGCGCACGGTGACGTCGATACGCGGCCTGCCGAGCTCGGCAAGCGGAATGGCCTCCAGGCTCACCACGCGTCGCGACGCGTCATCCCAGATGGGGCGAACGCCCAGAAGCGCAAGGACTTCGGCGATGTCATCACCGGAGGTGCGCATCGCCGAGGTGCCCCACACCGACAACCCGACCGAGGCCGGCCAGCGGCCATAGTCCTCGCGATACCGGGCCAGCAGCGAATCCGCCATCGCCACACCGGTTTCCCATGCGAGCCGGGATGGCACTGCTTTTGGGTCGACGGAATAGAAGTTGCGTCCGGTGGGCAGCACGTTGACCAGGCCGCGCAACGGCGATCCCGACGGGCCTGCCTCGATGAACCTGCCGTCCAGCGCCCGCAGGATCTGATCGATTTCAGCGGATGTGCCCGCCAGTCGCGGCACCACCTCGGTGGCCGCGAACCGCAGAATCCGTTCGACGTCTGGGTTGTCGGTCAGCGTGCCGACGGCATTGGCGTCCCATCCGGTCTTCTGCAGCGCGGCTACGAGTTCGCGGGCTCCTGCCTCGGCGGCGTCGACGGCGGCGCGGTCATCGCTGCCGTCCTCGGCCAGGCCTAGCGCCTGGCGCAGACCAGGGACGGTTTGGTCGCCGCCGAACAGCTGGCGCGCGCGCAGGATTGCCAGCACCAAGTCGAGTTCGACGCTGCCCGTTGGCTTTTGGCCAAGGATATGCAGTCCGTCGCGGATCTGCGCGTCCTTGATCTCACACAGCCAGCCGTCGACATGCAGCAGCATGTCGTCGAACGAGTCGTCCTCGGGCCGTTCCTCCAGACCCAGGTCGTGGTCCATCTTCGCCGCGCGCATCAGTGTCCAGATCTGCTGGCGCACGGCAGGCAACTTGCCAGGATCGAGCGCGGCAATCGACGCGTGCTCGTCGAGCAGTTGCTCGAGACGCGCGATATCGCCGTAGGTTTCGGCGCGCGCCATCGGCGGGATGAGGTGGTCGACCAGCGTGGCATGCGCGCGGCGCTTGGCCTGCGTGCCCTCCCCCGGATCGTTGACCAGAAACGGATAGATCAGGGGCAGATTGCCAAGGGCCGCGTCGGAGCCGCACGCGGCGGACATCCCAAGGGTCTTGCCCGGCAACCACTCCAGGTTTCCGTGCTTGCCCAGGTGCACGACCGCGTCCGCGCCGAACTTGGCGTCTATCCAGTGGTATGCGGCGAGATAGTGATGACTGGGCGGCAGATCCGGGTCGTGATAGATGGCGACGGGGTTCTCACCGAAACCCCTTGGCGGCTGGACGATCAGCACGATGTTGCCGTCCTGCAAAGCGGCGATCACGATCTCGCCGTCGGGATCTCGGCTGCGGTCGACGAACAGCTCACCGGGGGGCGGGCCCCAATGCTCGACGATGGCTCCGGTCAACTCGTCAGGCAGGGTCGCAAACCACGTGCGATAGTCCTTGGCCGACACCCGGATTGGATTTCCTGCGAGCTGCCCATCGGTGAGCCAGTCACGGTCCTGCCCGCCGCGCTCGATCAGCGCGTGCACCAACGCGTCGCCGTCCTCGGCATCAACGCCAGGAATGTCACCGATCGCGTATCCGGCGTTGCGCATGGCTCGCAGCAGCGCGACCGCGCTGGCCGGAGTGTCCAGACCGACGGCGTTGCCGATGCGGGCATGTTTTGTCGGGTACGCCGAGAACACCAGGGCGACCCGCTTGTCGGCGGAGGAGATCGCACGTAGTCGGGCGTGCCGCACCGCCAGACCCGCCACGCGCGCGCAGCGCTCCGGATCGGCGACATAGGAGATCAAGCCCTCGTCGTCAATCTCCTTGAACGAGAACGGAACCGTGATGATCCGGCCGTCGAACTCCGGCACCGCGACCTGGGTGGCGACATCCAACGGGGACATGCCGTCGTTGTTGTCTTGCCACTGCGCGCGTGAACTCGTCAGACACAAACCCTGCAGGATAGGGATGTCCAGGGCAGCCAAATGCGCGACGTTCCAGGTGTCGTCGCTGCCACCGGCGCTGACGGTGGCCGGCGTGGCTCCGCCTGCGGCCAGCACTGTCGTGATCATCGCGTCGGCGCTCGCCAGCATGTCCAGCAGCTCGGCGTCGGCGGTGCGCAGCGAGGCGCAGTACACCGGCAGCGCCCGCCCCCCGGCATGCTCGATGGCGCGGCACAGCGCCTCGACGTACGCGGTGTTTCCAGCCAGGTGCTGGGCGCGGTAGTACAGCACCGCAATCGTCGGGCCGTCATCATTGGCCGACGGCCGCTCGAGGACACCCCAACTCGGGGTGGCCGCAGGGGGCGCGAATCCGAAGCCGGTCATCAGCACCGTGTCGCAGAGGAACGCGTGCAGGTTGGCCAGATTCTCGGTGCCGCCGTGCGCCAGATAGATGTGGGACTGCAGCGCCACGCCCGCGGGCGTCGTCGAACGGCCCATCAGCTCGGCGTCCGGCGACTGCTCCCCGCTGACCACCACGGTCGGCACACCACTGCCGACGACCGTGTCGATGCCGTCCTGCCAGGCCCGGTACCCCCCAAGGATGCGGACGACGGCGACGTCGGCGCCGGCCAGCAGCTCCTCGAGTTCGCCGTCGACGAGCCGCGACGGGTTCGCCCACCGGTAGGCCGCCCCGCTGGCACGGGCGGTGATCAGGTCGGTATCGGACGTCGACAGGAGTAAAGCAGTCGGATGACGGAAGGGCTGAGCCACCCGTCATTACTACCCCACGCGCGATGCGGGTCTCCGACTAGCGTGAGACGGGTGAGCGCGACGTTCTTGGCGGGCACACCGCATCCGTCGCTGCGCGACGTGGTGCTTCGCTATGAGGGATACGAGGAACGGGCGGCCGGACCGGTCACGTTCCGGGAGCTGCCCTGCACATTCGTGCCGATCATCATCGACCTCGACGCCGGCTGGGCAGTCGCACACCGCCAGCACACCACGCCGTTGCGGCTCGGGTCCTTCGTCGCAGGCGTCACTGACGGGCCGGTGCTGGTGGCGCACGACGGGTCGGCGCGCTGCCTGCAGGTCAACCTGACAGCGCTCGGCGCCCGGCGCCTGGTCGGGCTGCCGATGAGCGAACTGGCCAATCAAGCGGTGCCGATCGACGACGTGCTTGGCCGGTTCGGGCGCGACCTCGTTCAACGGGTGGGTGAGGCACCCGACTGGCCCTCGCGATTCGCGTTGGTGGACAAGGTTTTCCGGGCTCGGCTCGCTGAGGCTGCACCCGCCGACCCGGCTATCGCGTGGTCGCTCGGGCAAATCGTGGCCAGCGGCGGAGCGACGGCGATCAGCGACCTCGCCCACGAGTTGGGCTGGAGCCATCGACGGCTGATCGCGCGTTATCGCGACACGGTGGGATTGCCGCCGAAACTAGTGGCGCGGATTGTGCGGTTCGAGCGACTGTCCGCGCACGTGAGCGCCGCCCCGGCCATCGACTGGGCCGCCGCCGCAACCGCGTGCAGGTACTTCGACCAGGCCCACCTCGCCCGCGAGGTGCGCGAACTGGCCGGCATCACGCCCACCGAGCTACGAGCGAGCACCGTAAATTTCGTCCAAGACGACGCCGCACAGCTCGCCTAGCGTTGGGCCTATGACCGAATCACTGACCATTAACGGAGCGGTGCCGATCGTGCCCTTTTCCAATCCGCGCGAAGCGATCGGCTGGCTCGAGCGGACCTTCGGGGCCGTCGCGACCCTGGTCGTCCCTCCCGAACCCGACCAGCCTTTGAAGCATGCCGAAGTCAAGGTCGGTACCGGCCTGGTGATGGTCGACGACGCGGACCGCACCGACAGTCCGTTCGCACTGCCGGGGCCGGTGGTGGTGTACGTCGTGGTCGACGACCCCGATGCCCTTTACGACCGTGCGGCCGCGGCGGGGGCCGAGATCATCATGGGCCTGACCGACCAGGACTACGGCTCGCGGGAGTTCGCCGCGCGAGATCCGCACGGCAACGTGTGGAGCTTCGGTACCTACCGGCCGAGCCTGGGCTGACGGCTCAGTCGGAGCGGCTCCAGCGGCCATACCAGGTCTGCCGGTAAGGCAGGCCCAGCGCCGCGATGAGAAGTAGTACGACCACGCCGAATGCGATGAGTGTGAACATCGTCGTTCCTTCCTGACATCCGGTTGTTGCACACAAGTGCAGTAGTGCGAACGTACGGCTGAACGGCCCCGAAAAGATGAACTTGTGTGGGACGGATCACGGAGTACCGCACTGTGGCGGGCGTCACATTCGCTTTGAATCGCCGCTATTTAAACGGTGTCCGGAATCAGTTCAATACCTGATCATTCGCGAGTGGCTGAAAACATTGACGTAGTGAAACTCGGCGCTCACATCGGCGCCCGAATTGACGGTGTGGACCTGGCATCGGGGGTAGATGGCGAGACCGTCTCGGCAATAAACAGTGCGCTGCTGGAACACAAGGTCATTTTCTTTCGCAACCAGCATGATCTGGATGACGACGGCCAGCTCGCATTCGCAGGCAAGCTCGGCACACCGACGACCGCCCATCCGACACTGTCTCGCGGTGCTTCCGTGCTGCCGATTGACTCGCGCTACGACAAGGCCAACAGCTGGCACACCGACGTCACGTTCGTCGACCGCGTCCCGAAAGCGTCTCTGCTGCGGGCGGTTACGTTGCCCAGCTACGGCGGCACCACCACGTGGGCGTCGACCGAGGCGGCCTACGAGCAGTTGCCCGCTCCCCTGCGCGCGCTCACCGAGAACCTGTGGGCGGTGCACACGAACACCTACGACTACGCCGCACGCTTTGACGGTCGGCATGAGGATCTGACCGACACCGTGCGTGAGTATCGCGAGGAATTCGTCAGGGACTACTACGAAACCGAACATCCGGTGGTGCGGGTGCATCCCGAAACCGGCAAGCGAGTGCTGCTGCTTGGACATTTCGTCAAGCAGTTCGTCGGCCTCAGCTCGGCGGAGTCGGCGACGTTGTTCAGCCTGCTGCAGTCCCGAGTCACCAAACTGGAGAACACCATTCGCTGGAATTGGCAGCCAGGCGACCTGGCCATCTGGGACAACCGGGCCACCCAGCACTACGCCGTCGCCGATTACGACGACCAGTACCGCCGGCTGAACCGGGTGACACTGGCCGGGGACATCCCCGTCGACATCTACGGCGAGCACAGCCGTGTTGTTGTTGGCGACGCATCGCAGTACTCAGACGTGGCCAGCCCCGTTCCACTGGCGAGCTGATTACAACCGGTCCATCTCCCGCGACATCAGCGCGTTCTCCAGCCACACGTACCGCTTGGGCTCCTGCCGTGGTGCAGGCGGTGCCGCCGCATTCATGAGCCAGCCGAGCACTCCTCGCCGAGCCTTAGGCCGCGGTAGCGCCACGGCCGCCGCCGTGCTGAACAGCACCTGCTGCTCGGTGATCAGCGTCGGCGCTTCGGCCGGCTTCGCCGCGACCGGGACTGCCGCTGGGGCGACTTCCGTGTCAGGCTTCTGCTCAAATGTTGTTGATAATTCAGTCATTTCGATAGCTCCCCCGTGTGCCTTCTTTGGGTGCCCGCTACAGGCGGTGCATTTCTCGCGACATGCGCGAGCTTTCGAGATAGTCATTGCGCGGTGGGTAGTGACGCCGCTCGCGCGGTTGGTCGGTTGACGAGACGAACATCGCCCGCACTGCGCCGATGACGTCCGTCCACCGTCGGCCGGCCTTCGCGGGCTGCAGCGGCACGGCCGCGGCGGTCGCGAACATGACCTCTTGTTCGGTGATCAAGACCGACGTGGGGACAGCCGGTGAATCGACCGACGGTTCGTCGGCGATTTCCTGCGGTGCGCCAAATGGTGCGAGTAATTCAGACATTTCTGTTTCTCCCCTTGCGTTTTCAACTTTGCCGCCGGAGGACCCGGCCATTCGATGAGGGAAACTTTCGTCCGATAATTACCAATGCTCACGAGTGGTGAACTACCTATTTTCGCCGGCGAACTCACTCGAACCTGAGGGTGAAGCAAATTGTCGGGACGTTGCGGGGCGGGTAGCCGGCGGCATCATCGGGCGCTGAGCTGCGAATGTGCCGCGATCAGGTAGCGCAATCGCCGGCCGCGGGAAGGGTGCCCCGTATCGAGCCAAATGAGTGCGTCCAGCAACGTGGTCGTACCGTGGTCAGGTGGCCAGAATGCGCGACCAGGACGCCTGCCCAGGTGCATTGCAGGTGCACCGGGCGGCCGATGGCGCACTGGTGCGGGTGCGCCTGCCGGGCGGGATGATCAGCCCGCATCAGCTTGAGGCGCTGGCGCACGCGGCGAATGACTGGGGTTCGCCTGCGATGGAACTCACCTCGCGCGGCAACATCCAGATCCGCGCGGTCACCGACACGGCGAAGATCGCCGACGTGATCGCCGGCGTCGGCCTTCTCCCGTCGCAGACCCATGAGCGGGTCCGCAACATCGTCGCGTCACCGCTGTCGGGGCGATCCGGGGGAACTGCTGATACCCGCGCCATGGTCACCGAACTGGATGACGCGATCCGGGCCGAACCCGGACTTGCGGGCTTACCCGGTCGATTCTTGTTCGGCATCGACGACGGCCGCGCGGACATCTCGGGATTGGGCGCCGACGTCGGCGCGCACATCGTCGGCGAGTCGACCGCGTTGCTGCTGGCCGGCCGTGACACCGGCGTTCGACTCGCAATGTCCGATACGGTGCCCGCGCTCTTGAGGATCGCCGTTCGATTTGCCGACAGCCACGGAAAGGCCTGGCGCATAGCCGAACTGGAGGACCCACGGCGTCTGCTTGACGGCTTCGAGCCCACAGCTGAGGCTGGTGCGACGTGGCAGCCGGTCACCTGGCCCCCGGTCGGCTGGATACCGCAGGATGACGGCCACGTTGCGCTGGGCGCTGCCGTCCCGCTGGGTGTGCTGCAGGCCCGCGTGGCGGAGTACCTCGCCGCGATCAATGCGCCGATCGTGATCACGCCGTGGCGCTCGGTGCTCGTCTTCGACCTCGACGAAGGCGTCGCCGACACCGCCCTGCGGGTGCTGGCGCCGATGGGTCTGGTGTTCGACGAGACCTCCCCATGGCTTTCGGTCACCGCCTGCACGGGCAGGCCTGGCTGCGAGCACTCCGCCGCCGATGTGCGTGCCGACGCCGCGGCGGCGGTCGACGAGCCGTCGAGCGGGCATCGTCACTTCGTCGGCTGTGAACGGGCCTGCGGCAGTCCGCCTGTGGGTGACGTGCTGGTGGCAACCGGAGACGGATATAGGCCGCGCACGTCTCGAAGCTAGTGTGAGCGGGTGCTCGACTACATCCGCGACGCCGCCGAGATCTATCGGCAGTCGTTCGCGACTATCCGCGCCGAAGCGGACCTGTCGCGCTTCCCCGACGATGTCGCGCGCGTGGTTGTGCGGCTGATCCACACCTGCGGGCAGGTCGACGTCGCCGAGCATGTGGCCTATAGCGAGGACGTCGTCGCGAAAACCCATGCCGCGCTGGCTGCCGGCGCCCCGGTGTTGTGCGATTCGTCGATGGTGGCCGCTGGCATCACCAAGTCGCGCCTCCCTGCGGGTAACGAGGTGGTGTCGTTGGTCGCCGACAAAAGAGCGGCCGACCTCGCGTCCCGCCTCGGGAGCACCCGGTCAGCGGCCGCGGTGGACCTGTGGGCCGACCGGCTCGGCGGCGCGGTGCTGGCGATCGGCAACGCACCGACGGCATTGTTCCGGCTACTCGAGCTCATCGACGACGGCGCCCCCACCCCCGCGGCGGTGCTGGGCGGGCCGGTCGGTTTTGTCGGTTCGGCGCAGTCCAAACAAGAGCTGATCGACCGGCCACGCGGCATGTCGTATCTGGTTGTTCAGGGCCGCCGCGGGGGCAGCGCGATGGCCGCCGCCGCCGTCAACGCCATCGCTAGTGAGACCGAGTGAGCACCAGGGGCACGCTGTGGGGCGTCGGGCTGGGACCCGGCGACCCGGAACTGGTGACCGTGAAGGCGGCCAGGTTGATTGCCGAGGCCGACGTCGTTACCTACCACAGCGCCCGCCACGGCAGGAGCATCGCGCGCGGCATCGCCGAGCCCTACCTGCGCGAAGGTCAGATCGAAGAGCACCTGGTCTACCCCGTCACGACCGAGACCACCGACCACCCCGGTGGGTACGCGGGCGCGATCGAGGACTTCTACCGCGAGTCGGCGGAGCGCATCGCCGCCCACCTGGATGCCGGCCGCAACGTCGCTCTGCTCGCCGAGGGTGATCCGCTGTTCTACAGCTCGTACATGCACATGCACACGCGGTTGACGCAACGCTTCGATGCGGTGATCGTTCCGGGGGTTACGTCGGTGAGCGCGGCTTCCGCGGCGACCGGGACTCCCCTGGTGCAGGGCGACGAGGTGTTGACGATCCTGCCAGGCACGCTGCCGGTCGACGAGTTGAAGCGCAGGCTCGCCGACACCGACGCCGCGGTGGTGCTCAAACTTGGACGGTCCTATCCCGCTGTGCGCGAAGCACTTTCGTCAACCGGGCGGCTCGATGATGCGTTCTATGTGGAGCGGGCCAGCACGGCCAACCAGCGGGTACTGCCCGCGGGTGAGGTCGACGACGCCTCGGTGCCGTACTTCTCGCTGGCGATGCTGCCAGGGGGCGCCCGCCGACCACCGGGCACCGGCAGCGTCGCCGTGGTGGGACTCGGCCCTGGTGACACCGACTGGGTGACGCCGCAGAGCCGCCGCGAACTTGCGGCGGCCACCGACCTCATCGGCTATGGCCCCTACCTGGACCGCGTCGGATCCAAGGACGGCCAACGCCGTCATCCCAGCGACAACACCGACGAGCCTGCGCGTGCCCGGCTGGCCTGCACGCTTGCCGAGCAGGGCCGCGCCGTTGCGGTGGTGTCCTCCGGCGACCCGGGTGTGTTCGCGATGGCGACCGCGGTGCTGGAGGAGGCCAAGCAATGGCCGGGCGTGCAGGTGCGCGTCATTCCGGCGATGACGGCGGCACAGGCCGTCGCCAGCCGGGTCGGCGCACCGCTTGGCCACGACTACGCCGTCATCTCGCTGTCAGACAGGCTCAAACCGTGGGACGTCATCGCCGAGCGGCTCACCGCCGCCGCCAAAGCCGATCTTGTGCTGGCGATCTACAACCCGGCGTCGAAGAGCCGCACATGGCAGGTCGGTGCGATGCGCGATCTTCTGCTGGAGCATCGCGACCCCGGCACCCCCGTGGTGATCGGCCGTGATGTGTCCGGCCCGCGCGAAGAGGTGAAGGTGGTCCGGCTGGCGGATCTGGAGCCGGCCGAGGTTGACATGCGCTGCCTGCTCATCATCGGGTCGTCGCAGACGCAGTGGTATGACGACCGGGTCTTCACGCCTCGTCGCTACCCGTCGTGAGTTAGTCTGCGCGGCGTGACCGACATTCCACGGAAGCCCTCAGATGTAACGCCGGCTTGGCTGTCCGCCGTTTTGGCGGCAGACGTCCGTGACGTCGGTGTCACGCCTATCGGCACCGGGCAGACCGGCGCCACGTATCGGGTGTCGGCGACGTATGCCACGGACTCCGGCCTGCCGGGCTCTTTCGCGATCAAGCTGCCCGCACAGGACGACGCCGTCCGCGAGCGGGTCGCCCTCGGGTACCGGTCGGAGGTCGAGTTCTACACCGACGTCGCGGATCACGTAGAGATCCCTGTGCCGCGCTGCTTCCATAGCGACATCACCGACGACGGCGGCGATTTCGCTCTCCTGCTCGCCGACATGGCACCCGCGGTCCAGGGTGACCAGATCGCAGGATGCACCGGGGACGAAGCCCGCCTGGCGGTCGAGGCGCTGGCAGGATTGCACGGCCCCAGCTGGTGCGACCCGGCCTGGCTGGAATTGTCTGCCATCTCCATGCCCAAACCGGGCGACGAAGCCGCGGCAAAGGGTCTCGGGGACGTCTCCCGGATGGCCGCCGACATCGTCATCGAGCGGCTCGGCGCAGGAATCACCGACGAAGACCAGGAAACACTCACCACGTCAATGGGTTTGGTGACGCCATGGCTATTGGCCGAACCGCACCGGTTCGCACTGATGCACGGTGACTATCGGCTCGACAATATGTTGTTCGATCCCGATCGGACTCGCGTCACCGTAGTCGACTGGCAGACCATGGGCGTTGGGCTGCCCGCACGAGATCTCGCCTATTTCACCGCTACGAGTCTTGACCCCGAGGTGCGATCGCAGATTGAGAAGGACCTGGTCGCCGACTACCATCGGGCGCTCTCGGGCTATGCCGTAACGGATTACGATTTCGACACCTGCTGGCGCGACTACCGGCTCGGTGTGGTGCAGGCACCGCTGATCACGGCGCTTGGACTAGCTTTCGCTTCCTCCACCGAGCGCGGCGACGAGATGATCCTGATCATGCTCAGCCGCGGCTGCCGAGCCGTGCGCGAGCTTGGCACGCTGGACCTGATCAGCAGCTACCAGTCGATCTGACCCAGGCCGCGGCGTCGTCGACGGTGCTTACTGTCGTCACTCCCGCTGGTAGCGGAGGGCGGTCGACCATCACCACCGCAACCTGTAGTGCCGCAGCGGCATCCAGCTTCGGCCGGGTCATCGCGCCACCGCTGTTCTTGGTCACCAGCGCATCGATGCGGTGTTCGCGCAGAAGCGCCAACTCGTCGTCGTAGCGGTACGGACCCCGCGACATAATCACCTGATGGCGCCGCGGCAGCACCTGTTCCTCCGGCGCTGTGACGGCGCGGATCAGAAACCAGGCGTCGACGTCCGCGAAGGCCGCGATGCCGGACCGACCCGTGGTCAGAAACACCCGCGAATATCCCTGCGCCGCCACGGTCTTCGCCGCCTCGGCATCAGAACCCACCACGATCGCATCACCTGTCGGCCATGCCGGGCGGGCCACCACCAGGTGCGGCACAGCGAGTTCGGCGCATACCGCGGCGGCGTTGCCCGTGATGGTCGCGGCGTACGGGTGCGTGGCATCCACGACCGCGTCCACTCGTGCATCCATGAGCCAGCGGCGTAGTCCCTGCACACCGCCGAACCCGCCGATCCGTACCTCGCCGACAGGCAGCGCAGGATCGGGCACCCGCCCGGCCAGCGAGCTGATCACGTCGACGTCCGGGTGCAGTTGCGCGGCGAGTGCCCGGGCCTCAGACGTACCCCCGAGCAGCAGCACCCGCATCAGTGACGTCCGCCGCGGCTGCGTCCCGCAGAGTAGAGGTAGCTGTCGGAAAAGCCTTCAGCGGCAAGCACATCGCCGACGAAGATGACGGCGGTACGGCTCACCCCGGCAGCGTGCACCTGCTCTGCGAGGTCGGCCAGCGCACATCGCACCACGATCTCCTGCGGCCAGCTGGCGAATGCCACCACAGCGCAAGGCGTTTCGGGCGTATACCCACCGGCAAGCAACTCAGGGACTATCGCATCGATCTGGGCGGCGGCCAGGTGCAGCACCAGTGTCGAACCCGGCGCGGACAACGTGGCAAGGTCCTCGCCCTCCGGCATCGCGGTGGACAGCGTCGCCACCCGCGTCAGCGTCACCGTCTGTGCCACGCCGGGGACGGTGAGCTCACGACCCAGCACGGCGGCTGCGGCGGCGAAAGCCGGTACGCCGGGTACGATTTCGTAGTCGACGTCCAGAGCATCGAGCCGCCGGCATTGCTCGGCCAAGGCGCTGTAGATCGACGGGTCACCGGAGTGCAGCCGGGCCACGTCGAGGTCTGCCGCGTGCGCGTCGGCGAGTTCGGCGATGATCTGGTCTAGCGTCAGCGGTCCGGTGTCGATGACACGGGCGTCCGGCGGGCACAGTGCCAGCAGGTCGTCGGGCATGATCGAGCCGGCATACAGGCAGACCGGGCAGCGGCTCAACAACCGCTGGCCTCGCACGGTGATCAGGTCGGCGGCCCCCGGCCCGGCCCCGATGAAGTAGACGGTCATGGCTTGGTCACCGACCATTGCGTGACGGGCAGCGCGGGCCGCCAACCGGTGAAGCCGCCGACGGGCTCACCGCGGTAGTGCTGGAACCGCCGTAGTTCGCCACCGATACGGGAATACCATTGGGCGAGAATACCTTCGGATTCCACCGTGACGGCGTTGACCACCAACCGGCCGCCGCCGGGAAGGCTCTCGAAGCAGGTATCCAGCAGGCCCTGCTGGGTCAGTCCACCACCGACGAAGATCGCCGACGGCGCAGGCGCGCCTGCGAGAGCGGCAGGTGCCTCGCCGCGCACGTCGACCCCAACGCCGAACGCCACCGCGTTGGCGGTTATCCGCTTTCGGCGCTGCTCGTCGCGTTCGAATGCCACGGCCGCACAGCCTGAACCGCTGCGGCACCACTCGATCGCGATGCTGCCCGATCCCGCACCGACGTCCCACAACAGTTCGCCGGGCCGTGGTGCGAGCGCAGCCAAGGTGACCGCCCTCATCGATTGTTTGGTGATCTGGCCGTCGTGGGCGAACGAGTCGTCGGGCAGGACCTGCAGCACGCGCTCGTCCGGCAGGTAGCGCACCGCGACCACGTTGAGGTCGTCGACGTCGCTTGGCGGCCGGACTGCCCATTCGCGGGCGGTGGCCGAACGGCGCCGCTCCCCCGGCCCGCCGAGCTGCTCGAGCACCGTTATCTCGGAGTCGCCGCGTCCGGTTTCGGTCAGCAGCCGCGCCAGGGTGGCCGGGCTCGCGCCGTCGCGCGACATCACCACGGCGTGCCCACCGCGCCGCACCGCGGTGTGCGGCGGCGCGGTGACCAGGCTGATCACCTCGGTGTCCTGCACCGCCCAACCGACCCGGGAACATGCGAGCGTCACCGACGACACATGCGGCAGCACTGCGACACGATTGGCCCCATACAGCCGGATGAGCGTGTTGCCGATCCCATGCAGCAGCGGGTCACCGCTGGCCACGACGTGCACGTCAGCGTCGGCGCCGTCGAGCAGGGTCCGCAGGGCGGGCAGCATCGGAGACGGCCATTCGCGACGCGGCGCGCGCACCGTCTCGTCGAGCAGATCGAGTTGTCGGCGCGACCCGTAAACCACGGTGGCCCTGGCCAATTCGGCCCGCGACGGTTGCGCCAGACCGGCCATGCCGTCGGCGCCGATTCCCACGACGACGATCATGGCTGTCCGTTCTTCGCGCAAGCGCTCATCACCGCGGCAACCTACGCCAGACGAATTGCGGCAGCAACCGCATCACGACCGCAAGCGCGCCAACCTGCCACGGAAACCAGACACTGCTCCGCCGTCCGTTCAATGCCCGCACGGTCGCGTCGGCGACCTGCGGCGCTGACCGAGAGAACGGCGCCGGAGCCATCCCTTCGGTCATCCGCCCGATCACGAATCCCGGCCGCATGACGAGCAGTCGCACCCCCGACCCGTGCAGGGCGTCGGCAAGTCCGCTGCAGAATCCGTCGAGCCCCGCCTTGGCGGATCCGTACACATAGTTGGCGCGACGGACCCGAGCACCGGCGATCGACGAGAACGTCACGATGGTTCCACGCCCGGCGACCCGCATCGTCTCCGCAAGCACGGTCAGCAAGCTGACCTGCGCGACGAAGTCGGTGTGGACGATCGCGACCGCGTGGGCCGGTTCCTTCTCCGCAAGGGCCTGGTCGCCGAGGATTCCGAAGGCCAGCACCGCGGTGCCGATCGGTCCGTGCTCGGCCACGATCGACTCGACCAGCGGGCCGTGCGATTCGAGGTCGTCGGCGTCGAATTCGCGCACGTGAACTGCCCGCGCGCCGGCCGCCCGCACCGCAGCGACCTGCTCATCGAGTTCGTCGGCGCGACGGGCCGCGAGTAACACGGTCGCGCCAGGGCCGAGCCGGGCGGCCAGCTCGACCCCGATTTCGCTGCGCCCGCCGAATATCACCACGAGACCGGCATCCGTGTCCTTCACGGCTGTGATTATTGCCTGCGCTACGTTGGATGCCGATGGCGAAGGCAAC
The DNA here is from genome assembly GCF_035697385.1 of Mycobacterium sp. Taxonomy (GTDB): domain Bacteria; phylum Actinomycetota; class Actinomycetes; order Mycobacteriales; family Mycobacteriaceae; genus Mycobacterium. The sequence goes on along the minus strand of NZ_DASSCY010000231.1, from coordinate 50,588 downwards.
TACCCGGCTCACCAACGACGCGTTGGCGTTTCTCACCGAACGGCACCTGGCGATGTTGACGACGCTGCGCTCGGACAATTCGCCGCACGTGGTCGCGGTGGGTTTCACCTTCGACCCGAAGACCCACATCGCGCGCGTCATCACCACGGGCGGATCGCAGAAGGCCGTGAACGCCGATGACCAGGGCGTCGCCGTGCTCAGCCAGGTCGACGGCGCTCGGTGGCTATCGTTGGAGGGCAAGGCCACCGTCAACACCGACGCCGAGGCGGTGCGCGACGCTGAACTGCGCTATGCCCAGCGCTATCGCACGCCGCGGGTCAATCCTCGCCGCGTGGTGATCGAGGTGCGGGTGGAGCGGGTGCTCGGCTCCTCGGACCTGCTGGACCGCGCCGAGGACTAGCCCGAAGGGGCCGGGCCTGCTGGCACCACGACCAGTTCGTGCGGGCGGTTGTTGACCGGGAGCGCACCGTCAGCGGTGACGATGACGATGTCCTCGATGCGCGCACCCCACTGGCCGGGGAAATAGATGCCCGGCTCAACGGAGAACGCCATGCCCTCCTGCAGCGGCAGATCGTTTCCGGCGACGATGTAGGGCTCCTCATGGACTGAAAGCCCGATGCCGTGACCCGTGCGGTGCACGAACGCCTCCGCGAGTCCTTCGGCCGCCAGCACGTCGCGCGCCACCGCGTCCACCTGCTCGGCAGTGACCCCTGGCCGCACCGCTTCTACGGCGGCTTGCTGAGCGCGCTGCAGCACCGCGTACCGGCGCGCGACGTCGGGGCTCGGCTCGCCGATGCTGTAGGTGCGGGTGGAGTCGGAGTTGTAGCCGGGTTCATACGGCCCGCCGATGTCCACGACGACGACATCGCCGGCTCGCAGTTCGCGGTCCGAACACTCGTGATGCGGGTCGGCGCCGTGCGGCCCTGACCCGACGATGATGAACGCCACTTCCGAATGCCCTTCGGCGACAATGGCTTCGGCGATATCGGCCGCGACGTCCGCCTCGGTGCGGCCTGGCACCAGGAATTCCGGCACCCGAGCATGCACGCGGTCGATCGCCGCGCCTGCCTTGCGGAGCGCGTCGATTTCGGCGGCGTCCTTGATCATCCGCATCCGGCGCAGCACGTCGGTGGCCAGCACCGGCACCACACCCAGCACGTCGGCCAGCGGCAACAGGTGCAGCGCGGGCATCGAATCGGTGACAGCCGTGGCGGCCGGACTGCCAAGCACGTCGGCCACCAGTCGGTACGGATCTTCGCCGTCGACCCAATCACGTACTGCCAGGCCTAGTTCGGTGACGGCGGATTCCTTCAGCGATGCCAACTCAAGGCGCGGCACCACAACCGTCGGCCGCCCGGACGCCGGCAGCACCAGCGCGGTCAGCCGCTCGAAGGTCTGCGTGCGCGACCCGACGAGATAGCGCATGTCGTAGCCGGGTGTGATGACCAGGCCTGCCAGGCCGGCGTCGGCCGCGGCGCTCGAGGCCAACGAAAGTCGCTGCGCGTACACATCAGTGCTGAATCGACCGGCCGTCATGGGAATCAGGCTAATCGGGGGTCGAATAGCTGGCGACCTCGATCAGATTGCCGTCGGGATCGCGGCAATAATGCGAGATCATCGGGCCAAGCGCGCCGGTCTTCGGAACGGGTCCTGCGGTGATCTTCACTCCGCAGGCCCGCAGGTGTGCGCCCACCTCGCCGGGGCTGGCGCTGGCGATGAAGCACAGGTCAAGTGAGCCGGGCGCGTCGACCGCCCCGGTCTCCCAGTTGGGCGCGCCGGTGGGCCGCACGTTGAGCTTCTGGTTTCCGAACACCAGCGCCACGCGGCCCTCGCCGAAGACCTCACGTCGCATGCCGAGCACTCGCACGTACCACTCTGTTGTGGCGTCGACGTCGCGACAGTTGAGCACCACGTGGTCGATGCGATCGACAACAAGAGCCACGCGCTGAGGCTACCGCTGCAACGAGCCCTAGCGCCGCTGCAGCAAACGCACGCGCCGGCGCAACGCGGTCGCCGGCCGCGACGCGTGTCGATCTTCGATGCTGCGGACGCCGGCCCGGAAGAACTCGCGCACCGTGTCGCTGACCGTCTTTTCGTCACCGGAGGTGACCGTGAACTGTGCGGTCCAGACGACGGTGCACTTGGACGACCCGTCCTCGCGAATGCGGAGCTCGCCGCGAAACCCGGTGACCGGCATGTCGTCAGAGGTCACCTCATACCGGTACAGGCGCTGCTCGGGATCTACCTCGAGGAGGCGCTCAACCCATGTCACGCCGTTGCGGGTCCGCACCGAGCGAGTGGCGCGCGGCTGCTCGCCCTCGCCCTGGGTCGACTCGACCATCGGGTGCCAGCGTGCGAGGCCCTGGAACGAGCCGAGTTCGCTCCACATCGAATCGGCGCTGCGATGCACGGTGGCGAACGCTTGAACCTGCGGCATGCGGGTGGAATACCCGCGGGCTCGATCGACAACCCGTGATCGCCGCGAGGGCCCTGGCAGGATGGCGGGCATGGCCGCTCCCCTGATGCTTCTCGACGGTGCCAGCATGTGGTTTCGCTCGTACTTCGGGGTGCCTTCGTCGATCACCGCGCCCGACGGACGGCCGGTCAATGCGCTGCGCGGGTTTCTGGACGCGGTGGCCACGCTGATCGCCCGGGAACGGCCGGCACGCCTGGTGGTGTGCCGCGACGACGACTGGCGGCCGCAGTGGCGGGTGGACCTCATCCCGTCCTACAAGGCTCACCGGGTCGCGGTGCCAGAACCCGCGGGTCAGCCCGACATCGAAGAGGTGCCCGACGAGCTCACCCCTCAGGTCGACATGATCATGGAGATGCTCGACGCGTTCGGCATTCCCACTGCCGGGGCGCCCGGTTACGAGGCCGACGACGTGCTCGGCACGCTTGCCTTCAAGGAGCGCCGCGACCCTGTCGTGGTGGTCAGCGGCGACCGCGATCTGCTGCAACTGGTGTCCGACGACCCGGTCAAGGTCCGGGTGTTGTACCTGGGCCGCGGGCTGGCCAAGGCCACGCTGTACGGCCCGGCGGAAGTGGCCGACATCTACCGCGTACCCATCGACCGCGCCGGACCGGCCTACGCCGAGCTGGCGTTGATGCGCGGCGACCCCTCAGACGGGCTGCCCGGCGTCCCCGGCGTCGGGGAGAAGACAGCGGCGACGCTGCTGGCGCAGCACGGCTCGCTGGACCGGATATTGGCCGCCGCCAACGATCCCCAATCAAAGATGTCCAAGGCGTATCGGACCAAACTGCTGTCGGCCGCCGATTACATCGAGGCGGCCCGGCCGGTCGTTGCGGTCGCGACCGATGCGCCAGTCACGCTGTCCACGCCGTCGGACACGCTGCCGTTGGTGGCCGAGCATCCGCGCAAGGTGGTCAAACTGGCCGAAACCTACGGTGTGACGTCCTCGATCGGACGGCTGCAAAAGGCGCTCGACGCGCTGCCTGCGAGCTAGCGCCTACTTGGGCCTGCCGACCTCGTAGGTGCCGTCGTCGTCCTGGAACGTCACCGTCACCTGGCGCTTGGTGCCGTCGATGCTGACCTCGCAGTCGAAGGTCTCACCCTTCTTCACCGTCGGGCTCTGGCCGTCGTTGCACTTGACGTCCTTGACGTTCTTGGCGCCGTAGCCGTTGGCCTCATCGGTCAGGATCTGCTGCACCCCGGTCTGCGCGGCGTCAATGTCCAGCTTGGTGGTGACAAACCAACGGGGACCCACGAAGAAGCCGATTGCCACGACCACCGCCACGATGATCGCCGCCAGCAGACCGAGGATGCCGCCGATAACCGCAAGCGAGCGCTTGGAGCCCTCTTCGGTCCCCGGCGCGCTGTACTGCGGGTACTGCCCGTATTGGCCCGGCTGCTGTCCGTACTGCCCTGGCTGCTGTCCGTACTGGGCAGGCGGCTGCTGCCCATACTGCTGGCCGTACTGACCAGGCTGCCCATACTGCCCGGGCGGCGGGTAGGCCGAGGGGTTGTACTCGGTGGGCTGCTGCTGGCCGTATTGCTCGGTCGGCGGATACTGCTGCGGCGGCTGATAGGCCGGCTGCTGAGAACCTGGGGCAGGCTGCTGATATTGCGGGTACTGCTGCTGTTGCGGGTCGTAGGCCGGAGGCTGCCACGCGGGCGCCGCGGTGGTGGGCTGGTCGCCCCCGGAGGTCGGCGGTTGCCACGGCTGGTTGGCCGACGGGTCACTCGACGGCTGGTCCTGCCCGGACTCCGGCTGCTGACCGGGCCACGGCTGCGTCGGATCAGATCCCTGAGGTCCGCTCATCTCTCTCCTTGATCGAGGTCTGCTGGAGACACACACTACCCCGCATCAACAGCGACGACGCCGCGTCGAATGTCGTTGATCGCGCGTTTCGCGGCGGCTCGTAATTCGGGCGTCGGCGCGGCATTGCGTACCTGGTCGAGCAGGTCGAGCACCTGGCGGCACCACCGCACGAAATCGCCTGCTGACAAGGGCGACCCGGTGCCTGCGGCGTCGGATGCCGCCAGCGCGCTGGTCAGGTCGCCCGTGGTGGCCCAGCGGTAGATCGCAGGAACGAAGCCGTCGTCGGGCTCGCGACTTTGGGTGATGCGGTGTCGCTGCTCGTCGGCCCGCAGCTCCGTCCACAGCCTGCGGGTTTGGTTCAGTGCCCGCCGCAGCTTGCCCGTCGGTACGTCGACACCGTCTGGCGCGCCCGGCGTGTCGCCCCTGGACTCGTAGAGCACCGACGACACCACCGCCGCAAGTTCCGCGGGCGCCAGGCCTTCCCACATCCCGCCGCGAAGGCATTCGGCGACCAACAGGTCGCTCTCGCTGTAGATCCGGGCCAGCAGCCGGCCGTCGTCGGTCACCTTCGGGTCGCCATCGCCGGCGCCGTCGATGAACCCACGTTCGGTGAGCAGCACGACGATTCGATCGAAGGTGCGGGCCAACGAGTTGGTCGCCGCGGCGACCTTCTGCCGGATCTGCTCGTTGTCACGTTCGATCCGCAGGTACCGCTCGGCGAGTCGAGCCATTGCTTCGCGGTCGGGCAGACTGTGAGCGCGGTGACGCCGCAATTGCTCACGCAGCGAGGCCAATTCGGGATCGATGTCGGGCTCCTTCGGCGGGCCACTGCGCTTGCCCTTGCCCGAAGGCATGTCCAGACCAGACGTCGCCGATCGCAGCGCCGACGCGAGATCCCGCCGAATTCTCGGATTGCGGTGTTCGACTCGCTTGGGCAGTTGCATCGACCCGACCGGGGCCGCCCCTCCCGTGTAGTCAGCCGACGAAATCCGGCCCGCCCAACGGTTTTCGGTCAGCACCAACGGTCGCGGATCCTCGTCGTCGCGAGCCGGCTCCAAGACGACGGCCAGCCCTCCGCGGCGGCCATGCGTGATCATGATGATGTCGCCGCGGCGCAGGGAGCCCAGCGCGTCGTTGGTGGCCTTGCGCCGTTGCACGCGTGAAGCGCGTGACTGTGCCCGCTCGCGTTCGGAGATCTGCACACGCAGCCGTACGTAGTCGAGAATCGGCGCATCACGGCCACCGAGTTCAGTCGCTATCTCGCCCTGCATCCGCTCGCCGCGCTCGATGCCGCGCACCAGCCCCACCACCGACCGGTCCGCCTGGTACTGCGCGAACGAGCTTTCCAGCAGTTTGTGCGCCTGGGTCGGCCCCATCTGGTGCACGAGGTTGATCGTCATGTTGTACGACGGCCCGAACGAACTGCGCAGCGGGAAGGTGCGGGTCGAAGCCAGCCCCGCGACCTCGGCGGGCTCGACATCCGGATGCCACAACACCACCGCGTGACCCTCGACGTCGATGCCGCGCCGGCCGGCTCGCCCTGTCAGCTGGGTGTACTCCCCCGGCGTTAACGGCATGTGTTGCTCGCCGTTGTATTTGACCAACCGCTCCAGCACCACCGTGCGAGCCGGCATGTTTATACCCAAAGCCAGTGTCTCCGTGGCGAATACCGCCTTGACAAGGCCTGCGGTGAACAGCTCTTCGACGGTGTGACGGAAAGTCGGGAGCATTCCGGCGTGGTGTGCTGCCAGCCCGCGCAGCAGACCTTCCCGCCATTCGTGATAGTCCAGCACGATCAAGTCGGCTTCGTTCAGGTCTGCGGTGCGCCGATCGATCACCTCGGCGATGCGAACTCGTTCCTCGTCGGTGGTCAGCCGCAGCGAGGAGCGCAGGCATTGCTTGACGGCGGCGTCGCAACCGGCGCGGGAGAACACGAACGTGATCGCCGGCAACAGCGCCTCGTGATCCAGCGCGGAGATCACATCGGGACGACTCGGCGGCCGATAGATGGTCGGGCGTCCCCGGTGCCCCTGCCTGCCGCGGCCACGAGGCTGCCAGTCAGCCAGCCGATCGGCCTCGCGCCGATTCGCGATGTGGCGCAACAGATCCGGATCGACCAATAGCTCGCGCCCTGACTTCGCCGCTTCCGACGCGCGGTAGTCGAACAGGTCGAACATCCGCTTGCCGACCATGACGTGCTGCCAGAGCGGGATGGGGCGGTGTTCGTCGACCACCACCGTGGTGTCCCCACGGACGGTCTGGATCCAGCCGCCGAACTCCTCGGCGTTACTCACCGTCGCCGACAGGCTCACCAGCCGCACCTCGTCGGGCAGATGCAGGATCACTTCTTCCCACACCGCACCGCGCATCCGGTCGGCAAGGAAATGCACCTCATCCATCACGACGTAGGAAAGTCCGTGCAAGGTAGACGAATTCGCGTAGAGCATGTTGCGCAACACCTCGGTGGTCATCACCACGATGTCGGCATCGCCGTTGATGGACTGGTCGCCCGTCAGCAGACCGATTTTCTCCTGGCCGTAGCGGCGCACCAGGTCGTTGTGCTTCTGATTACTCAGCGCCTTGATGGGTGTGGTGTAGAAGCACTTTCCGCCCGCAGCCAATGCCAGATGCACCGCGAACTCGCCGACCACGGTTTTGCCTGCACCGGTCGGTGCGCAGACCAGCACGCCATGCCCGTTCTCCAGCGCCTGGCAGGCGCGCCGCTGAAAATCGTCCAACTGAAACGGCAGCTGCGCGGTGAAGCCGGCGAGTTCCCCGCTAAGTGGGCTAAGTGGCGTCGTCATCGACTACCACCCGGGCCGGTGTGGGCACGGTGGTCGGCGGTTCGATTGGCTCGACGCCCCCGATCGCGGCCGCCTGTTCGTCGGGCACGTCTTCAAGCGCGGCTCGGCGGGCCTTGCGCCTGTCGTGAACACGGGCGATCTGGATGGCGAACTCCAGCAGGACTGTCAGTGCGAGCGCGAGCGCGAGCATCGAGAAGGGATCGGAGCCCGGCGTCGCGAACGCGGCGAACACGAACAACCCGAAGATCAGACCTCGCCGCCAGGCCTTGAGCCGCTCGTAGGTCAGCATTCCGATGAGGTTGAGCATGATGATCAGCAGCGGGAACTCGAAGCTGATGCCGAACACCAGCAGCAGGTTGATCAGGAATCCGAAGTACTGATCACCGGACAACGCGGTGACCTGAACGTCGCTGCCGACCGTCAGCAGGAAGCTCAGCGCCTTCGCGAGCACCACGTAGGCCAGCACCGCGCCTGCCATGAACAGCACCGCGCCGATGCTGACGAAGACCATCGCGAACCGGCGTTCCTTGCGGTACAGACCGGGTGTGATGAACGCCCACAGCTGATACAGCCAGACCGGACAGGCCAGCACGATGCCAGCGGTCAGGCCGACCTTGAGGCGCAGCATGAACTGGTCGAACGGTGAAGTGGCAAGCAACCGACAGGCCCCGTCAGAGGTGATGTCGGCACGCGCGGAGGCCGGCAGCGCGCAGTACGGGCCGCGCAGCCATTCGCCGAGGCTGTGCATGCCGAACACGCCGTTGCTGTACCAGAAGAAACCGAAGGCGGTCGTGATCACGATCGCGGCAACGGCGATCAGCAGTCGCGTCCGCAACTCGTGAAGGTGCTCGACGAGCGACATGGTGCCGTCGGGATTGACCTGCGCGCGACGGCGACGCGGATCGAGTTTTTTGAGTACTCCGGGGGTGCGCACGGGCTTGCCTATAGACACCGCCTATCGACGCGGCGTGATGCCGCGGTCCACGGGTCGACGTGGATCAGGCTGGGTGTTTATCCGATGGCTGCTCGGTAGTCGGGGCCGGGGTGTCTGCGCGTTCCGAGGCGATCGGCGTGGCCGGCGGCGCGGTGGCCTCCGGCTTGGAGTCGGCCTGCATCTCCTTGATCTCGGACTTGAAGATCCGCATCGATTTGCCCAGCGAGCGGGCCGCGTCCGGCAGCTTCTTGGCGCCGAAGAGCAGCACGAACACGGCAATGACGATTACCCAGTGCCAGGGTTGTAGACCGCCCAATTTGGTCACCTCCGTGAGTCTTCGCCGAGTCTACCTGCCAGACGGGTCGGCACCGACTTCGTAAGCGCGAAGCGCCGCCGCGGCCGATTCTCGCACCCGCTGAGCCAGTGCTTCCGGGGCGAGCACACGCACCGCCGAGCCGAATCCCAGCACGAACCGCGACATCCATTCGTCGGATGCGAACGTCATCTCCGCCTCGCACGCGCCGTCGGGTAGCTCGCGGATCACGCGCAACGGGTAGTAGTCGAACATCCAGGACGCGGAGCGGTCGATGAGCAGCTTCGCCGACGGCAACGACGGGTCGGCATCGAACAGCGACGTGTCTGGACCGGCCTCGACCGCGGGCCGCGGCGGCGCCGCCGGCTCGTCAAGGACCTGCGCGTCGACGATCCGGTCGAACCGGAAGAGCCGCACACTCTCGGCCGACCGGCACCAGGCCTCCAGGTAGCTGTGGTCGGCGACCAGCAGCACACGAATGGGGTCGACGACCCTGCTGGACAGCACGTCATGGGATGCCGAGTAGTACTCGATCGCCAGGGCGCGGCCATTGCGCACGGCGGCCCGCACCGCCGCTGCGGCCGCGCTCTCCACCGGGGCGGGCTCGTCGACCGCCGCCACAGAGCCTTCAACGCCATGGTTGGCCGTGCCCGCTGCCGATTCGATCTTCGCGATTGCGCTTCGTGCGGCCTCTGGGTCGACCATGCCAGGCACGTCGAGCAGTGTCCGCAGCGCCACCAGCACGCCCGTCGCCTCGGGCGACGTCAGCCGCAGCGGGTGATCGATGCCCGCGGAGAATGTGACTTCGATTGTGTCGCCGGAGAATTCGAAGTCGATCAGGTCGCCTGGCCCGTAGCCTGGTAGCCCGCACATCCACAGCTGGTTGAGGTCGTCGCGGAGTTGTTTGACGCTGACGCCCAGATCGGACGCGGCCTCGGCATAGGTGATCTTGGGGTTGGCCTGAAAGTACGGAACCATGTTGAGCAGCCGCACCAGCCGGGTCGACACGGTTGTCATGCTTTCACCTCGTCCGCAAGGCCGGCTTGCGCACGCAGCCGACTCAGGACGTCGTCACGCAGCGACTCGGGCTCCAATGCGACGGCGTCCGCTCCGTAGCTGGCGATTTCGCGGGCCAGCCGGTCGGTCATCCCCATATCGACGGTGATCTGGTGGCCTGCGCGGCCGCCGAGGACTCGTGGGCCGGCCACTGTCGCCTGCCTGCGCAGCGCGGTGGCGCGGCCCTCGGCGACCCACACGCGGGCATGTGTCCCGGTCGGAGGCTCGCTGACCACACGCGCCACGATCTCCCGCAAGTTCACGTCGTCGGGTTTTGAGACCGCGCCTGGCGGACCGATGGCGGTCACCTCCGGCCCGATCCGCGACAACCGGAAGGTGCGTGTCGCGTCGCGGTCCCGGTCGTGGCCGACCAGATACCACCGGCCGCGGTCGGTGACGACGCCCCACGGCTCCACGGTGCGAATGGTGTACGGCTCGCTGCGGGCAGGACGGTGCGGGAACTGCACGGCCTGCCCAGAATCGATGGCGGACAACAGGATTCCCAGGACGTCCTCCGAGCCGCGCAGGCCGGGCAGCACCGCCGTCGAGGTGATCGCGATTCCGGAGTCCGGTGCGTCGACGTCGACTCCTGCCGCTCGCAGCTTGAGCAGCGCGCCTTGGGTTGCGGTGATCAGTTCCGGCGACTCCCACAGCTGCGTGGCCACCGCGACCGCGGCAGCCTCGTCGGCGGTCAGTTCCACCGCAGGCAATGCGTACGCCTCGCGATTGATGCGGTAGCCCTCGGTGGGGTCGAATTGGGAGACTCTGCCGGTTTCCAGTGGGATGCCAAGGTCGCGCAGTTCGTTCTTGTCGCGCTCGAACATCCGGGAGAACGCCTCATCGCTGGGGCTGTCGGCATACCCGGAGACGGTTTCGCGGATCCGCTCGGCGGTGATGAACGTACGGGTCGACAGCAGTGCAATGACAAGATTCATCAGCCGTTCGACCTTGGAGATTCCCACGCGCCGTAGCTTAGTGTGATTGGACCGTGGCGAGCGCTCAGCCTGGTACGGAAGTTCGCGCCCGAACCGTACACACATGAGCGCTCACGCGGCCGCGGTCCGCATGAGTTGGGCATCGATGCGGCGCAGCATCACATCGGGCTGCCTTCGCACATCGTCGCTGACGATGGACAACACCCGCCAGCCGACCTCTTCGAGGGCAGCCCTCTTCTGGCGATCCTTTCGTAGCGCTTCGCGCGAACTGTGCCAATCGAATCCGTCGAATTCAACGGCGACCCGCCGATCCGGCCAGGCAAAGTCGACTCGCCACAATCGCCCGTCTAGGTCGACGATTTCGTACTGCAGAACAGGTTCTGGTAGTCCGCCGTCAAGCATGACAAGACGGGCCTCGCTCTCCATCGGTGACTCGGCCTCGCGCCGGGCCAGCGGAATGAGGTCTCGAACCGCGACGATGCCGCGGCGCCCTGCCTGGGCCTTAGCGGCTGCTAGCAAGTCGCGGCGATCGCAAGTCTGGCTGCGCAAGGCTGCGTCGAGCGTCGCCAACGCACGGGGTCGGTGCAAGCTCCGCGCGACCTCGACCGCCGTCCAGCTTGGCGTGGTGAGCGGGCGGCCTCGGTAGCTGGTGAGCGGTGCGCCTTGCCGCCGGTGCACTTTGAGGCCGGTGTGGTCCCGCAGGAGGTGGCCCTCCGGGTTAAGGACGTGCAATTCGGTGACGTCCTCGGTGTCGTAGCCGAAGATCGCCGCGGCGGTGCCTAAACACACCGCGACCTGCTCACCGCAGCGGACATCCAATCCGCGTAGCCGAGTGAACAGGTCGGGTGCACCAAGGCTGTAGATGCCCGGAAAGATCTTGACCAGCCCGGAGCTGCGGAGACGACGCTGCATACCGCGCCGGCTCAGGTGAGCCAAAATCTGCGGTGAGGTGGCAACTCCGCCCTGCGCGGCGAACACGGCGCGGAGCTCTGGAGGCATTTCCGCATTGTGGGTTCGGTTTGTGTGAAGCCGCCAGTTGACCCTGTGGATAACGGTCGAGCGCTCGTCGTTGTACGAAATTTCAAGCCGAAACCGTACAACACTGAGCGCTCGTCGAGCGTTACATGCTGGCGATGAGCCGCTTGACCCGCTCGTCGACCGACCGGAACGGGTCCTTGCACAGCACGGTGCGCTGGGCCTGATCGTTGAGCTTGAGGTGCACCCAGTCGACGGTGAAGTCACGGCCGGCTTCCTGCGCTGCACTGATGAACTCGCCGCGCAGCTTGGCCCTGGTGGTCTGAGGCGGGGTGTTCACCGCGGCTTCGATTTCCTCGTCGGTGGTTATCCGCGTCGCCAGGCCCTTGCGCTGCAGCAAGTCAAACACGCCGCGCCCACGCTTGATGTCGTGGTACGCCAGGTCCAGCTGCGAAATCTTCGGGTCGGACAGCTCCATGCTGTAGCGATCCTGGTAGCGCTGGAACAGCTTGCGTTTGATCACCCAGTCGATCTCGGTGTCGACCTTGGCGAAGTCCTGGCTCTCGACCGCGTCGAGTTGGCGGCCCCACAGATCGACGACCTGTTGGATCTGCGTGTTCGGCTCGCGGGTCTGCAGGTATTCGACGGCGCGGCCGTAGTACTCCCGCTGAATATCCAACGCGCTGGCCTGGCGACCGCCGGCCAACCGCACCGGACGACGGCCGGTGAGATCGTGGCTGACCTCTCGGATGGCGCGGATCGGGTTGTCCAGCGAGAAGTCGCGGAACGCCACGCCGGCCTCGATCATCTCCAGCACCAGCGACGCAGTGCCGACCTTGAGCATGGTGGTGGATTCGCACATGTTGGAGTCGCCGACGATGACGTGCAGGCGACGGTACTTCTCGGCGTCGGCGTGCGGCTCGTCGCGGGTGTTGATGATCGGGCGGCTGCGGGTGGTCGCCGACGAGACGCCCTCCCAGATGTGCTCGGCACGCTGGCTGAGGCAAAAAGTAGCTGCCTTGGGGGTCTGCAACACCTTGCCTGCGCCGCAGATCAGCTGGCGGGTGACCAGGAACGGCAGCAGCACATCGGAGATCCGGGAGAACTCCCCGGCGCGCACGATCAAGTAGTTCTCGTGGCAGCCGTACGAATTCCCAGCCGAGTCGGTGTTGTTCTTGAACAGATAGATGTCGCCACCGATGCCCTCGTCGGCCAACCGCTGCTCGGCGTCGATCAGCAGGTCCTCGAGCACCCGTTCGCCGGCGCGGTCATGGGTGACCAGCTGGGTCAGGCTGTCGCATTCGGCGGTGGCGTATTCGGGGTGGCTGCCCACATCGAGATACAACCGTGCGCCGTTGCGTAGGAAAACATTCGAACTGCGGCCCCATGACACCACCCGCCGGAAAAGGTAGCGGGCGACCTCGTCGGGGCTCAGCCGACGATGGCCATGGAACGTGCACGTGACACCGAATTCGGTCTCGATGCCCATGATTCGTCGCTGCACCTCATCGAGACTACTGGTTGCTGGCCGAACGCGGCGCGCAAGCCGCGCCGATAACCGAACGAAGCCCTGCAATTCGATCGTGTCCTGACAGATCGCGGCAGCCGCCGAGGCGACCCGGCCGATGTCCTGGGCCAAGCGCGGCGACCTCAAAGCCTGTGGATAACTTCAGCGCGGTCACTCGCCGATCTGTCAGCATGAGCCATGGGGGAAATCGCCGAAGTTGATCTCACAACGCTGCGCGGGGTCGCCGACCGGGTCATGGCCGCCGCGGATGCGATTGCCGGAATGCGTTGGCCCACACTAGATCCCGAGGGGCTGCAGGGTTCGGCCGTCGGCAACATCGCCGCGCCGGTACTCGTCGCGGCCCGGCTCACCGACGTAGTCGCCAATATGCGCGGCTGGGCGCTGGCCGCGCATATGTCGGCCGACGCCTTCGAGCGCGCCGACACCTCCAACGGCGCGCGGTTCCGCGAGAGGTGACCCGGCCGACGGTCTCACAAGCAGAGGCCTGGCAGCCGGACTCACTGCGTCGCCTCGCGGACGCGTGGGACGGCGCCGTCGACGACCTGATAGCGAAAGTCGACGCGCTTGCACCCGTTGTGGATTCCTGGAGCGGCGAGGCCGCTGATGCGGCGCACGACAGCGCGAGCACCATCGTGGCTGCGGGTGACGCCGCGGCGCGGGCGTTGGTCATCGCGTCGGTGGCCGCCCGCGATGGTGCCGATCAGATCGCCTCAGCACGCGCCGACGTCATGGCGCGGGTGGCTGCCGCTCGCGACGAGGGTTTCGCGGTAGCCGATGACGGCTCCGTGTCCGTACACGCCGATCCGCCGCCATTGCTGGTCGCGTTGTCGGGCGGCGATCCAGGGGTGGCCCGCGACATGCTCGTGATGCGGGCCGTCGAGCTGACCGAGCAGATCGCCGACGCGCTGGACCGCCTTGAAGCCGCCGACACCGATGCCGCCAACGACATCGCCGAAGCCCTCAGGCCTGCGCCCATTGCGGCCGCTGCACAGACCGTCCCCGCTAGCGCCTGGCGGTCGATGAGCCAGGACAGCATCGCCGAACAGATCGCCGCGCTGACCCCCGAGGCGCGGCAGCGACTCGTCGCCGAGTTCCCACGCGAGGTGGGTAACACGGACGGCATGCCGTGGGACATGCGCGTCGCCGCGAATCGGACCAACATCGCCCAGGCCATCGTCGACACAGACGACCCGATGCGCGTCGCGTTCTACCGCAGCCTGCTGAGCGAGGTCGACGATCCAACCGGCGGCAGCGAGCGGGTCGACCGGCAGATCCTTGCTTTTGACCCCGGGCGGGCGTCCCTGGTGGAACTCAACGGGAATCTGTCGAGAGCGACAAGCGTGGCGGTGCTCGTTCCGGGGCTGAACACGACGATCGAGGGTTCTGCGGCCAACACCCAGACCGCGAGGCGCTTCGTCACGACCACTCGCGGCGAGGTCGCGACCATCACCTATCTGGGCGGGCCGTTCCCGCAGGGCGGCAATGTGGCAAGTGCCCTGGTCGACGCTGCCAATCCCCGCTACGCCAGGGACATGGCACCGCGACTCGTGGCCTTCAGCGAAGATGTCGACCGCACCGTCGACGCAAAAGCCGCCACCGGGCCTCCGGTTCCGGTCACCTACATCGGGCATTCGTACGGCGGCTCGATCCTTGGCACCGCCGAAGCGGCCGGGCTCACCGCCGACCGCACGCTGTACTTGGCCGCGGCGGGAGCCGGCGTCGGCGTCGACGACCCCGGCGACTGGCACAACCGCAACCCGCAGGTGGAGCGCTTCTCGATGACGGCGCCCGGCGACTTCATTCAGGCCGTGCAGGGTATTCCCGGCGGGCCGCATGGCGCCGACCCCGACGAGATGCCGGGCGTAATACATTTGCCCACAGGCTATTACGACGACGGTCGGTTGATGGCAGGCCCCAATGCACACTCCGATGTGATCAACTCACCGTCCGACGCGTGGCGCACCATTCTCGCTGTCATCACGGGTGATTCGGAAACCCTGCACAAAGCCAGCTGACAAATCGCAAGATAGGCCAATGTGGTCGCGAAGCGCCCCGGTCGACGGGTTCCGGCTGGCCTTCGACAGGTTCGGGACAAAGGGCGCACCGGCGGTGGTCTTGTTGCACGGATGGCCGGGCAACCGTCACGACTACCGCCTGGTCGTGGCGCTGCTCGGGGACACCGCCGATGTCATCGTTCCCGACCTGCGTGGGTTCGGCGGCTCTGACAAGCACGACGTCGCGGTGCGCCACTTCTACAGCGCCACCGCCCAGGCCAGCAGCGTCGTCGGCCTCATCAAGGAACTGGCTCTGTCCGATGTCGTGCTCGCGGGGTATGACGTCGGAAGCCGCGTCGCGCAGAGCGTCGCCCGGATGCATCCCGATCTGGTGCAGGCACTGGTGCTGTCTCCCCCGCTGCCCGGCGCCGGTGACCGCGTCCTCACCGCGCAGGCTCAGGGCGAGTTCTGGTACCAGGCCTTCCACCAACTGCCACTCGCCGCTCAATTGATCGACGGCAACCCCGATGCGGTCCGGGATTATCTGCGGCATTTCTGGAATCACTGGTCCGGCCCGAATTTCACTGTCACCGAGGATGATTTGGAACGCCTGGTGTCCGATTACGCCCTACCGGGCGCGTTCACCGCCTCCATCGCCTGGTATCGCGCCGGCGCAGGGATGATCGCCCAGTCGCTCACCGAGCTACCACCCGATCGGGCCATCAAGATTCACGCGCCGACGGATGTCCTTTGGCCGCAGCATGATCCGCTGTTCCCGCGCCAGTGGGCCGATCGGCTGGAGCACTACTTCATCGATGTCCAGCTGCATTCCGCCGTTGACGCCGGGCATTTCACACCGCTCGAGTGCCCCGAACAGTTCGCCGAGCTGGTCCTTATCCGTGCTCGAACCAGCCTAGGCGGCGGCTGATGACCTCCGCCGCGGCGACTGTGCGCTTGGCGTGCTCCTCGAACTGGTCCTCCGCAAGGCGGTATGACGGACCCGAAACACTCAGCGCCGCAATTACTTGCGCGTTCGCGTCGTAGACCGGAGCCGCGACCGCATTCAGTCCGACCTCGAGCTCCTCAGTCACGCTCGCCCACCCGCGTTCACGGACGGTGGCGAGTTGACGTTGCAGGTCGGTCAGCTTCACAACGGTGTTGTCGGTAAAGGCTTCCAGCCCGGTCGCGAATCTGGTCCGCACGTCGGCGGGGTCGAGTCCGGCGAGCAGCACCTTGCCACTGGATGTCGCATGCGCTGGGCAGCTCTGACCGACCCATGTCCGCAGCGTGATCTCCGCCGGGCCGATCGCCTCGGCGACGTTGACGATGCGGTCGCCGTCCAGGATCGCCACGTTGGCGGTCTCCCCCGCGTCGGCGGCCAGCCCGTCGCAGACGTCCTGGCTGAGTTTCACCAGGTCCAGACGCGCACTGCTGGCTCGGGCCAGCCGCGCGATCGAAAAGCCGAGCCGGTACTTGCCGCGACCCGACACTTGTTCGACGTAGCCGCGCGATTCCAGCACCGTGAGCAGGCGCGACACCGTCGACTTGTGCACACCGAGCTCGGCGGCGATCTCCGTCACGCCGGCCTGTCCCAGCGTCGCCAAGATCTCCAGCACCAGCAGTGCGCGGTCGACGGATTGCACCGCGGCGGTGGGTTGAACATCCTCACGCTTGGCCATGATTACTTTCAAAGCCTATACGCGCGGCATGCCGAAGTTGCCGACCCGTCTGCGGACCGCGGCGATTTCGCGCAGTCCGTCGCCGAGCAGGCTGCGATTGAGCGGCGAGAGCTCGGACATCGTGATCACGTCCCCAGGCGTGTGGCCGGCGGCAATCTGTTCGACCTGATGTGCCATGCGCAGCCGCTGCAACATCACGAACACGTCGCACAACGTGGAGGCGTCGCGTGTGCTGATCGCGCCGGCCTGCGCGGCGGCATCGAGCCTCGTCGGTGTTGTCGCCGATGTGACGTCGGCGGTGAGGCCACCCCAGCGGGCGAGGTTGACGATCGGCGTCACCGCATGGCTTTTCAGGTCGAACGTGCCGCCGCGCCTCGAAAGCACGTCGCGCAGCGATCGCGTGCGAACCTTGCCCGATAGCGCATCGAGCAACTGGAGCCGCAACGCGTTCGGGTGTTCGTCGGCCATCCGGCGGTACGCCGCAGGCACCGAGTGCAGCGCGGTATCGCCCCATACGACGCGGCCGTCGATGAGCAGGGACGACAAGATCAGGCCGCGATCCCGCAACGGGTCGTCCAGCCAGCCCTTCGCTGCCGTGAACCAATCCGATTGTGAGCGCGAGAAGTTCGGCTTGAACGCGATAGCACCGTTGCGGTCCGAGGGCAGTCCGCAGCCGTCCAGAATCTCGTGTGTGCGCGCAGCAATGTTCCGCAATCGTGTACTCGCCGAAGGCAATCCGTCGCGCCACGACAGCGCGCTGTCCACGTCCGACGATGGCATGGCCTCGCGTCGGGCCACGCTGCCAAGGGTGAGCCACGCGAACCCGTCGCTGGGCGCATGGTCGGCCTCGGCGAGCGCCAGTTCGAGTGCCTTGCGCACCAGGCTGTCGATGACGACGGACAGGATCGCACTGGTCGCCGACGCCTTGGTCCCGTTGCGGAACAGATCGCCCGCCATGCCTGTGACGCGATGACCCACCTTTTGCAGCTCAGTTGTGTTGGCGGCAAGGCCGATTGAGCGGCGCAGCATGAAGCTCTGGCGGGCCGAGGCGGCGAGTAGGTCGGCATCCTCCAGCACGCCGACGACGTTGCCGCGCGGCGTGACCACCGGCATGTGCCGCAGCCCGCATTCGAGCATCTCCATCAGCACCGTCTCGGCGGTCAGATCGGCGGTGACGGTGCGCGCGGGCGCGCTCATCACCCCGCCGATCGGCACATCAACGGGCAGGCCCGCAGCCACCACCCGGGTGCGCAGGTCGCGGTCGGTGAAGATGCCGAGGCCGCCGCCGGGCAGCCTGATCAACGCATACGACACATGATGCTCGGTCATCCGGACCACCGCGTCGCGGACGGATGTGTCGGGGCTGACGAGCAGCACCTCGCCGTGCACGAGTTCGGCGACGGGCCTGCCGTCGGTGGCCGGCGCGATCGTGGGCCGGTCGGTCGTGCCGAGGTTCCAGGCCGACGAGGCGAGGAACGCCAGGCCCGCCGGCTTGGCGAACTGCGCCCGCACCAACGCGCCTGGCAGCCGGATCAGGGTGCTCGCAACCGTGGTTCGGGCCTCGAAATCCATTCCACCACCGGCGAGCAGCGGCATGTAACCGAAGATGCCGCCGGGCCCGACGGTGTCGATGGTGATGCCGTCGCCACTGGCGTGTAGCGCGACGGTGCCCGTGTAGACCATCCACACGTCGTCGGGAACCCGGGTCGCGTAGTCGGCCACCGAAGCCCCAGCGGGAAAATCCACCACGGTCGAACCGGCGACGAGTGCCGCCAGCTCGTCGTCGGACATCGCCTGGAACGGCGTGTGGTCGCCCAGGAATGACGTGAGATCGGTTGCTACGTCAGCGCTTTCGGATGAGGTCGGCACACTTCTCAGCCATCGTCATGACGGTGATGTTGGGGTTCACCGAAGGCAGCTTCGGCATCGCCGACGCGTCGACGACACGCAGCCTCGAGACACCCTTGACCCGCAGCTCAGGATCGAGGACCGCCATCGGGTCGGTGACCGCACCCATCCGCGCGGTCGCGGCCGGATGGTAGACGGTGTTGTGGCATTGGTGGATGTAGTCGAGCAGTTCATCGTCGGACCTCGCGTCGGGCCCAGGAGCGAGTTCGCGCTGGACCCAGCCCGTCAACGGTGATTGTTCGGCGATCTTGCGGGCCAGCCGGACGCCGGTCAGCATGATTCGTTCGTCGTATCCGTCGGGATCGGTGAAGTAGCGCGGATCCACACGCGGGCGATCACGGAAGTCACGCGTGCGCAGCCGCACGGTGCCGCGTGAATGGCCCTGAGTTACGTTGGGCGTCAAGCAGAATCCATTGTCGGTGGTCGGGTAGCCGCGGCGCAGCGTGTTCATGTCGAACGGCACGCTGCCGTAGTGCATCATCAGGTCCGGTTGCGTGATGCCCTCGTCGACGCATGCGAACAGGCCGATCTCCCACCATTGCGTCGACGTCTGCACCATGGGGCGAGAGGCCTCCCAGAACACCAGCCCCTCGACGTGGTCGTCGAGGTTCTCGCCGACACCCGGTGAGTCGACCCGCACATCGATGCCGAATTCTCGAAGGTGATCCGCAGGGCCAATCCCAGACAGCATCAGCAACTTCGGAGTGTCGATCGCCCCTGCGGTGACGATGACTTCGCGCCGCGCCGACACGTCGTCGTAGCCGGACAGGTCGGGCCGCTGATAGCGGACCCCCGTCGCCCCAAGGGAGTCATCGAACAGGATCTCGCTGACCCAGCACTTGGTTCGCACCTCGAGGTTCCGGCGGGATTCCAGGATCGGATGCAGGAACGCGACGGAGGTCGACATGCGCGTGCCGCCCTCATCCGCATTGATCTGAAACCAGCCGGCGCCCTTGCGGACCGTCTCACCGCGGTTGAACGCCACAGTGGGCAGCCCGACCATGGCGGCGGCCTCCAAAACCGCTGCCCCGCAGGGATCCTCAGGTGGGACGTCGCGAAGCGGCACCGTCTCGGTCAATCTCTCGACCAGGGGCAGGACTTCGGCGGCGCTCCAGCCGTCAGCACCCATCTTCACCCACTCGTCGAGGCATTCAGCAGGTGGCCAGAACGCGATGCACGAGTTGTGCGACGAGCACCCGCCGAGAACCTTGGCGCGGGCATGCCGCATGAACGAGTTGCCCCGCTCCTGCGGTTCGACCGGGTAGTCCCAGTCGTAGCCGGAGTCCAGCAGGTGCATCCACTCCGTCAGCACCAGGATGTTGTCGTCGCCGACGTCCGACGGCCCGGCCTCCAGCAGACACACCGTCACGTCGGGGTTTTCGGACAACCGTGCGGCGAGCACGCAGCCCGCGGTGCCGCCGCCGGCGATCACGTAGTCGAACGTTCCGGCGTCAGACATCAGGCCTGTTCCACCGCCTCGGATTTCGTCGTTGCCGCGTGAGACTCAAGGCAACCGATGTGATGACGCCCCTTGACGAAATACCAGAGCAGGCCCAGCCCGAGGATCAGACCGATGTAGACGAACGCGCCCCAGGTGTTGTACCAGGGCTCCCCGTATACGGCCGCTCGCGGCCAGGCCAGATTCACCGCCATGGCGACACCCCAGACCACCGCCACGATGTTGACCAGCAGGCCCCACCTACCCATGGTGAAGTAGCCGCCCTCTTTGAGATCCTTTGGCGGCCATTGACCTTGCAACCGCTTCTTGAGCATCGGTCCGGTGACCATCAGGTAGGCCATGTAGATCATGATGATCGCGATGGACGTCAGCACCGTGAAGATCTTCGGCTGACCAATGTTGATGACCAGGATGATCACCGCGATGATGCCGATGGTCACCGCGGGCACGATCGGGGTCTGGGTCTTCGGGTTGACCGTGGCAAGCTTCTCGCCGAACGGGAGCGCGTTGTCACGCGCCATCGCGAAGGTCAGCCGGATCGCGGCGGTGTGCACGGCCAGCGCGCACACGGTCACCGCGATGACGATGCACACCAAGAAGATCCGTCCGACGGGCCCTCCCATCACCTGCTCGACGATGTACTGCAGGCCGCCCGAGCTCGCACCCAGTTCCGGGTCCTCCAGATTGGGGGCGGACATCACCGCGAAGACGAGGATTGCACCGCCGATGACGAAGGACGCCAAGATGGCTCGCGCAATGGCCTTGGGTGCGGTGCGGCGCGGCTCCACCGTTTCCTCACCGAGTGAGCTGGCGGTGTCGAAGCCGTACATGACGTATCCCGATGCCAGCGAGGCGATCAGGAATGCACCGAGGAAGCCTGCGCTCTCGCCGGCGCCATATCCGTTGGTGGAGAAGAACACATCCGGGCCCCGCTCGATGTTGATGGCCAGGATGAAGGCGATGAGCACGGCGGCGATCAGTTCGATGAAGACGCCTGTGCTGTTGATCCGGGCCATCAGCCGCACGCCGAGCGCGTTGATCAGCGTGGTGAACACGATCAGGATGGTGCCGAGGATCACCGCGTTCGTCGCGAAATCGTATTCGCCGCTACCGTCGCCGATGAACTGGAATCCGCTCCACACCCGGGGCAGGTTGAGCTGGTAGGCCAGCGCCACCGCGGACAGCGTCACGATCGACGCCGTGAGCATCAGCCAGCCCGACGTCCATCCAACAAGGCGACTGGCGAGTTTCTTGGACCAGTTGTAGACGGAGCCGGCGACCGGGTACTTCGCTGCCAGCTCCATGAAACACAGTGCGACAGCCATCTGTCCCACGAACACCAGCGGCCACGACCAGAGGTACGCAGGTCCCGCGGTTCCGAAGCCGAAGTAGAACAGCTGGAATGTGCCGGTCAGGATCGAGATGTAGGACACGCCGGCCGCGAAGCTCGCGAATTTTCCGATGCTCCGGTCCAGCGACTCCTTATAGCCGAAGTCCTCCATCCCGCTGTCGGCGTGCGGCTCCTTGATCACCATGATGGTGTCCTTTCCTAACCCTTGAACCAGCCGGCCGGGGCGGGCGCGGTGTTGTGCCAGATGTGTTTGATCTCTTGATATTCCGCGAGCCCGGTCGGTCCGAGTTCGCGTCCATTGCCGGACTTCCCGAATCCGCCCCACTCAGCGGCGGCGGTGTAGTAGCCGAAGTCGTTGAGCCACACGGTGCCGTGCCGCAATGCCCGCACCATTCGCTCGCCTCGCGCCGGATCAGATGTCCGGACACCGGCCGCGAGACCGTATTCCGTGTCGTTGGCGAGAGCGATCGCCTCAGCCTCTGTGGTGAACCGTTCCACCGTGAGGATCGGCCCGAAGGTCTCCTCCTGGACGATCCGCATCGACCGGTCGCACTGGTCGAAGATCGTGGGCAGGTAGAAGCTGCCCTTGTCCAGCGCCGGGTCGCTGGGTCGTGCACCGCCGGTCACCAGCTTCGCACCTTCGGAAATGCCTTGCTGGACATGGGCTTCCACTTTGGCACGATGCTGCTCGGAGACCAGTGGCCCGGTCTCACTGGCCGGGTCCATGCCGTCACCGACCCGGATCTTCTCGGCGCGCGCGGCAAGCTCGGCGACGAAGTCGTCGGCGATGGACTCCTCGATGATCAGCCGGGTGCCTGCCGAGCACACCTGCCCCGAATGCAGGAACACACCGGTCAGAACGTGGTCGACAGCGCTGTTCGGTTCGGCGTCGGCGAACACGATGTGCGGGTTCTTTCCGCCGAGTTCGAGTGCCACCTTGGTGACGTGTTTGGCGGCGGTCTCGGCGATGGTCCGGCCAGTCGCCACTCCCCCGGTGAACGAGATGAGGTCGACGGCCGGGGTGTCGGTGAGGGCCGACCCGATCGTCGCGCCGCTGGCCTGCACGAGGTTGACCACCGACGCAGGCACGCCGGCCTCTTCCAGTAAGTGGACGAACGCGATCGTGGTCAGCGGGGTGACCTCGCTGGGTTTGGCGACCATCGTGCAGCCGGCGGCCAGCGCCGGGGCGATCTTCCACGACATCTGCAGCAGCGGGTAATTCCACGGCGCGATCAGCACACAGACGCCGATCGGTTCACGCACCACGCGGCTGATTACCGCGGGATCGCCGACGTCGACGAGCCGGTCGGATTCGGCGCCGGCCAACCGCGAGTAGTAGCGGAACACCGAGGTGACGTCGTCGATGTCGATGCGGCTTTCGGCCAGGGTCTTACCGGTGTCCCGGGTTTCCAGCGCCGCTAGATCCTCTTTGTCGCGCTGCAGCAGGTCGGCGATGCGGTCGAGCAGCGCGGCGCGTTCGGAAACCGGGGTGGCGGCCCAGGAGCCGTCGTCGAAGGCTGTGCGCGCGGCCGCGACGGCGTCTCGTGCGTCATCTGGGGTGGCCTCGTCGACGACCGCGCCGACGCTGCCGTCGGCGGGGTTGATGATTTCTCGTGTTCCGCCGTCCGAGGCGTGCCGCCATTGCCCACCGATATAGAGATCTGGTTCACCGTTCACACGCGCTCCACCTGCCCGTCGCCGGAGCCGCCCGGCCGGCGACATTCAGCAGCGAGACGGGACACTACCCACTGATGGAACTCCGCGATGTGGTGTTCGGCGGGAACCAATACTCCGCCGTGCCGGTAGGCCCGTGACGACATCGCCGGCTGAGTTCGCTCGCACGCCTCGAAGTCCTGCTCGTTGACGCGGTGGAACAACTCTACGGAATGCGAGACGTCCCGCCCAGACGACACCACGTCGGCGGTGTAGAGCCAGTCGCATTCGACGATCGTCCGCGACGGCGAGATCGGGAACATCCGGTGGAAGATGATGTGATCAGGGACCAGGTTGATGAACACCGTCGGCTTGACCGTGATCGCGTAGTAGCGGCGGTCCTGGTCATCGGTGATCCCTGGCAGCCGCTCGAATCCGGTCGAGCCGTCCACCGTGAATCCGTCTACCTGCGAACCGAATTCGGCGCCAAGGCCGACGTTGGCCTGAGCCGCCATTCCCCTGGCGAACTCCGGCAGCACGCCGACCAGTTCTGGGTGGATCGAGCTGCAGTGGTAGCACTCCATGAAGTTCTCGACGATCAGCTTCCAGTTGGCCGCCACGTCGTAGACGACACGGTGGCCGACGTCCAAACCACCGATGCCGTAGCGGTTGATGGCGTCGGAGTCACCAAGGCGCACGGTCGTCTCGGCGATGACATCTTCGAACGGGGGCGGGGTGTCGGACAGGCACACCCAGGCGTAGCCGAGCCACTCGGTCAGCGCGACGGGAACCAGTCCGAACCGGTAGCGGTCGATGGCCGCGCCGGTCTCGTCGGTCAGCGATGCGATGTTGGGCGCGGCCATGAGTTTGCCGTCCAGCGCATACGTCCAGGAGTGATACGGGCAGCGGATGTTGCGCTTCACCTCGCCCTGCGGCTCGGTGCACAACTGGGCGCCCCGGTGGCGGCAGATGTTCAGGAAGGCCCGCAGCAGTCCGTCGCGGCCACGAACCAGCAGCACGCTCTCGCGTCCGATCTGGACCGTTTTGAACTTGCCTGGCAACGCGAGATCCGACGACCTGACCGCGCAGAACCACATGTTCTCGAAGATGCGTTCCTGCTCGGCGGCGAAGACACTGTCGCTGACGTAGTAGTTCCCACCGAGCGTCGTGCGCAGTGCAGGAGGTGGGTGCATCGCGGGCGGGAGTAGGGGGGGAACATTGCCGGTCAAGTGGTCACCAGTCGCTTCGGGTCGAACAACGAGATGGGATGGCCGGTCGCGCCGTCGATGGCGAGGTCGGCGAGGATCTCCCCAATGACAGGGACGAACTTGAAGCCGTGTCCCGAGAATCCGCATGCCACTGTGATATTCGCGCAGTCGGGGTGACGCGCGATCACGAAGTGTTCGTCCGGGGTGTTGGAGTACATGCATGTCGCCGAGTGCAGACACGGGCCGTCGAGCGCCGGGAGCAATTGCGCGACCCGGTCACGCATTTCGCTGATCTCGTGGTCGTGCACAGTGCGGTCGATGGTGTCCGGGGTGCAGACGATGCCCTTGCGGAAGAACGCGACCTTGACCCCGCCGTTCGGCCCGTCGATCGCCGGAAAGCCGTAGATCTGCATGCCGTCGGTGTTTTCGGCGATGAAGATCGGATGGTCGACGAAGGTGTCGGTGCCCCCGACGGGGTCGAGCCAGTACAGCACCTGGCGCTCGATCGTGATCGGGATGCCGAACTCGGCGAGCAGCTGCGGCGCCCACGCCCCTGGACAGATGACGAGTTGCCCGGCGCTGTAGGTCGCGTTCGCCGTTCTGACGGTGACGCCGCCGGCCGTCTCGCTCCAGTCGAGGACCTCTTCACCGAACATCAACGTGGCGCCCGCGCGCTCGGCGAGATCGATGTGGGCCTGGACGGTCATCTCGGGCCTGGCGAAGCCCGCCTTCGCCTCGTAGAGCGCGATGTCACCCGGATTGGGAGTGAAATTCGGGTAGCGGCAGCGGATCTCAGCGGCGTCGAGCAGCTCGTGCGGCAGGTCCCATTCCCGGCTGGCGCGCAGGCTGCCCGCGACCGTAAGGCAGTCCGGCGGCCCGATGAACAGCCCTCCGGTGAGCCGGTACACGTCGCGCTCGGCATCGGCGGCGAGCTTTTCCCACAGCTCATAGGCGCGCAACAGCAGCGGCACGTACGCCGGATCCTCGAAGTAGGACTGCCGGACGATGCGAGAGCCGCCGTGGCTGGAGCCCTTGTCGTGGGCCGGCGTGAATCTCTCCAGCCCGAGTACTCGTTGGCCGCGGGCGGCGAGGTGGTAGGCGGCGGCGCTGCCCATTCCACCGAGCCCGATCACGATGACGTCGTAACCCATTCCGCTACCTCTTGATCCGGGCCATCTCGGGATCCACCACGGGTTCGGCGTGCACCACCGCGGTGTGCCGCGTGCCGCGGTAGTCGACCGACACGCTGTCGCCGACAGAGGCGGTGGCCGGCAGCCACGCATAGGCAATGGTGCGGCCGATCGTCGGCGAATAGCCGGCGCTCGTCACGTACCCCACGCACTCACCGCCGGTGTAGACCGGCTCCTTGCCGAGCACCACCGCGGTTGGCTCGTCGAACACGATGCTGCGCAGGACATTCTGCGGTTCAGTATCCAGCGTCGCCTTACCGACGAAGTCCTTGTCCATTTTCACCGCGAAGCCCACGCCCGCGGCGGCCGGCTTGTGCTCGGCGGTCATGTCCGTTCCCCAGAGGCGGTAGCCCTTTTCGATCCGCAGGCTGTTGAAAGCGATCCGGCCCGCGGCGATCACGCCATGGGGTTTGCCTGCCTCGGCGAGCAGGTCCCACAGCGCGGCACCGTATTCGGCGCTGGTATAGATCTCCCAGCCGAGTTCACCGACATAGGACACCCGCAGCATGGTGACCGGAATCGCGTCCAGATACGTCTGTTTGGCGCGGAAGTACTTGAAGGCGTCATGGGACAGGTCGTCGGGACACAGCGGTGCCACCATGTCGCGGGCGAGCGGGCCCCACACGCCGATGCAGCACGTGCCGCCGGTGATATCGCGCAGCGTGACATCGTCCGGCAGGTGGCGGGCCAACCAGTCGAAGTCCATCGGCCCGTTGACGGCGACCTGGAAGCCGTTCGGACTCAGCCGGGCGACCGTGATATCGCTTCTGATACCCCCGTTTTCGTCGAGCAGCAGAGTGTAGGTGACCGACCCGACGCTCTTGTCGACGTTGTTGGTGGTCATCCGCTGCAAGAACGCCGCGGCGCCGGGCCCGGCGACCTCGTAGCGGGTCAGCGGTGTCATGTCGTACATCGCGACGGCGTGCCGAGTCCAGTGCGCCTCGGCGATCGAGATCGGCGACCAGAAGCGGGATGACCATTCGTCGCGCTCAGGGAACGACAGACCGTCGGAGCGAAGCCGTTGCGCCAGTTCGGCGTTCGCTTCGAACCAGGCGGGACGCTCCCAGCCGGCACCTTCGTAGAAGAAAGCCCCGAGTTCCTTCTGCCGCTCATAGAACGGGCTGGTCCGCAAACCACGCAGCGCGGTGCGGAACTGGTAGGGATGGATGATGTCGTAGACCTCGACGAAGGCCTGCGAGCTGGTCTGCTCGATGAACTTCGGGCTGCGCGCGACGTCCTCGAAGCGGTACAGGTCGCATTCGTGGATGTCGATGGACGGAGTGCCGTCGATGATCCATTCGGCAGTGGCCTTGGCGACGCCGGCCGAGTGGGTGACCCACACCGCCTCCGCGACCCAGAACCCGCTCAGCTCACGGTGCTCACCCATGATCGAGAAGCCGTCGGGCGTGAACGAGAAAATGCCGTTGAACGCCTCTTCGACCTTTGAATCACCCAGTGCGGGAAGCAGTTCCTGCGCCTCGTGCCAGGCCGGTGCGAAGTCCTCTTCGGTGAACGGCAGCATCGACGGCATCGATTCGCCCGCGGTGTCGGACATCAGCGTGGACATGTCGACCGGCATGGGCTTGTGGCTGTAGGAGCCGATGCCGATGCGGTCGACGTGTTCGCGGAAGTACAGGTCGGCATCCTGGTGTCGCAGGATGGGCAGCCCGGCCTCCGACAGTTCGGTGTTGCGGCCAACCAGGGCGGAAACCTGACCGGTGCGCGCGTATTGGTGCGCCATCGGCACCAGCGGCACAACAAGCCCGACCTGCTTGGCGAACTGGGCGCCCCAGAAACCGGCCGCGCACACCACGATGTCGGCGTCGATGACCCCTGCCGTGGTGTGTACGCCGGTGACCCGGCCTGCCGTCTCGGCGATTCCGAGGACTTCGGTGTGTGGCCGGAAGGTCGCGCCGCGCGCCATCGCCTGTCGCGCCTGGGCTTCGGCGGCGCGCACGGCCTTGGCCAGGCCGTCGCTGGGTGTGTGGAACCCGCCGAGGACGCGCTCGCGGTCCAGCAGCGGGTGCAGGTCCAGGCATTCGGCCGGGCTCACGAGCCGACCCTCGATTCCCCATGCAGCGGCCCAGCCCGCCTTGCGGTGTAGATCGGCCAAGCGCTCGGGCGTGGTGGCGACCTCGAGCCCACCCACGGAGTTGAATGCCCACCCGTCGGGATGCTGCAGAGCACGGAACTTTTCGACGGTGTAGCGCGCGAAGGTGCTCATCGTTTTGGACGGATTGGTCTGGAAGACCAGGCCCGGCGCGTGCGATGAGGAACCGCCGGTCGCGAACAGCGGCCCGCGATCCAGGACGGTGACGTCGGTGCACCCGCGCGCGGTCAGCTCATCTGCAAGGGAGGTACCGACGATGCCAGCGCCGATCACCACAACTTTGGGCATGCGGCCCACTCCTAGGTTGTTGCGATTAGCGCAACGTTCTCTGTATGACGCAACAAATCGTCCTCCCGATACGCACGCTCGTCAACAGGAACGCGCAGAATTAACCCACCCGGTTTAGTCTCGGGTGATCTCAGCAAGGGGTCAGATGAGAGCGTCGAGCCGATTCGCGGCGTGCGGAGCCGCGATGGTGATCGCTGCGTGCTCGGCCCCTTCGACGGCAGCGCCCGACGAGTGGACGATGCCCGATCTGATCGGCAAGGACCTGCAGGGCGCTCAGGACGCCATTCAGTCGCTGACGCACAGCGCGGTTACCTACACCGGTTCGACGGATCTCAGCGGGCAGGACCGGATGCAGGTCAGCGACCGGCACTGGATGGTTTGCACATCCACACCGCCGCCGGGCGAAACGTTCACCACCGAAACCCAAATCGACTTCGGTGTCGTGCGTCTCGAGGAGACCTGCCCTTAGCGGGCCCGCAGCCCGTCGAGCACGAAGCCGAGGTGGCGGCGCCATACCGCGTCGTCGCCTTCCGACATCGAAATCACCTTCGACATCGCCCACAGCAGCGTGGCCAGATCGTCGCGGCGGAAGTCTGCGCGCAGCGCGCCGGCGTCCCGCGCGCGGCGCACCACCGCATCCAGCATTCCCCCGGCACGCCCACATTCGGCGGTCACGTCGACTGATCCGACGGGATTGCGCGCGATCGCGTCGTTCAACGAGCGGTCGCCCGCCTGAATGGTGAACAGCCCATCGAGGAATCCGGCGAATCCCTGCCACGGATCGGGATGGGACATCGCCCCCGCGGCCAACCGATCGATGTCGGCCAGTCGCTCGGGGAGCACCGCATCGAGCAGTGCGCCGCGATTTGGGAAATGGTTGTACAGCGTGCCGATGCTCACCCCGGCGCGCCGCGCAATTTCCTCAAGCGGCACGTCCACCCCGCGCTCGGCGAACAGCTCTGCGGCGGCCGTCGTCAGACGGTCGCGGTTGCGCAGAGCGTCCGCCCGCATCGTCGCCACCAGCCGATTCTAGCTAAGTTGAGGCGATACTCAAATTGTGGTACTAACTTGAGCATGACCTCAACTTCTTCTCCAGTCATCGTCGTGGTCGGCGCCGGCCCTGGACTCGGACTATCCGTAGCCCATCGATTCGGCGCCGAGGGCTACGCCGTCGCACTGGTCTCCCGAAGCTCCGCCCGCCACGCCCGCTACCTTCGATCACTCGCCGACGCCGGCGTGGATGCGGCGGCGTTCACCGCCGACGCCGCCGATCCGACGGCCCTGCGCGCGGCCATCGGCGCCACCCGCGCCCGGTTCGGCCGCATTGACGTGGGCTACTTCGGGCCTGCCGCGGTCACCCAGTTGTTCGGTGACATCACCACGCTTGACGCGGCCGGCGCGGAATCGGCTGTGCGAGGCGTGGTGCCCGCCGTCGACTTCGCCTCACTGCTCATCCCTGAGTTCACCGCGCGCGGCGATGGCGGGCTGCTGTTCGCCGGCGGCCTGAGCAGTGTCGTGCCCATGCCATCGCTCGGCGGTCTGGCCCTCTTCGCTGCCGCATTGCGCAACTATGCGATCACCCTTCACGCGGCTCTGGAGCCTGCGGGAGTCTATGCGGGCACGATCACAATCGGCGGCCTGATCGAACGCGGCGACATCCACCAGGCGATGCAAGGCAATCCGGATCTGTTCGGTGCCGCTGCCGTAGAAACCCTGAATCCCGACGACCTGGCGGACACCGCGTGGCGGTTGTACAACGAACGAAACGACGCCGAGGCCGTCGTCAACGCCCTAAGAGTCTGATGACTCGCCGGACTTCGACTCGGAACCCGAATCCTCTTCCGGCAGTACTGCTTCCAGCGCCGAGCCGGTGATCCGCCGGAATGCGCGGCGCGGCCGATTGGCATCGAGGATCGCCACCTCGAGCGTCGAGGGTCCGAGTGTGCGCTGATCCGAACCGCCGTTGGCCGCGCCCGCCTTCAGCGCATCGACAGCGACCTTCACCGCGTCGGATAAGTCGAGGTTCTCCGAGTAGGACTCGTTCAGCGCCGCTGTGATCGGCTCGGTGGTACCGCCCATCACCACGAAGTGCGGTTCGTCGGCGATCGAGCCGTCGTACGTAATCCGGTACAGCTCAGGCGGTTTGGTTTCCCCGAAGTGGGCGACCTCGGCCACACACAGCTCGACCTCGTAGGGCTTGGCCTGCTCGGTGAAGATCGTGCCGAGCGTTTGCGCATACACGTTGGCGAGCTGCCGGCCCGTGACGTCGCGGCGGTCGTAGGCGTAGCCGCGAGTGTCGGCGAACTGAATACCGCCCCGACGCAGATTGTCGAACTCGTTGAATCGGCCGACGGCGGCGAACCCGACGCGGTCATAGAGCTCGCTGACCTTTTGCAGCGACCGCGACGGGTTCTCAGCGACGAACAGCACGCCGCCCGCGTACGCCAGCGCCACCACACTGCGGCCACGGGCAATTCCTTTGCGCGCAAGCTCCGAACGCTCGCGCATCGCCTGCTCTGGCGATATGAAATATGGAAAGCTCACGAATCTCCCCGCGCGTCATGCGACTGAGCAGCACTGTCGGGACCGAAAGTATCTTGACGGGACCGGCTTTGGATCACCTCGCGCGCCAGTTGGGCGATCCGGCTCTCCGCCACATCCTCGGCACCCTCAGCGCCGAGGATCACTGCGGTCGGATAGATGCCGCGCACCAGGTCTGGTCCGCCCGTCGCCGAGTCGTCATCGGCCGCGTCGTACAACGCTTCCACCGCCACCCGCAGTGCCGAATCCGCGTCATTCACCTGCGAATAGAGTTTCTTGATCGACGACTTCGCGAAGATGGAGCCCGATCCCACCGACTGATAACCCTCTTCTTCGAGGTTCCAGCCGCCGGCCGCGTCGAACGACACGATCCGCCCCGCCGCTTCCGGGTTCGGGTCGTCAAGGTCGAAGGCAGCCAGCAGTGGAAGCGCGACGAAGCCCTGCAACGCGGCACCGAGGTTGCCGCGGACCATTGTCGCCAGCCGGTTCACCTTGCCGCGGAACGTCAGTGGCACACCCTCGGTCTTCTCGTAGTGCTCGAGCTCGACCGCATACAGCCGGGCGAACTCCACCGCGATGGCCGCCGTGCCCGCGATCCCCGTCGCCGTGTAGTCGTCGGTGATGTACACCTTCTGCACGTCGCGGCCCGCGATCATGTTGCCCTGTGTGGACCGGCGATCGCCCGCCATCACGACGCCGCCCGGATACTTCAGCGCGACGATCGTCGTGCCGTGCGGCAACGCATCGCTTGGGCCAATGGGCGCAGCACCTGAGGAGTTCACGGGCAGGAGTTCAGGCGCCTGACGGCGCAGCAGGTCAGAAAAGGACGACAAGTCCATGGGTACGGAATGCGCTCCGGGGAGAAGTTTGGGAAAGGCCAGCTGTTCGCGATGCGGCCAGGTCACTGTCCGCCCTTCTGGACGTACGCGCGCACGAAGTCCTCGGCGTTCTCCTCGAGAACGTCGTCGATCTCGTCCAGCAGGTCGTCGGTCTCTTCGGCTAGCTTCTCGCGACGCTCTTGCCCGGCAGCGGTGCTACCGGTGACGTCATCGTCGTCCCCGCCGCCACCGCCACGCTTGGTCTGCTCCTGAGCCATCGCTGCCTCCTGCGTATGTCATCGGCGGGCCTACTGCTGCCCGCCGGTTCCTCCACACTACCGTTCGACGCGGGAATTGCCCGGGATAGCGCGCCGCCGGGGGGTGGGCGGGAAGGCTTCCGCGAGGTGGGCGGAACGTTTCAGGTGGTGAGCTGCTCCACCAATTCGACGGCGCTGTCCACCGAGTCCAGCAGGGCCCCGACGTGCGCCTTACTGCCCCGCAGCGGCTCCAGCGTTGGAATCCGGACAAGCGAATCGCCGCCGAGGTCGAAGATCACCGAGTCCCAACTGGCCGCGGCGATGTCGGCGCCGAACCGACGCAGGCACTCGCCACGGAAGTAGGCGCGGGTGTCCGTCGGCGGGTTGTCGACGGCGTCGATCACTTGTTGCTCGGTGACCAAGCGCTTCATCGAGCCGCGCGCGACGAGCCGGTTGTACAGGCCCTTGTCGAGCCGCACGTCGGAATACTGCAGGTCCACCAGGTGCAGGCGAGGCGCCGACCAGCTCAGGTTCTCGCGGTGACGGAAGCCGTCGAGCAGCCGCAGTTTGGCCGGCCAGTCAAGCACGTCGGCGCATTCCATCGGGTCGCGCTCGAGCAGATCGAGCACGTTGGCCCAGGTTTGCACGATGTCGGCGGCGCGCGGGTCGGGGTCGCGGCTGTCCACCAGTTTGGCGACACGGTCCAGGTAAATCCGTTGCAGCGCAAGGCCGGTCAGTTCACGGCCGTCGGCGAGTGCGACGGTCGCGCGCAGCGACGGGTCGCGGCTGATGACGTGCACGGCGTGCACAGGGCGGGCCAGCGCCAGGTCGGACAGGTCCATGCCCTCTTCGATGAGGTCCAGCACCAGCGCCGTCGTGCCGAGCTTGAGATAGGTCGACGTCTCTGCGAGGTTCGCGTCGCCGATGATGACGTGCAGCCGCCGGTACTTGTCGGCGTCGGCGTGAGGCTCGTCGCGGGTATTGATGATGCCGCGCTTGAGCGTGGTCTCGAGGCCGACCTCGACCTCGATGTAGTCGGAGCGCTGGGAGAGCTGGAACCCTGGCTCGTCGCCTGACGGCCCGATGCCGACGCGGCCGGAGCCGGTGATCACCTGACGGGACACCAGATGCGGCGTCAGGCCCGCGATGACCGCCGAGAACGGCGTCTGGCGCGACATCAAATAGTTCTCGTGCGACCCGTAGGAGGCACCCTTGCCGTCCACGTTGTTCTTGTAAAGCTGCAGCTTGGCCGCTCCTGGGACACTGGCAACGTGGCGGGCGGCGGCCTCCATCACCCGCTCACCGGCCTTGTCCCAGACCACCGCGTCGAGCGGGTCGGTGCATTCCGGCGCCGAGTATTCGGGGTGGGCGTGGTCGACGTAGAGCCGGGCGCCGTTGGTCAGGATCATGTTGGCCGCGCCGACCTCGTCGGCGTCCACCACAGGCGGCGGACCGGCCGAGCGGCTCAGGTCGAATCCACGGGCGTCACGCAGCGGCGATTCCACCTCGTAGTCCCAGCGGGTGCGCTTCGCACGTTGAATCCCCGCGGCCGCCGCGTACGCCAGCACCGCTTGCGTCGATGTGAGTATCGGATTCGCGGTCGGATCGGACGGCGATGAAATGCCGTACTCGACCTCGGTTCCGATGATCCGCTGCATTGCCTCAGCCTAGGCGACGCAGCGCAGTAGCCTGCGACCGTGCCATCCGAGCAGGACGCGCGATGATTGACGTGACACAACGACGGGCAGCCGATGCGTGGTTCCTTGACCGAGGTCTGCCCGCCGTGCTGAGGCCCGGTGCCCTGGTCCGTCGGCTGTGGCCACGGTCGGCGCCCGCACTGGCGGGGTTCGCGGTCTTCATGGCCAACTCGGCGCTCGTGGTGGCCATCACCGGGCAACACACCATCGACATCAACGGCCATCCGACCCGAACGGACTGGTTCATCCTCGCGCTGCTCGTCCTCGTGCTGCCAGTTGCGACATTGGTCGGCTGGCTGGTTTCGCGCATCGCTACGGTGCGCGGCCGAAGCATTGCGGCGACCGTCGCGGTGACTGTTGCAGTCATCGGCGGTGTCCTCGGGGGCCCCAGCCCTCGGGTACTGGTGGACCTTGTTTTCGAAGCCGTGGTGTTCGCCGCGATTCTGGCTCTGACCGCTTG
Organism: Mycobacterium sp.; assembly: GCF_035697385.1. Taxonomy (GTDB): domain Bacteria; phylum Actinomycetota; class Actinomycetes; order Mycobacteriales; family Mycobacteriaceae; genus Mycobacterium. Next base: position 17,147 of record NZ_DASSCY010000231.1, on the reverse strand, counting down.
CGGCGCAGGCTCGATCTGCGGCTGGGCCGTGAAGATGACGATGTCGAATCTCGCTGCGGCGGCATCGCTGGCGACGCGGGCCCTTCCGCTGCTGTTGCTGACGATTTTGGTCTTCTTCAACGCCCCGGTGTGGCTGATGGCGGCGACGATCTCGCGTCCGCGTTTGTGGCTCGCGCTGCTGTTCCTCGTCGTGATCGCCGCGGTCTTCGTGGTATCCGTCACCGCCGACCGCGTCAGACCGATCATCCAGACAGGCGATCCGAGTGACGACCACTCAGCGAGACTGACAGGAACACCGTTCGAGACGATGCCGGATCCGGCGAGTATTCGTCCGCTGGGCCGCGCCGAGCGGCTCAACGTCCTGTTCGTCGTCGCCGCATCGCAACTCAGCCAGATCGTGATCATCGCGGCAATGACCGCCCTGCTCTTTTTGATCCTCGGTCTGATCCTGGTCTCCCCCGAACTGCTCGCGGCGTGGACGCGCAACGGCCGCAGCGACGGCACCCTGCTCGGTATGACGATCCCGGTGCCGGATTCGTTGATTCAGATAACGTTCTTCCTGGGCGCGCTGACATTCATGTACATCAGCGCCAGGACCGTCAGCGACGCCGAGTACCGGACACGGTTCTTCGATCCGCTCGTCGACGATCTGCGGCTCACGTTGAGAGCCCGCAACAGGTATCGCGCGGCCGTCACGGCGCGCTGACCCGCCGACGCCGTCGCAATCGCGCACAATGTTGCCCGTGTCCGACATGCGGCAGGTCCACGAATGGTTCCTGCATCGCGGTCTTCCCCTGGTGCTAACCCGGCGCGTCCGCTCCCGGGCGTTGATCGAGCGGTCCGCCCCGATGGTCAGCGGTGTCGGCGCGGTGATCGCCGCAACGATGATGCTGGCCGAACTGACCGATGGCGACCCCGACCTCGGATATGTGATCCGGCTCGGCGTCCTCACGTTGCTTCTGATCGCCGCCCCGTTCGCGCTGTATCTGCTGCATCAACTGGACACCACCCTCGGTGAGGCCGGCAGGCGATCGGCGGCGCTGTTGGTGATGGCGCTGTTCGTGTTCGGGCTTCCGTTCGCCGACAGTGGATTCTCGGGGATCGCCGCCGCTGAGGCGTTTGGGTTCGCCATTGTGGCGCTGCTGGCCGTTTGGCTGACGTACCTCGGCTTCGGCGCGATCGTCTTGTGGGCGTTCCGGTTTGCGATCGTGCAGTTCGGTGCGCTTGGCACGCTGATGAGCCGTGCACTGCCATTGCTCATGCTGACGGTGGTCGTGTACTTCACCGGGGAGCTGTGGCAGTTGGCCGCCCGGATGACTCGTCAAAGACTTTGGCAGACAGTCGGATTCCTGGCGTTAGTGGCGATTTTGTTCATGGTCACCACGATTCGGGACGAGATCCTCGCGTTGCGGGAGGACCGCGCCGAGCAGGACGATCCGGCCAAGCTGCTTGCCGACACCCCGTTGGCCATTGGTTCAGACCACCAGCCCGCCCGTACCCCGCTGTCGCTGGCAGAGCAGGTCAACGTCGTGGCCGTCATGGTGGTGGCGCAGGCGATCCAGGTGGTGTTCTTCACTGCCGGACTCTTCGCGTTCTTCATGGCGTTGGGCATCATCGCGATACCCGACGACGTAACAGTCCTGTGGTCCGCGGAAGAAGGCTGCCCCGTTGGCGAGCCGCCCTGTGCGGGAACGTGGTTCGGCATCCACATACCGATACCGCAGACCGTCGTACACACGTCGCTTTTCGTCGCGGTGTTGTCCGGGCTGTACTTCACGGTGAGCACGAGCGTCGATCCGCTGTACCGCCAACGATTCTTCGACCCGCTGGTCGCCGACGTGGCTGTGAGCCTGGCCGGCCGCGACGCCTATCTGGAGATGGAGAAACCGTGACCGGCAACGACGTCACCCTGACCCACGGCGTGTTCGGAAAGCGCTACGGAGAGGTGCTTCTCGTCCACAGTGGCCAGTCAGGACCCGAGGCCACGGTCTACAACACCTTTCCGCTCAACGACTGTCCGGCCGAGCTGTGGCAGAAGCTGGACCCGCAGGCCATCGCGGCGGAGAACGGCGCGGCGGCCGCATTGCTGAACGGACCGCGATACTGGCTGATGGACAGCATCGGCAAGAGTGGCCGGGACACCTTGGAACGCAAAGCCTTCGGGGGTATCGAGATGCTGCGGCAAGCCACCGTGGTGCTCGCGTCGATGAATCCGTCGCCCTACTCGGTCAATCGCGTGAATCGGAAGGCGGTGTTCATATTCGACGCGGGCCGCGAAGTCTACGAGCTCATCGACCCCGAAGGGCAGCGCTGGGTGATGCAGACGTTCAGCCAGACAGTCGATCCCTCGCTGTCGCAGTCCGACCTGCCGGGTTTGGCGAAGCGCCTTTCCCTGCCCACCGGCTGGACCTTCCAGCCGCGCACGCTGACGTCCGCGCTACGAATCGACACCACAACCGCGGACGCATGCGTCACCCAGGACGACATGGCCAACAGCTATTCGCTGCGCGCGCAGACCCGTGACTGACCGCTACAGGTACTGACCCAGGTTCGACTCGGTGTCGATCGCGCGTGATGCGCTCGAGCTCTTGCCGGTGACCAGCGTGCGGATGTAGACGATCCGCTCGCCCTTCTTGCCCGAAATCCGCGCCCAGTCATCGGGATTCGTGGTGTTGGGCAGGTCTTCGTTCTCGGCGAACTCGTCGACGATCGAGTCGAGCAGATGCTGGATACGCAGACCGGGCTGACCGGTCTCCAGCACCGACTTGATCGCGTTCTTCTTCGCGCGGTCCACGACGTTCTGAATCATCGCACCGGAGTTGAAGTCCTTGAAGTACATGACTTCCTTGTCGCCGTTGGCGTAGGTGACCTCAAGGAACCGGTTGTCGTCGATCTCGGCGTACATGCGGTCGACGACCTTTTCGATCATGGCCTTGAGGCAGGCCCCGCGATCGCCGCCGAACTCGGCGAGGTCGTCGGCGTGCACCGGCAGCTCCTCGACGAGGTACTTCGAGAAGATGTCTTGCGCCGCTTCGGCATCCGGCCGTTCGATCTTGATCTTGACGTCCAACCGGCCAGGCCGAAGGATCGCCGGATCGATCATGTCCTCACGGTTGGAGGCGCCGATCACGATGACGTTCTCCAGCCCCTCGACGCCGTCGATCTCGCTCAGCAGCTGCGGGACCACGGTGGTCTCCACGTCCGAGCTGACGCCGGTGCCGCGGGTGCGGAAGATGGAGTCCATCTCGTCGAAGAACACGATCACCGGGGTGCCTTCGGAGGCCTTCTCGCGAGCCCGCTGGAAGATCAGCCGGATGTGGCGCTCGGTCTCACCGACGAACTTGTTCAGCAGCTCCGGGCCCTTGATGTTGAGAAAGTAGGACTTCGCCTCGCGGGCGTCGTCACCACGGACCTCGGCCATCTTCTTGGCCAGCGAGTTGGCGACGGCCTTGGCGATCAGCGTCTTACCGCAGCCGGGCGGGCCGTAGAGGAGCACGCCCTTGGGCGGGCGCAGCGAGTACTCGCGGTACAGCTCCTTGTGCAGGAACGGCAGCTCGACGGCGTCGCGGATCTGCTCGATCTGCCTGCCAAGGCCGCCGATGTCGTTGTAGCTGACGTCGGGAACCTCTTCGAGGACCAGATCCTCGACCTCGGCCTTGGGGATGCGCTCGAACGCGTATCCGGCCTTGGTGTCGACGAGCAGCGAGTCGCCGGGCCGCAGCTTCCGTGGCCGCAGATCGTCGTCGTCTTCGTCGTCGTCGTAGCTTTCCGGCAGGTGCTCGGCGGCCACCAACGGCTCGGCGAGCCAGACGATGCGCTCCTCGTCGGCATGGCCGACCACCAGCGCGCGGTGCCCGTCGGAGAGGATCTCGCGCAGCGTGCTGATCTCGCCGACGGATTCGAAGTTGCCGGCCTCGACCACTGTGAGCGCTTCGTTGAGGCGGACGGTCTGGCCCTGCTTCAGTGACTTGGTGTCGATGTTCGGGGAGCAGGTCAGGCGCATTTTGCGGCCGGAAGTGAACACATCGACGGTGTCGTCTTCCTGAACGCCGAGCAGCACGCCGTAACCGCTGGGAGGCTGACCCAGCCGATCGACCTCTTCACGCAACGCCAGCAACTGCTGGCGAGCCTCTTTGAGGGTTTCCATCAACTTGGCGTTACGGGCGGCGAGCGAGTCAATCCGCGCCTCCAGCTGGTGCACATCCCGCGCGCTGCGCAGTCCGCTCTGCGGACCTACCGCGTTCTCCAGCTGCTCGCGCAGAACGGAAGCCTCACGACGCAACTCTTCCAACTCGGCAGCATCATCGCTGGACATGGGGGCCGAGAAACCGTCTGGGTAGGCTTCCGAACGCTCTGACTCACTCATGTTGCGCTCCCTCCCGCACCGAATATTGGTGCAGTAACAACTTCAACGCTACCGGCGATTCAGCCTTTGTGTGCGGTGTAGGAATTCGACACACCAGCAACACTTGTTAACCTCTGAGAACAGCTGGGCCCATCGAAAGGAAAACCGTGACCCTGAAAAGCCTCGTTACCGGCGTGGCAGCAGCCGCACTAGTAGGCGGAGCGGCGGCAGGTGTGACTTCCATTGCATCCGGCACGATTTCTGCCGCGCCGGCCGTGCAGCCTGTTGTGTTCGACATCCCGCTGCCGCAGGCGCCGGCACCCGAGCTGGAGGCTCCGCTGCTTCAGACGCTTCAGGCACTCGGCGCGCCCGGATTGTCGGCCAGTAAGGCGCCCTACATCCAGGGAGGCATCGGCCGGATAGAAGGCCGGGTCGCCGACTCGAAGTTGCGTGAGGCACAGGCCGACGGCAAGTTCCCGCTGTCGTTCACCCTGGCGAACGTCAACCAGAACGGCGCCGTGGTCACCGCGGACGTCACCGCGACGGCTGCCACCGGCGGTGTCGCGAGCCAGAACATCACGTTCGTTCCTGGCCCCAGCCCCACCGGCTGGCAGATGTCCAAGGACTCGCTCATGGCGCTGATGTCGGCTGTCGGCTAGGCAGCCGGTGCGTCGCACCACACGTGCAGCAGTCCTGAGCGCCGTCGCTATCGCGGCGGCGCTCGGGCTATCCGGGTGTGGTGGTGACGACAAGTCCGGCCAGCCCGCGGCTGTCGAGTCACCGCCGCCGATCACCAAGCCACCAGCGGCGCCGGTTTCGCCGCCGCCCGCGATGGATCCACTGCCGCCGCCCACGGCACTTACCGACGTGATGGCCCGGCTGGCAGACGTCAATGTCCCCGGCGCCGACAAGGTGGCCCTCGTCGAACACGCGACGGCCGACGACGCTGCGGCACTGGACCGGTTCGGCCGTGCACTGCGCGACGGCGGGTTCACGCCATTGACCTTCGAGGCCACCGACCTCACGTGGTCCCAAGCCCATCCGGGCAATGTCGTCGCCAACATCATCATCAAGACCGCCAACCGTCAGGCTGGTGGCGACTTCACGTTCCCGATGGAGTTCAGCCCGACCCACGGCTCCTGGCAGGTGACCCGGCAGACCGCCGACATGCTGCTGCAGCTGGGCCAGGAGCCGACGGCAACACCGACTCGCTGAGCCAGCAGGCATGTGGATCGGCTGGCTGGAGTTCGACCTGCTGCTTGGCGACGTGCGTTCGCTCAAGCAGAAGCGATCGACGATCCGTCCCGTAATCGCCGAACTGCAGCGCCGATTCGCAGTGTCGGCCGCCGAGACCGGCTCGCAAGATCTGCACCGCCGCGCGAATGTCGGCATGGCTGTGGTGGCCGCGGATCGCGCGCACGTGGTCGACGTGCTGGACGCCGCCGAACGATTGGTGGCGTCGCGTCCTGAGATGGAGTTGTTGTCCGTGCGCCGCGCGCTTCGCCGCGGCACCGACGACTAGACGCTGCCGCCGATCTGGCGCTTGCGCCGCAGCGGCATGGGCGTGACGGCGCCCGGCGCCAATTTGCGCACGTTGATCAGAAATGCCGTGTGGCCCCGCATCGTGTGTTGTGGGCGCACGGCGAGGCCGACGACATGCCAGCCGCGCTGCATGCTCTCCCACGCGCGCGGCTCGGTCCAGCACTGCTGCTCGCGCAGCGCCTCCACGGTCCGCGACAGCTGGGTGACGGTCGCGACGTAGATCATCAGGACGCCGCCTGCCACCAGTGCGCCTGCGACGGCATCAAGGACTTCCCACGGCCCCAACATGTCGAGCACGACCCTGTCCACCTCCGGACCGTCGTACGCCGCGACGTCCGCGATCACCAGCTCCCAGTTCGCCGGGCGCTCACCGAAGAACGTCTCGACGTTGCGCGCAGCTTGCGGGGCGTGGTCGTCGCGTACCTCGTAGGAGATCACGCGGCCCTCGGGCCCGACGGCGCGCAGCAGCGAGCATGTCAGCGCCCCGGAACCGGCACCGGCCTCCAACACCCGCGCGCCGGGAAAGATGTCGCCTTCGTGCACGATCTGCGCCGCGTCTTTGGGATACACGACCTGGGCACCGCGCGGCATCGACATCACGTAGTCCACGAGCAGCGGCCGCAGCACCAGGAATTGGTCGCCGCTGGTTGACTTGACCACACTGCCCTCAGGCAGCCCGATCACGGTGTCGAGGGCGATCAGGCCACGGTGGGTGTGAAACTCACCGCCGGGCGTCAACAACATCGTGTAGTGCCGGCCTTTGGCGTCGGTGAGCTGCACTCGATCACCGACGGCGAACGGACCGGTCCTTGGCACAGCGCAAGCCTGCCAGTAGACGCGCCGCGACGGGTGCGCGGGGTTGTCGGAGGGCCGTCCTACGCTGCTGTTATGAGTGACGAGCCCGCCCCGCGGCGTCCGGCGCTGTCGCCATCGCGAGCCAGTGACTTCAAACAGTGCCCGCTGCTGTACCGGTTCCGCGCGATCGACCGGCTGCCAGAGCCTTCGTCCACCGCGCAGGTTCGGGGCTCGGTGGTGCACGCCGCCCTGGAGCAGCTTTACGGCCTGCCCGCCGCCGAGCGTGGCCGCGACACCGCGATGACGCTCGTCGACCCCGCTTGGGAGCGTATCGTCGCCGAGCAGCCCGACCTGGCCGACGACATCGAACCGGCGCTGCGGGCCGAGCTGCTCGACGAGGCGCGCGCGCTGCTATCGGGTTACTACCGGCTCGAGGACCCGACGCGGTTCGACCCGCAGTGTTGCGAGCAGCGTGTCGAGGTCGAACTCGAAGACGGCACACTGCTGCGCGGGTTCGTCGACCGCATCGATGTCGCGCCCACCGGCGAGCTGCGCGTCGTCGACTACAAGACCGGCAAGGCGCCGCCGGAGGCCCGGGCGCTCGCCGAGTTCAAGGCCATGTTCCAGATGAAGTTCTACGCGGTCGCGTTGCTGCGGTCGCGGGGCGTGCTCCCCGCCCGGTTGCGGTTGCTGTACCTGGCCGACGGCCAGATCCTCGACTACTCCCCCGACCTCGACGAGCTGCTGCGCTTCGAGAAGACCCTGATGGCGATTTGGCGCGCGATCCAATCCGCCGGTGTGACAGGCGATTTCCGTCCGCATCCGTCGCGGCTGTGCGACTGGTGTGCCCACCACTCACACTGTCCGGCGTTCGGCGGCACTCCGCCCCCGTATCCGGGTTGGCCGGAAAAGCTCGACGAGGGCTCGGCCTCCGAAGACGACACAGTGCTGCGCTCCGCGGAGCCTGCTGCGTGATCGGCGCTCACTACCGTCGGCTGCAGGCCGACGGCGACTTTCAAGTGTTCGAATCCACTGACGGCACCCGCAGCAACTGGGATCCCGAAATCCAGCACGGTTCACCGCCGCTGGCCCTGATGACCAAGCTCGTCGAGGAGCTCGCCGTAGACACCGGATTGCGTGTCGGGCGGTTGACCCTGGACATCCTCGGCGCGATCCCCGTTGCGCCAGTGCGGGTTCGCGCGTGGGTGCAGCGGCCCGGTTCACGCATCTCGATGATGGCTGCCGAGATGTCGGCGCCGCGTCCGGACGGGAGCCACCGCGCGGTCGCCCGGTTGAGCGCGTGGCTACTGGCCACAAGCGACACCACCGACGTCGTCACCGATCGCTTTCCCCCGCTGGTCGAAGGTGATCCGATTGCGGTGCCGCACAGCTGGGAAGGCGCAACCGGATACCTCGAAGCGGTGAGCTGGCGCAGGCAGCTCACCGCTGAGGGCGAGGCCGCCGTGGTGTGGCTCAGTCCGCTCGAGCACTTGGTCGACGACGAGGTGATGACCGACCTGCAGCGGCTGGCGTTGGTGGCCGATTGCGCCAACGGAGCCGGCGCGGCACTGGATCCCGAGCAGTTCATGTTTATGAACACCGACACGGTCGTGCACCTACACCGGTTACCCGCAGGCAATGACTTCGCGCTGCGCTCGCGGGGGTCGATCGGCCCGGACGGAATCGGCGTCACAAGCGCGGAAATCTTTGACCGCCAAGGGTTTATCGGCAATGTGGCGCAGACGCTGTTGGTGCAGCGGCGGCCATGATCGACGGTTTGCTTTGGCAGTTCGATCTCGCTTGGGCGCTGGCCGACCTGCACCTGTCGGCGCTCGTCGACGATGACTTCATGTGGGAGCCTGCGCCACTGTGTTGGACGGTACGCCCCGACGCCGACGGTGTGTGGCGGCCCGACTGGGCTGACTACGAGCCCGACCCGCTGCCGGTGCCCACGATCGGATGGCTGACGTGGCACATCGACTGGTGGTGGTCGGTGACCATCGACCACCTGACCGGTGCGACGCCCCGCGACCGCACGGACGTCACATGGCCGGGCAGCGGTGCCGCCGCGGTGGCGCGCCTGCGCGAGTTGTCAGCGAGCTGGCGCGAAGTCCTCGCCAACGCTGACGACCTGGGCGCTCCGTCGTCGTTTCCATGGAGCGCCGACGCCGGACGGACCGTCGCGCACACCGTGCTGTGGGTCAATATCGAACTGACCAAGAACATCTCGGAGATCGGGCAGCTGCGCCTGCTTCGCGCCGCTCGCGGCTGAGAGTCTATATTTGCTTGCGTCTATATAGACGTTCTGCAATACTGGTCTCATGGATGTTTTCGAAGCGGTCGCCGAACCGAGTCGGCGCGCGCTGCTCGACGCACTCCTCGACGGTGAACGCACGGCAGGCGAACTGGTCGAGACCCTTCCCGGCCTCACCCAGCCGACGGTGTCACGGCATCTGCGTGTCCTACGCGAAGTCGGGCTTGTCGAGGTCCGCCCCGACGCCCAGCGCCGGATCTATGCACTGCGCGCCGACGGACTCGTCGCGATCGACGACTGGATCGACCGATACCGCCGCTACTGGGCCGATCACCTCGATGCCCTCGAGCGACACCTGCAACGCAAGCACAAGGAGTCACGATGAGTGGACCCGCTGGGCGACTGACGGTCGACGGCGACCGTGCAGTGCTGAACTTCGAACGGCGCCTGCCGTTTCCAATCGACATCGTCTGGTCGGCGATCACCGATCCGAACGAACGCGAGCAGTGGTTCGGCGAGACGACGATCGATGCCCGCGAAGGCGGGATGATCGAAATGGTGGCAACGGGTCCGCCGTTGCCACCCGAACGCAAGCGCATGACCGGCCGCATACTCGTCTGGGACCCACCCAATGTCCTCGAACACGAATGGAAGCAACCGATCGTCGAGGACGGTGTGGTGCGCTACGAATTAACCGCCGACGGTGACGGCACCCTGCTCCGGTTCACTCATCGAGGCCTCGGCGTGCGGAATGCCAGCGGGTTCCTCGCCGGCACCCACGCCTACCTCGATCGCCTGGCGGCCTACCTGTCCGGCACGGAAATGCCGGATTGGACAACGCGGCGCCAGGAAGTCAATCAATTCCGACAGGAGTCGAATTAGAATGCTGCACAACGGTTCTCATATAGCCGCACCAGAATTGGCGATCGCCTACCACTCGGGATTCGGGCACACCGCGGTGCTGGCCAACGCCGTCGCGGCCGGCGCCAGGGAGGCCGGCGCCGCCGTGAGCGTCATCGCCGTCGACCGCATGACCGATGCACAGTGGGATCTGCTCGACGCCGCCGACGGCATCGTGTTCGGCAGCGCGACGTATATGGGCAACGTGTCGGCCGGCTTCCAGACATTCGCCGAACAAACCGGACGCCGCTGCATGAACGGCAGCTGGCGGGACAAGGTCGCGGCAGGGTTCACGAACTCCGGAGCCAAGAGCGGCGACAAGGTCAACACCCTGGTGTCGATGGCCGTCTTCGCCGCCCAGCACCACATGCATTGGGTGAATCTCGGTTTGGGCGCGGGCTGGAACAGTTCGACGGGCAGCGAGGACGACCTCAACCGGCTCGGCTTCTGGCTGGGTGCGGGTGCCCAGACCGACGTCGACGCCAACCCCGACCAGGTGCACCCCTCCGATGTGCGGACATGCCACCACCTCGGCTACCGGGTCGCGTTGGTGACGCGCCAGCTCAACGTCGGCCGGTCCGCTACTGCAGCGGCTTCAGCTCCTGCAGCATCGTCGGGACCAACTCGCTGACCGTCGGATGGATGTGCATGGTGCGCGAGATCGCGGTGTAGGGCTTCTTGGCAGTCATGATGTCCAGGATCGCGTGGATGACCTCGTCGCCGCCGACGCCGAGAATCGCCGCGCCGAGGATTTCCTCCGTCTCCGCGTCGACAACCACCTTCATGAAACCCTGGGTCTCGCCCTTCTCCACCGCACGCCCAACCCGGGTCATGGGCCGCTTGCCCACCAACGCTTTTCGGCCTGATTTGCGTACCCGGTCGACCGTCATGCCCGCACGCCCCAGCGGCGGATCGATGTACAGCGCGTAGGTGGTTATCCGATCGCTCACTCTGCGCGGGTCGTCGTCGAGCAGGTTGGCGGCGACGATCTCGAAGTCGTTGTATGAGGTGTGCGTGAACGCACCTCGCCCGTTGCAGTCGCCCATCGCCCAGATGTGCTCGACGTTGGTGCGCAGCTGGTCATCGACGATGATGAAGCCGCGCTCATCGGTCGTCACCCCAGCTTTGTCCAGTCCTAAGTCATCGGTATTGGGTGCACGCCCGACCGCGACCAATAGGTGTGTGCCCTCGATAGGTTCGGCGCCCTCGCTGGGAACTACCTCAAATCCGTTGTTGCGCTTGGTGAATCGAATAGCATTGGCGCCGACGACGACGTTGATGCCTTCGGCTTCCAGAATCTCCTTGATGGCCGCCGAAACGTCCTCGTCTTCCCGCGACGTCAGGCGGGGACCCTTTTCGATCACCGTGACACGCGCACCGAAGCGGCGGTACATCTGCGCGAACTCAAGGGCGATGTAGCTGCCGCCGATGATCACGAGATGCTCTGGGAGCGTGTCGAGTTCCATGATCGACACGTTGGTCAGGTAGTCGATGTCGGACAGCCCTGGCATGTCGGGCGCCACCGCGCGGCCGCCGACGTTCAGGAAGATCCTGTCGGCCTCCAGCACCTGCCCGTCAACGCGCATCGTGTGCGGAGTTTCAAAGCGGGCGTGCCCGCGGATGAACGTACAACCGGCCATCCCGTCGATCCACGACTCGAGGCCGTGCCTGTCGTCGAGCATGATTTTGTCCTTGCGCGCCTTCACCTTCGCCATGTCGACGGTGATTTCGCCTGTGCCAACGCCGTATTCGGCGCCGCGGCGGGCCAGGTGGGCCGCGTGGGCGCTGGCCACCAGCGTCTTGGTCGGGATGCAGCCGTAGTTGACGCAGGTGCCGCCGACCAGTTGGCGTTCGATGACGGCAACTTTTTGGCCCGCCTGCGTGAGCCTGCCTGCCAGCGGTGGACCTGCCTGGCCGGCACCGACGATGATCGCGTCGAATTTTTCTGTCACTGTGGGCCGTTCAGAGGAGGCTGACGAGGAACGCGATCAGGAAACCGCCCCCGACGGCCACGATGTCCTCGAGTATCGCGCCAGGGCGATCCTGCCCATCGCGCGCCGATGCCAGACGCTGACGCGCCTCGGCGCCAGCCATCGTGCCGAGGACGGCGCCGACGATACCTGCCCCGATTGCGCTGAAGGTATGGAAGAACGCGCTGCCTATGATCGCGCCGGCGAAGGCACCCATCAGCAGTCGAGTGATGAACTGTGGCGCAGTCTTACGGCTCGGGGTCTTAGGCAGCTGGTCGGTGACCAACTCGACCAGCAGAAAAATGGTCAGAATCGTGACGGTGATCGGATGTGCTATCCACTCCGACCACTTGCCTTCGACGTCGATCCAGCCCAGGAACGCACCCCAGGCCACCACCGCGGGTGCGGTCAAGGCCCGCAGGCCGGCGATCACGCCGATCAGTAGAGCGAGCACGATAACGAGGACCTGTGTCATGGCAACCTCTCGGACCGGTGAAAACGACACCCGGACGCTAACACGCAAATTGACGCGGGACGCGCCGAATCAGAAGCGGCAGAACCTGATGTCGGAGGCCAGGATCGCCTTGGCCCCGATTGCCGCGATCTCGTCCATGATGGCGTTGACATCGCGACGCGGCACCAGCGCGCGCACCGCGACCCACGCCGGATCGGCGAGCGGGGCGATAGTGGGCGACTCCAGCCCCGGTGTGACAGCGGTCGCCGCGTCGAGCACGGTGCGCGGGCAGTCGTAATCCAGCATCAGGTACTGCTGGCCGAACACCACGCCCTGAACCCTCGCCGCCAGTTGATCGCGCGCGGCCGCACTTTCGGTGCTGGCGTTTTCGCTTTCGATCAGCACGGCCTCCGAATCGCACAGCGGATCGCCGAAGGCCACCAGGTCATGCAGTCCAAGTGTGCGGCCCGAGCCCACCACGTCGGCGATGGCGTCGGCAACACCGAGTTGCACCGAAATCTCCACGGCGCCGTCGAGCCGGATGACCGCTGCGTCAATCCCACGCGCCGCCAAGTCTTTTCGCACCAGATGGGGAAAAGATGTGGCGATCCGCTTGCCAGCGAGGTCCTCGACACGCCATTCGCGTCCGGCAGGCGCCGCGTATCGGAAGGTCGATCCCCCGAAGCCCAGTGCAAGTCGCTCGCGGACCGGTGCATCGGATTCCTGCGCGAGGTCGCGACCCGTGATGCCGAAGTCCAGCTGTCCCGAACCGACGTAGATCGCGATGTCCTTAGGTCGCAGGAAGAAGAACTCCACGTTGTTGGCCGGGTCGAGGACGGTGAGGTCTTTGAGGTCCCGACGCCGGCGGTACCCGGCCTCCGACAGGATTTCGGCGGCGGGTTCGGATAGCGCGCCCTTGTTGGGCACGGCGACGCGCAGATTGCCGTTCACAGTTTCGCGTAGACGTCGTCGAGGGTCAGACCGCGAGAGATCATCAGGACCTGCGTCCAGTACAGCAACTGGCTGATCTCATCGGCCAGCGCTTGGTCGCTCTCGTGTTCGGCGGCCAGCCACACCTCGCCGGCCTCCTCGAGGATCTTCTTGCCAAGCCCGTGCACGCCGCCGTCGAGCGCGGCGACGGTGCCGCTACCGGCGGGCCGGGTGCGGGCACGCTCGGTGAGTTCGGCGAACAGGTCCTCGAAGGTCTTCACGGCACGCGATTGTTTCACGCGCACGCGAGCGAAGTCACGGCGGTTTCGCCGCGACGGACATCAGTGGGCAGCGGGATGCGCGGCATGGGCCTCGCGATGCATGTCTTCGAGGTGCATGCCCTTGGTCTCCTCCACCCACTGCCAGACGAACGCGAACGACAACAACGCGCACACCGCGTAGAAGCCGTACGCGGCGCCAAGGTGATCGCGCAACCCGGGGAAGGTCACGGTGATCAACCAGTTGGCGACCCATTGGCCCGCCGCGGCGAGGCCGAGCGCGGCCGCCCGGATGCGGTTGGGGAACATCTCACCGAGCAGCACCCACACCATCGGCCCCCACGACATGCCGAACGCGACCACAAAGAGGTTGGCGGCGATCAGGGCTATCGGACCGGAGGCGCCAGGCAGGATCGGCACCAACTCCCCTTCGGCGTTGGGCTGCAGTTCTGCGACGAGGCCGAAGATGACCGCCATCGTGCCCAACGTGACCGCCATCCCGATCGAACCAACGAGCAGCAGCGGTTTACGGCCGACCTTGTCCACCAGCGCGATCGCGATCAGCGTGGTCGCGATGTTGGTCACCGACGTGATGACCGTGATGATGAACGCGGCGCTTTCGCCGAATCCCACGGCCTCCCAAAGGATGTTGGAGTAATAGAAGATCACGTTGATGCCGACGAACTGCTGGAACACCGACAACCCCAAGCCCACCCAGACGATGCCGTAGATGCCACCGGTCGGCTTACGCAAGTCGCTCCATGACGGCGGCTTCTCGGCTTTCAGCGACTCCTGGATTCGGGTGATCGTGAGCTCGAGAGCCTTCTCACCGAGCAATACCGACAAGACCTTGCGTGCCTCAGGAATGCGGTATTTCGCAACGAGGTAGCGGGGTGATTCCGGAATGGTGTAGGCCAGCACACCGTAGAGCAGGGCCGGGAGCGCCATCGCGATGAACATCCAGCGCCAGGCCTCCAGCCCCAACCACAACTCTTCGCCGGAACCACCGGCTAGCGCCGCCAGCAGGTAGTCGATTGCCAGTGACAGGAAGATGCCAGTCACGATCGCCAACTGTTGCAGCGAGCCGAGCCTTCCGCGGATGCGCGGCGGCGAGGTTTCCGCGATGTACATCGGAGCTATGACGGAGGCCACGCCGACGCCGATACCGCCGACGATCCGGAAGACGACCAGCATCCAGACGCCACTCGGCAGCCCGAAGTAATGGTCGTCGTTGCTGCCGATGAAATTGTAGGAGAGGCCCGCACCGATCGCGCTGATCAAGAACAGAAGCGCCGCGATCTTCATGACGGCCACCCGGCCGATCCGGTCGGCGAGCCTGCCTGCGGTGACAGCGCCAAGAGCCGCCCCTAGCAACGCCGACGCTACGGCGAAGCCGAGCTTGAACCCGCCGACGCCGAACTCATCCTCGATCGCCGAGACCGCGCCGTTGATCACCGCGCTGTCATAGCCGAACAGCAGGCCACCGAGGGCGGCTACCGACGCGATACGGATCACGCGGCCGGCATGCTCGGTTTCTTCGTACTCCACACTGGCTGCGGAATCGCCAACAGGTCCGTGAGTCATGTGACACCCTTCCGCAGCGTTGCGTGATGGAAGTCACAGTCAATCACTTACGGCCACGTCAGGCGGTGCGTTCTCCGAACTGTGTGCTGAGTTCGGCGAAAACCTGCCGCAGGTCGGTGACGGCCACTTCCGCGAGCGAGGAGATGTGCCGACGCCGCGGTCCTGGGGGCACCGCTACGTCGTTGGGTACCACCAACACCGGGCATCCGGCGCCTTCGGCGGCCGTGGTGCCGGTGACCGAGTCCTCGATGGCAAGGCACGCCGACGGCGGCAAGTCCAGCAGTGCCGCCGCCCGCTGATAGGGGTCAGGCGCGGGTTTGCCACTCGGTACCTCGTCGCCGCACACGGTGGCAGAAAAGTAGTGGCGTCCAATGCTGTTCAACGCGCTCTCGGTGAGCGCGCGCTGGGTGTTGGTGACCAACGCCATGGGGGTTCCTTCGGCGGCAAGCGCTTCCAACAACTCCTGCGCGCCATCGCACCACGGCAACCCGCCCGCGAACAGCTCAGCGGTGTACTCGTGCAGCCAGCGGTCGGAGTCGGCCATCGCCACCGGGTCCATGGCCAAACCGAGGTCGGTGTAGACGGTCCGGATGGTGTCCTCGGCCGAGCCGCCCACCATCGATGCCCGGACTTGCGGTGTTAGCGTGCCGCCGAGCTCGGTGTACAACGCCGCCAGCGAGACGTCCCAGAGCTTTTCGGAATCGACGAGGGTGCCATCCATGTCGAACAGCACCGCTTGCATGCCCACGATTCTGTCATGGGTACCACGTAGCGTGAAATCATGACCATTCTCGTGACGGGTGCTACTGGGAACATCGGCCGCCGCATTGTTGATCACCTGATCGACTTGGGCGCCAACGATATCCGCGCGTTGACCAAGAACCCAGCCAGGGCCAAGCTGCCCGACGGTGTGGATACCATCACCGGCTACCTCGGCGATCCTGAGTCGCTGCCCGCGGCTCTTGACGGCGTGGAACGGGTCTATCTGGCGCCGCTGCCGCAGACGCTGGACGCCACGCTCGACCTGATAAAGAAGGCAGGGGTTGAGTACGTCGTCGCGCTCTCGGGCGGTGCGCACTGGCAAGAACACTCCGACACCATCACAGCGTCCGGTGTGGTCAACACCCAGCTGGGGCCTGGGGAGTTTCTGGAGAACTTCGCGATGTGGTCCGAGCCCATCAAGGCCACGCGCACGGTCCGCGAGCCATATCCGTCCGTGGTCGAGGCGCCGATCTCGATGGACGACATCGCCCGCGTGGCCGCAACGCTTTTGGTCAAGCCCGAGCAATCGCATTACGGCCGGTCCTACGAGCTCACCGGGCCGCAGGCGCTGACGCGTGCGCAGATCGCCGAGCAGATCGGCGTCGGTATCGGCGTGAACGTCACCTTCGAGCAGTGCAGCAGGGCCGAGGCCGAGGAGGCGCTGCGTCCAGTCATGGGTGACGAAGTCGGTTGGTATCTCGAATTGATTGCCGACGGCGTCGCCGACGCTCAGCAGGCCAATGGGTTCGTTGCCGAGCTGACAGGAACCCCCGCCGAATCGGTCGCTCAGTGGGCGGCGCGCAACGCCGAGTTGTTCCGGTGATGCTTTAGAACGAAACGCCGCCAGCTCTCCGAGCGCGCCTTCGCGCCCGCCATCATGCACACTAACCCCCGCGGCCCTTGGGTCGAACTTCCTTCTGTCGCAAGAGGAAGCATCGGCCAAGGGCTGCGCTCACGGTCAACTGGGGTCAGCCTTCGCTAGCGACCATTCCCTGCGCGTGGAGCAGGAATCCCGTTATGCGGTTGATCGCCAATCGACCGGGCGTTCTGTGGCGGTGAGAAGACCAGCGAGCGCCGACCGAGCTTTCTGGAGTGTGGAGATCTTGTTGTCGACGCCACGAAGCTGTTCACGCGGTGTCGGCGCCGCATCCCCGCGCGCGATGCTGGCGGGGCGTCGGCGATGCTGTGGGCGTGGAGTACGTGTCCAGAGTGCCGCGACCGCCGCTGGACGGGCTGATCGACGACCTTTACTACCTGGAGGGTGCGCCGCCGTACGCCCGGCTGACGCTGCCGCCGCCGGCGGCGTTGCTCATCGTCAACCTCGGGGCGCCGT
>NZ_DASSCY010000230.1:0-15313 GCF_035697385.1 Mycobacterium sp. | reverse complement strand
CGGTGCTGCCGTGTCGAGTCCGGAAGACTGCGGATTGAGGTGATCCGCCCACGTGGTCACGCCGAGCACCCGGTAGTCGATCGGGTGTCCGCCGTCCTGTCGCCTTGGATTCACGGGTGCCAACGGTACTACACGGCTCTTTACCGATCCATCCATTTGCTGAGTTGTCGTTCGCGCAGTCACAATGCTGCCGGGTCGCCGTGTTTCGTCGCTCTCATCGTGGACGGCGATTTGCTGCTCGGAGAGTGCTCCTGATCTTCTTCGATGGAGTTCAAGGTATTGCGTCATCCCGCCTTCTCCGAACTAAGTTCCCGGTGAACTGCCGCGATTTGCTGCCACAGCGGGGGATACATCAGATCGATGGTCGGCATATGGGGGGATCCGAGCAATCGGATAATCGAGAACACTAACCATGCTCGATCGAACGGAATCCGGACCTTGGCATCGTCGCAGCGCCGAACCAGGACAGCAAGCCAATGCTCCCACCGGTGCTGTTCGGATTCGATCTCGTCGAGTGCTGCCTGAAGATCGCCCCAGGTCTTGATTTGGGTGCGCCTGCAGACCTCTAGGCAGATGTCGGTCTCGTCGCCGATCTCCACGACGCCGGGCCATTCAGAACACTGGAACCCCGCTCGAGCAGCGAGTTCTCGCAGGCATCTCAGTTGACCCGCGTATCTATTGTTCTCTTGGCAGTGCTGCAGCAGATACTCGTCGGGTTCAAGCGTTAGCCGCCCCTCCCTTTTGGCGAACTTAGTCCGGAGCACAGTCTGTTCCTGGCGAATTGAAAGGCTGAGATCCATTAGGTGGTCGTCCAGCAGTTTTGATGTCGACGCAAGTCGTTGGAGCTTGCGTTGCACGTTTTTCGGGACACCCTCCCGGTTCTTGTAAAATCCGGCGTGCGACACGCGACTCCACGCCTCCTGCATGACCGTATGTATCTGCAGCTCCCATCTAAATCTTGCGGCCATCCTTCTGCGCTTCGCAGAGACATCTGTGCAATATCGGTGGATCCAATCGTTCTCACCCAGGCGAATCGTGTAGTGAACGCCCGAGTAGCCACGCGAGCGCCCGAGGCCTTCGTCGTGCTCGATGGGCTCTGGAAGTGCGTGTTTGAGCAGTCCTTCCAGTGCGGAGTCCACGAGTTCCAATTCACCGGTGTGGATAACGACGACGCGGCAGCCGATCAGATCGGGTAGCTCCTCCAGCGTCTCGTGTCGCTCAGCGATCCGCTCCAGACACGAGTCTCTCTGCTTCACACGTGCATAGACAACTGGGTACCCAGGCATCCATGCGTAGTCCTTCCTGCTGATTGCCTCACGGACGTGTCTGTTGATCAGCCCCTCCACCTGACGTTGAATGGACGCCTGGGTCGCGACTAGGGCAGGCAATGCCCTGTCGTACTTCACGCCCTCCGCATGCGTCGTCCGCGCCAAGCGCCCCGGTTCGTCAGCCATAGCAAATCTCCTGTGTGTGAAGGGGAATCGTCAAATCAACGGGTGCGGATGGAAGGTGGTGGCACCATCGCGCCAGAACTTCTCGCGCTCCAGTTCCGACGTCACATAGCGGCCGTCGATAACGGGATCTACGACTCGCGCGAAGTGCAACGGACCATGATCGCCGTCAAGGGCAAGGCGAGTAACAACTTTCGTGAGCGAGTCGTCTCCGATCACGGCCTCAGTACTTGTCTCGCGATCTTCTGGGGTGGACATTGCAGCTGCTGTGACCAGTTCCCGATAAACTCCGCTCGCAATCTCGCTGTCGATCGTCGACCAATAGACGGCTCTCTCCTCGGCCGACCGAACTTCCGTGCGACCCTGTCCGTCGCCGAATCGAGCCACTGTGTGGCGAATCCACGGTCGAGGCTGCAGTATCTCCAAGACGCTCAGTTCGAGAGCGCGGCTCCAGCCCACCCCGGTAGCGGAGCGGACAGTCATACTCAGTCTCGGTGTCGCATCGGGGTCGAGCATTGCGGCGAATACAAGCTTCTGCGCGGGGTCGATCCAACCGGTCACCTCTGCGGAACGCGGCGTGAACGCGAAGGGCACCTCAGGCAGCCGAAAACCCATGTCGCGCTTGTGGAAGCGGGTGACGAACTCGAACGACGCGAACAGTTCGCGCCTAGCTCCCGCAAGCGCCTGCTCCGGTGTCTTGTGTACTGCCGAGCCCGTCGTAGTCTTCTCGTTCGCCGCGGTGTCACTCTGGTGCAGGAGCACGACGATCGCACGTTCGACGCCTTCGCTGATGGCCCGGTCGACGACTTCCTGATTCGGTTCCACATCGCTTGCGTAGCCGAATGCCTCCACCCGCCCGAGGTGATCGGATACGACGCATCGCGCGATGGCCGTGTAATAGTTGCCATCAGGGGGGTCTGACGGCGCGAACCGGACGGACCTCACCTCGTAGGTGATGGCTCGTGAATCCTGCGTCATCTCACTGCACTGCATCTGGAAATCCCGCTATGACTGCGGCTTTCGTCGCTTTGAGGTCCACCACGACACGATTTGGTAGATGAAGACGGGCACGATCACGCGATTGGCTCTGAGTGCGTTGATTCGCTCCTGGAAGATGGCCAAAGATTGCGTCGACCCCGTCGAGGCGTCGACTGCTGGGTCGTAAGCGCGGATCTCTCCGCTCAATCGGCTCCTGGCGCGCGCATGCGTGAACGACTGCACCGCAACCCGACCGATCTGCGAAACGATGGCGATCACGGCAACGGTTGTCAGAGTGACGCCGGTCGAGCGAAAAATCTGGCCTGCTTCGAGCCTGAGGTAGACGGCGAGAACTGCCAGGCAGACCAACCCAATGGTGATGGCCCACAACCAACGGGTTAGGGCACCGAACCGAAGCGACTCCAGTTGAGCAGCGCGGACCTGATGTAGGTAATCGTCGGGTGGTTCGCATTCGGCAAACCATTTCTTGGTGTCTTGTTTACCGCCGGCCGGAACGTAACGCTGCTGCCAGGTGGCGACGTCCTTGGCGCTGATCTCGCTGGGATACGGCTTGGCGATGTCGTAGATGCGGTATTCGAACTCATTGCGCAAAATACGGCCGCGCTCTTTCCACTGGGAGTACTTGTGCA
This sequence comes from Mycobacterium sp., assembly GCF_035697385.1. Taxonomy (GTDB): domain Bacteria; phylum Actinomycetota; class Actinomycetes; order Mycobacteriales; family Mycobacteriaceae; genus Mycobacterium. The sequence goes on along the minus strand of NZ_DASSCY010000230.1, from coordinate 12,234 downwards.
GGAGTACGGCTATGGCCGCGGCGATGAGGTACTGCACAAGCATGTTCAGCGGGGTGTCCTCTTTGAGCAGCGCCTGGCTGATCGGCGCCAGTATCGCCACCACCACGGCGGCGACGTTCCATCGGGATCCGCGTCGGTCGCAGTACAGCGACGCCTGGATCAACTTCTGCGCTTCATCGTCTGCCTGGCGTGTTTGCAGCAGCTGCGGAGTCGTCACCGCTCCCTCCCTAGTTCGCGGCCAGCTTAGTGGTTTCCGCGGTGTGGAGGCCGGTTTGCTGAAGTCCCGAGAAATTCGTGTCGCTCGACGGTCGTCGGGGTCGTCAACCAGCCGTCGATGCAAACTAGACTCCGGTCCAATAGTCAAGGAGGCGCCGTGTGTCAGCACGACCCAGCGACCGCGGAGACCGCGTCACCCGTCGGATCGCCAGCCTGTCGGTAACCGACCGCCAGTTCGCCTCCGCGAAGCCAGATCCGCAGGTCTCACGTCTTATCGACCCGCCGCACGTCCGATTGACGGAGATCGTGCAGATCGTGTTGGAGCGCTATGCCGACCGCCCGGCGCTCGGCCAGCGGATAGTCGACTACCGCACCGATCCCGACACTTCGCGCACGACAGCTGACCTCGTTCCCCGATTCGAAGTGATCACCTACCGCGAGCTGTCGGCGCGCAGCCGTGCTGTCGCGGACGGATTGGTCGCCGGCGGCGTGCGAGCGGGTGATCGCGTGGCCACGCTGGGGTTCAACAGCGTCGAGTACACGGTGCTCGACTTGGCGATCGTGCAGATCGGCGCGGTCGCCGTTCCACTGCCGATCGGTGCGCCCGCTGCTCATTTGCAGTTGATCGTCGCAGAGACCGAGCCGATGCTGATCGCTTGCAGCACAGAGTATCTCGATGACGCTATCCAGTTCGTCGGAAGCGCACCCGGCGCCGCCGGGCGCTTGTTGGTGTTCGACTTTCACCAAGCCTGCGACGATCATCGCGACGCTCTCGACGCCGTTCGACTCCGGTTGTCAGGCTCTATGACGAACGTCGACGTGCAGACGCTCGCCGAGGTGCAAACCCGCGGATTGGGGCAACCGCGAACGCAATCGCGTGTACCCGACGAGTCAGATCCGTTGAGTCTCCTCGTCTATACGTCCGGAAGTTCGGGCACACCAAAGGGCGCAATGCATCCGGCGAGCCTGGTGGCCAACGCCTGGCGCCCCTCGAGCCGTGCGGCCTGGGGGCATCCCAGTGACGCCCCGATGATTACGTTGTCGTTCCTGCCGATGAGCCACATGTCAGGGCGGGGGTTACTGTACAGCACGCTGGGAAGCGGTGGTACTGCGTATTTCGCCGCCAACAGCGATCTTTCGACGATATTGGATGACCTCGCGCTGGTTCGGCCAACGCAGCTGGACTTCGTTCCGCGTATGTGGGACGTGCTGTACGACGAGTTCATTTCTGAAGTCGACCGCAGGTGCGGTGCCGCTGATCGTGCCGAGGTTGAAGCCGACGTGCTAGCCGACATAAGGCGTTCCCGGTTGGGCGCTCGGTACCTGTCGGTCATGACGGGTTCGGCGCCGACGTCGGCCCGGGTGCGGGCGTGGGCAGAATCGTTGTTGGATATGCACCTCTCCGAGGGCTACGGATCGACAGAGACGGGGGTGATACTCGTCGACGGGCGGGTGCGGCGGCCCCCTGTGACCGACTACAAGCTGGTCGACGTCCCTGAGTTGGGTTACTTCCACACCGACCGGCCGAACCCCCGCGGCGAGCTGCTGGTGAAATCGAACGCCGTCATCCCGGGCTACTACAAGCGACCCGACGCGACGGCCGAAATGTTCGACGAAGACGGCTATTACCGGACCGGCGACATCGTCGCCGAAGAAGGTCCCGATCAGTTGCGATACATCGATCGGCGCAACAACATCATCAAGCTTTCGCAGGGTGAGTTTGTCGCTGTCTCGAAGGTCGAGGCGGTATTCGGTGCGACAACGCATGTTCGGCAGATCTATATTCACGGCGACAGCAGCCGGCCCTATCTGCTGGCAGTGGTCGTACCCACCGAAGAGTCACTGGACGACAACGACATGGCGTCGCTGCGAGCGCTGATCCACGCCTCGATGGTGGAAGCCGCACGCGCGGCAGGCCTACGGGCGCACGAGGTTCCGCGCGATTTCATTATTGACACCGCTCCGTTCACCACGCAGAACGGGTTGTTGACTTCAGTCGGCAAGCCGGCGTTGGCCGAGCTGCGCGCACATTATGGGCCCGCGCTGGATCGGCATTACACCGACCTCGCCGAAAAAGATGCAAGCGAGTTGCGCGAGCTCCGACGCAACGGCGCCGAGCGGTCAGTCTTCGAAACAGTCAGGCGCGCGGCAGGCACCCTGCTTGGTGTTCCCGCATCGGATCTGCGAATCGACGAGCCGTTCTACGCAATTGGAGGAGATTCGCTCTCCGGGTTGGCCTTCTCCAATTTGTTGCGTCAGATCTACGACATCGACGTAGGCGTGAACGTGATCCTTGGCCCTGCCGCCAGCCTGCGGTCGCTCGTCGCCTATATCGAAGCGCGGCGGCAATCGGTTCCGGCGCGGCCGAGTTTCGCGTCGGTGCACGGCAAGGCCGTCACTCAAGTGCACGCGCGCGACCTCACGCTCGACAAGTTCCTCGACGAAACGACGATCGCGGGAGCGCCAGAATTACCAGGTCCCACCGACAGGCTCAACACGGTTCTGTTAACCGGTGCGACAGGATTTCTCGGTCGATTTCTTGCGTTGGAACTGCTCGAGCGCATGGCGCAGGTCGACGGCAAGGTGATCTGCCTGGTGCGCGCCAGCGACAACGCCGCCGCAAGGCGGCGCTTGGACGCCACGTTCCGCGGCGGTCCCAATCTCTTGCAGTGCTTTGAAGAGCTGGCCGCCGGGAGACTCGAGGTGCTCAGCGGCGACAAGATCGAACCGGAACTCGGCCTTGAAAAGTCGACGTGGCAGCGGCTGGCCGAGACCGTCGACCTGATTGTCGATCCGGCCGCGATGGTCAACCACGTACTGCCCTACAGCCAGCTCTTCGCGCCCAACACAATTGGCACGGCGGAGCTGATCAGGTTGGCGCTCACCACCAGAATCAAGCCGTTCGCCTATGTCTCGACTGCGGGCGTCGGAGCTGGGCTCGACGCGCGTGAGTTCAACGAGGACAACGACATCAGGAGGATCAGCGGCAGTCGGATCGTCGATGACAGCTACGCCAACGGCTATGTCAACAGCAAGTGGGCAAGCGAGGTGCTGCTGCGCGAGAGCTACGACTTGTGCGGTCTACCTGTTGCGGTCTTTCGCTGCGACATGATCTCCGCTCATCCGCACTTCGCCGGCCAACTCAATCTTGCAGACACGTTCACCCGCGTGATGCTGAGCGTGCTCGCCACAGGAATTGCCCCGAAGTCCTTCTACGTGCCAGATGCCGATGGCAACCGCCAGCGAGCTGACCACGCCGGCCTTCCAGTGGATTTCGTCGCGAAGGCAATATCGACGATCGGCGGAAGCTCGCTGAACGGCTTCAACACCTTCCACGTCGTGAACCCGCACCGCGACGGAATCGGCATGGACGAATACGTTGACTGGCTGATCGACGCCGGCCACTCCATCGCCCGTATCGATGACTACGCGGAGTGGCTGCGGCGGTTTGAAACCAGCTTGCGAGGCTTGCCTGATCTGCCACGCCAAGCCTCGTTGTTACCGCTGCTCCGGAACTATCAGCGTCCGGCGAACCCGCAGCGAGCTCCCATCGCGCCTACCGATCGTTTTCGAGCTGCGGTTCGGAGCGCAAAGATCGGTCCAGACGGCGAAATCCCTCACGTGTTGGCCCGTGACATCGCGAAATACGTCTCTGACCTAAAGTTGCTCGGGCTTACTTAGAAACGAACGCGCCGGTCTAGGGCCCACACCGCAGGAAATGCAGTGGCCCGGTGTTGGTGACCATCGATACGGTCGCACCCAGGGCTAGGCAGCGCTGGTGGTGCGCCCGGATTCCATCTGGTCGTACACCCGCCACCACGTCAGCTCATGCTCCGCAGGCGTGAGCTGCCCTCGCTTGCGCCGGTCGTCGGCTTCCATCAGCGTGCTCGCGAGTGTTTCCAGCTTGTGCCGGGTGGCCGCCGAAGCCGGGTCGTGATGTCCGGCCATCACCAACGCCGCCATGGTGCGTACCCGAGTGCGCGCATCGCCGGCCATCGCCATCGCGGCCACGCCCGAGCAGGCGAAGACGGCAGTAGAAATCGCCAGTGCTGCCCACGGCCCGGTCATATTGGTGAGCGCGAGCTCGCAGACAACCCACACCAGCGCGCCCCACAGCGGCCAGCCCCGCGCCACCCGCACGCGGCGCCGCTCGGACTCGCTGATCCCCGGCGGGTACACGACCAACTGATACCGGGTCACCCCGAATCGGTCCGGCGTGATGTCGATCGACCCCCACGGGCGGTCGCCGTCGAGCACCCGCAGCCAGCCCCTGCGCAGCAGGCCGGAGTCCGCCCGCTCGTCGTCCATAACTTTGGGTGTACCCGCAATTGAGGACCAAGTGTGCCCGTCCGAACACTTTCTTTACGAGCCCCCCGGGCCTTTTAACGTCGCTCAAACAGCTGAGTATTGTGTACTATACCTAGCATGGCCACGCAGAGAACCCCGACTCGGCTCGCCGACCACCCGACGGTTCGCAAGGTGCGGGCGCGCAGGAGCGAAAAGCCGGGCGTGATCGACGCCGAGTGGCTGCGGCAGATATGTCTGGACGCCGGCGTCGACGACGTTGCATTCGCCAGCGTCGACAACCCGGACCTGGCCGGCGAGCGCGAACACGTCGACGCGGCGCTGCCAGGGACACAGAGCTACATCTCGCTGGTCGTCAAGATGAACCGCGACAACGTCCGCTCGACCGCGCGCAGCGTGGCCAACCAGGAGTTCCACCGCAGCGGCGAGATCATGAACGAGGCGGCGCACCGGATCACCCGTGCGCTGCAGGACGCCGGATACCGAGCCATCAACCCGTCGATGTCGTTTCCGATGGAGATGGACAAATTCCCTGGCCGCATCTGGGTGGTCGCACACAAGCCGGTAGCGGTGGCCTCCGGCCTGGGCGTGATGGGCATTCACCGCAACGTGATCCACCCGCGATTCGGCAACTTCATCCTGCTCGGCACCGTCCTCGTTGCCGCGCCTATCGCCAGTTACGGTGAGCCGCTGGACTATTCGCCGTGCCTGGAGTGCAAGCTGTGCGTGGCGGCCTGCCCCGTCGGCGCGATCAAGAAGAACGGCGATTTCGACTTCGTCGCCTGCTCGGTGCACAACTACCGCGAGTTCATGGGCGGCTTCACCGACTGGGCTCAGACCATTGCCGACAGCACCGACGGCGCCGACTTTCGATCCCGCGTCACCGATTCCGAGAACGCGTCGATGTGGCAGAGCCTGTCGTTCAAGGCGAACTACAAGGCCGCCTACTGCCTGGCAGTGTGCCCGGCAGGCGAGGACGTCATCGAGCCCTACCTCGACGACCGCAAAGGGTTCATGGACTTGGTGCTCAAGCCCCTTCAAGAGAAGAAGGAAACGCTCTATGTGCTGCCGAACTCGGCGGCCAAGGAGCATGCCGAACGCCGCTACCCGCACAAGGAAGTGAAGGTCGTCGACAGCGGCATCCAGGGACGCTGAAGCCGCTAGCAGGGCTAAGGAATAATTCTGCGGTGGGTGGGCGTTTGCCCATCGCATGAAGATCATCGATGTGGCGGCGTTTCGCGCCAAGTCAGAAACTGTTCCGCCGCTGCGTCGGCTTCTCATGGGTGTTGCGGCAGTGCTGATTTCGGGTGTGACGTTGGTCGCACCCGCTTTGCTTCCGTCCGGCGCTACGACCATCGCCTCGGCGCAGGCGGATTCGTGTCCCGACGTCCAGGTGGTGTTCGCGCGGGGCACGGACGAGCCGGCCGGCACAGGGCGCGTCGGTGACGCGTTCGTCGACGCGCTGCGTCCACTGGTGGGCGGCAAGTCGGTCGCGGTGTACGCCGTCAACTACCCCGCGACCCGCGATTTCCTGCGCGCTGCCGAAGGCGCCAATGACGCCAGCGCGTTCGTGCAGAACACCGTGACGACCTGCCCCGACACCAAGATTGTGCTCGGCGGGTACTCGCAGGGAGCGGCGGTGATCGACATCATCACCGTGGCCGGCCAGCCCATGCTCGGGTTCACCAATCCGTTACCGGCCAACGTCGCCGACCATGTCGCGGCGGTGGCCGTGTTCGGCAACCCGTCGATCCGCCTGCTCGGCGGACCACTGACCGCGTTGAGCCCGGCGTATGGATACAAGACCATCGACTTGTGCAACGGGGCAGATCCGGTGTGCTCCAACGGCGATGACAGGCCTGCGCACAGCCTTTACGCTGAAGCCGGCTTGACAACGCAGGCAGCGCAATTCGTCGCCGACCGGCTCAGCTCTCAGGCGCCGGTCAGTACGTTGGCCGGCCAGAGCCAGGGGTGAGGCGTTAGCCCCAGGCGTGCACGACGTTCTGTGCAGGCTCAAGGCCTTGCGCCACAAGCAGTTCGGCGGCGTCGGCGGCCTGCTCACAGATCGTCGGCACGTCGGCCCGCTCGGCGGCGGTGAAGTTGCCCAGCACGAACGCCGCGCCCTCCGTGCGCCCTGGCGGGCGCCCGATTCCGATCCGCACCCGCTGAAAGTCCTTGGTGCCCAACGCGGCAGCCACCGAACGCAGTCCGTTGTGGCCGGCAACGCCGCCGCCGAACTTGAGCCGGATGCGGCCGAACTCGATGTCGAGTTCGTCGTGGATCACCACGATGTCAGCCGGCGCCACCGAATAGAACTTCGCCAGTGGCCCGACTTGTCGTCCCGACTCGTTCATGTAGCAGCGCGGCTTGGCAACCACCACTGACCGCCCGGCAAGCTGCCCGGTCAAGATCTCCGCACCGGACTTCTTGTGCACCTTGAACTTCGACCCGATGCGGTCGGCCAGGATGTCGGCGACGACGAAGCCGAGGTTGTGCCGGGTTTTGGCGTAGGCGGGCCCGGGGTTGCCCAGGCCCACCACCAGCTGGGGGTCGGCCATGTCGAGTGAGAAAGCCGCCTACTCGGATTCCTCGGCGGGCGCCGCTTCGGCTTCCTCGCCTGCCTCTTCGGCTGCTTCGCCTTCGGCGGCCGCGGCTTCCTCGCCTGCGCCCTCGCTTTCGAGATCCTCAGCGGTCGGCGCCGCGACGACGTTGACCACCAGGGTCTCGGGATCCGACACCAGCGACACGCCCGCAGGCAGGGTGATCGAGCCAGCGGTGAACTGGGTGCCGATGTCGGCGCCCTCGACGGAGACGGTCAGCTGCTCGGGGATCGCCTGGACGTCGGCCTCGATCTCGATGCTGTTGGCGTCCTGGGTGACCAGGGTGCCCGGCACGGCTTCGCCCTCGACGACGACGTTGACCTCGACGGTCACCTTCTCGCCGCGCCGCACGACCAGCAGATCGGCGTGCTGGATGCTGCGGCGAATCGGGTGGATGTCGAGTGCTTTGGTCAGCGCGAGCTGCTCCTTGCCCTCGATGTCGAGGGTGAGCACGGCGTTCGTGCCGGAGTGACGCAGCACCGCCGAGAAGAGGCGGGCGTCAAGCTCAAGGTGTTGCGGATCTTCGCCGTGGCCGTAGAGGACCGCGGGAACCTTGCCCTCGCGACGGGCGCGACGCGACGCGCCCTTGCCGGTCTCGCGACGTACCAAAGCGATGATGTTGTTGGCGCTGCGACCCGCAGTCTTAGCCATGGTGTTGCTCCTGTTAGCCGTTCGTTTATCGGGCACGGCCAGGGTCGCAACTGAAGAAGATGCGTGTTCCCGTCGATAACGGTGGTCGAGCCACCCTCGCCGTGACGCCCGGAGCCGCTTGGCGGCGACATCGGGCACAGCGAGGTTACCCGATTAGATCCCTAGAGAGCGAATTTGGTGTCCGTGAGCTGCTCGGATAGCTCCCAGAGCGCGGTGGCGGTCTTCGCGCTGCGGGCCAGCGGGCTGCGCCAGTGATTTCCAGTCGGGCCCCGCATCGAGAACCGCGGGCCGATGAAGCTGTCGCCGGGCAGCTCCTGCGAGGCCGCGTACAGCGTCTGGCGCGCACCGAAGTCGGCGTCGGTGGCCAGCAGCTTGTTGCCAGCGTCCCATATCCGCGTCCCGAAGCGATTGCCGGTGTGGCCCTGCAGGTTGGTGGCGGAGTATCCGGGATGCGCGGCGTGTGCCTTCAGCCGTGACCCCGCGGCGTCGAGCCGGCGCTGCAGCTCGGTGGTGAAAAGCAGGTTCGCGAGTTTGGACTGTCCGTATGCGGGCCACGCGAAGTAGGGCCGCGACTTCCAGTTCAGATCCTTCAGGCTGATGTAGCCCAGCAGGTGCATCTGCGACGACACCGTCACCACCCGATCGGTGATCTTCGGAAGCAGCAGGTTCGTCAGCGCGAAGTGGCCGAGGTGGTTTGTGCCGATCTGGCTTTCGAACCCGTCCACGGTCAATGCGTACGGCACGGCCATGATGCCGGCATTGTTGATCAGCACGTCGACGCGCTCGACCCCGGCGGCGAACTCGTGCACCGATGACAGGTCCTGCAGGTCGAGCTTGCGGACCTCGACGTCGCCCGTCATGCCCGCCGCGGCCTCGTCACCCTTGGCCATGTTGCGCACGGCCAGAATCGTCTTGGCGCCGACGCGGGCCAGTTCGCGCGCGGTGACCAGGCCAAGGCCGCTGTTGGCGCCGGTGACGATCACGGTGCGTCCGGCGAAGGAAGGCAGATCTGCAGCGGTCCAAGCGCTCATGGCGATCACCTTAGTGCGGGCGGGCGGCTACTTCGGCACGCTTACTTCGGGGGCGCCTTCGGCATCGCGACGTTGAACCCGGCGATGATCGATTCGATGTCCGGCGCCTCCTCGGCGGCCTTCTCGGCGAAGCCGGTGACGGTGAACTGGACGAGGTAGCGCTGGTTTGGCGGAGCCGCCTGGCCGGCGACATTGGACTTCTGCGGTGCAGCGGTGGGGATGACGATGCGGTTGTAGCTGTGCATCCGGCGCCCGTTGAGGTCGTAGCTGCCCTCGATCATCGACGAGGGGAAGCCCTTCCAGTTGTCCGTCGACGCGTTGAGTCGCTTGAAGTTCTGCGACAGCTCCGCGTCGGCGTAACCGTGTTTGATGGCCTCGGCAACGTCGAAGTCGCCAGTCAGCCTGAACACCAACAGCATTGCCATCGGGTAGGTGTCGCCCTTGGCGATGGCGCGGGTACCCGGCGCCAGATTCGGATTCGCGTACGGATGCCACCCGGGCGGGGTCGGCATCGTCACGGTGAGATCGGTGAGCTTGTCGGGGGCGATGAGCTCACCGTTGACGCCCGCCTGCTCCAAAAACTGCGCGATCGGCACGGGCGGCTCTGTGCTGGTCGAGGTCGTGGTGGTGGCCGGCGTCGACCAGACCGACTGGTAGTCAGGGGTTTTCGCGCCGCAGCCCGTCGCGGCAAGCGTCGCCAGCGCGACGGTAGCCACGCAGAGGCGCAAGGTCACAGAATCTCGCGAACCGTATCGATCGGCCGGGCCAGCCTCGTGCCTTTGGGTGTGACGACGAACGGGCGCTCGATGAGGATGGGATTAGCGGCCATGGCGTCGAGCAACTCGTCGTCGCTGGCGTCGGCAAGGTTCAGCTCGGCGTACAGCGATTCGCGCTTGCGCACCGCCGTGCGCACGTCGATGCCGGCGTCCTTGATCATCTTGGCCAGCTCGGCGCGTGACGGCGGCGTCTTCAGGTACTGGACGACTTCAGGATCGATGCCGTTGTCCCGCAATAGATCCAGCGTCTTACGCGAGGTGGTGCAGCGTGGATTGTGATAGATGACGCTTCCAGCCACTACGCCGACCCGTCGAAAAGACCCGTCACCGAACCGTTTTCGAACACGGCGCGAATCGTGCTGGCAAGCAGGGGCGCGATGGACAACACCGTCAGCTGCGGGAACTGCTTGTCCTCACCCACCGGCAGCGTGTTGGTGACGATCACCTCGCGGGCACCGCACTCGGCGAGCCGCTGCGGCGCCGGGTCGGAAAGCACGCCGTGCGTCGCGGCGATGATCACGTCGCCTGCGCCGTCTTGGTGCAGGAGCTTGACCGCACCCGCGATCGTGCCGCCGGTGTCGATCATGTCGTCGGTCAGGATGCACGTCTTGCCCTTGACGTCACCGACCACCCGGTTCGACTTCACCTGGTTGGGAATCAGGGGGTCGCGGGTCTTGTGAATGAAGGCGAGCGGAACGCCGCCCAATGCATCGGCCCACTTCTCGGCGACCCTCACCCGGCCCGAGTCAGGGGAGACCACGACCATGTCGTGATCGGAGTAGTTCTCGGCGATGTAGCCGGTCAGCAGGTTCTGCGCCCGCATGTGATCGACCGGCCCGTCGAAGAAGCCCTGAATCTGGTCGGTGTGCAGATCGACGGTGAGGATCCGGTTAGCGCCCGCGGTCTTGAGCAGGTCAGCGACCAGCCTCGCCGAGATCGGCTCGCGGCCGCGATGCTTCTTGTCCTGCCGCGCATAGGGATAGAACGGCAGGATCGCGGTGATCCGCTTGGCGCTGCCGCGCTTGAGCGCATCGATCATGATCAGCTGTTCCATCAGCCACTGGTTCAGCGGTGCGGGATGGCTCTGCAGAACGAACGCGTCGCAGCCGCGGACCGATTCATCGAAGCGGACGAAGATCTCGCCGTTCGCGAAGTCCCGTGCGGTCTGCGCGGTGACCGGTGTATCAAGCTCCTTGGCCACCTGCTCGGCCAGTTCGGGGTGCGCGCGGCCCGAGAAGAGCATCAAATTTTTGCGGTTATCGGTCCACTCGGTGCCCACGGTGCCCTCATTGCTTGGGGATCGTTATCGGCTTAATCGTACGGGTAGCCAAAGGACCAACAACCGGCAACCGGCTCACGGCGTTGCGGCGTCGTCCGAGTCCGTTTGTTCGCCGGAAGGACTGGACGACGCCTTGGCTGAGTCCAATGCCGCCGCCGCTGCGGCGGCCGCCGCGGATCCGGGACGTTTGCGCGACACCCAGCCCTCGATGTTGCGCTGCGGGCCGGCCGATACGGCCAGCGCGCCTGGCGGAACGTCCTCACGCACCACCGTGCCCGCGCCGGTGTACGCGCCGTCCCCGACGGTGACCGGTGCGACGAACATGTTGTCCGAACCGGTTCGGACGTGCGATCCAATTGTGGTGCGGTTCTTGGTTTCTCCGTCGTAGTTGACGAACACGCTCGACGCGCCGATGTTGCTCTGCTCGCCGATGTCGGCGTCGCCGACGTAGGTCAGGTGTGGCACCTTGGTGCCGGGGCCGATGGACGAGTTCTTGGTTTCGACGAACGCGCCGAGCTTGCCCTCGGCGCCCAAGACGGTGCCGGGCCGCAGATACGCGAACGGCCCGACGGCAGCGCCGTCACCGATGACGGACTGCCCGCCGTGGGTGCGGACCACTACCGCCTCGTCGCCGACGGCAACGTCGGTCAGCGTGGTGTCCGGGCCGATCTGGCAGCCGCCGCCGATGCGGGTGGTGCCCAGCAGCTGCGTGCCCGGGTGGATGACGGTGTCGCGGCCGACGGTGACGTCGACGTCGATCCACGTCGTCGCCGGGTCGACGATCGTCACGCCGGCCCGCTGATGGGCGGCCACGATGCGCCGGTTCAGCTCGGCGCCCAGCTCCGCAAGCTGCACCCTGTCGTTGATTCCGGCGGCCAGCATGGAGTCGTCGATGTGCTTGGCCCCCACGACGTGGCCGTCGGAGCGCACGATCGAGATGACGTCAGTCAGGTAGAGCTCCTTCTGGGCGTTGTTCGAGCTCAGCCGGCTCAACGCCGAGCGCAGGTCGACGATGTCGAAGGCGTACACGCCGGCGTTGACCTCGCGGATGGCCCGTTGCGATTCGGTGGCGTCGGCCTGCTCGACGATGCCGATGACCTCGTTGTCCTGGGTGCGCAGGATGCGGCCGTAACCGGTCGGGTCGGGCACGGTGGTGGTGACGACGGTGACCGCGGCTGGTTGCGCGCTGTGGGATTCGATGAGCCCGGCCAGGGTGTCGGCGTCGAGCAGGGGGACGTCACCGGAGGTCACGACGACGGTGCCGGTGAACTCGTCGGGCAGTGCGCTCAGGCCGCAGGCCACGGCGTGGCCGGTGCCGAGCTGTTGATCCTGGATCGCGACGTCGATGGTGCGGCCCAGTTTGTCGGCCAGTTCGT
>NZ_DASSCY010000229.1:0-2584 GCF_035697385.1 Mycobacterium sp. | reverse complement strand
TCCGGCAGGCCTCTGCGCGCAGGTCCAGATCCCGCGGACCGCAGCCCCGAAGGTGGACACCAGGAAATATGTCCGCGGGAAGCTCACCTCCACACGAGGACGAGGATGCCTACGGCGATCAAGGTGTCCAGTACTGCGCACCATTCGGCTAGCGAGGGTGACACGATTGCGCGCGCTCGTAGGTGAACGAGATCCCAAACGGTGTGCGCGAGCAGACCCACTGCAACCAGAGTGCTCCCGGCTTGAGAACCGGCCGCGATTGCGATGAAGGCGACGGCCCCGAAGATGAGGGTCGCCGGTGCCTGCAACGCAGGTAGCCAGAGTCGACGCAGCGAACCACGGACTAACCCGACGATCGTCATAACCACGGCGGCGACCGCGAGCACCGGCCCAGGAGCGATATTGAGCAGGCGCAGACAGACAACGCCCGCAAGTAGGCCGATGAGAACCCACCAGGTGGCTTGCGGGCGCTCAAGCACAGCGATCGCTAGGTAACCGACCGACGCAATCAATAACACGATCGCGAATTCACGCCCGTCATCGAAGTCGGACAGCGTGAGCGCTGCGAGACCGACTCCGAGCACCGTGGGCCACCGACGCAGTAGCGCGTACAGGCGTGGCTTCTGTTCAGTCGCTGCGCTCATGCCGGAGTCCCACTAATGATCACTTGTCGTGGTCATCGTCCCTGCTCCGCCCAGGTGTATGCCTTCGTTGCCAACCACATTTGCGGCAGCGGCGGCGTGCAGGCCGGCGGTCTTCGTGACGACCGGGGTCCGCCGGTTGGCGCGTGCTGGCGTGCGCCGCGGTGTGGGTCACTGCTTGGCCGATGCGGCGGTGTGGCGGGCCGTGTCGGCGTCGAAGGTGGCAGCGCAGTGCGACGAGCAGAAGTAGTAGGTCACACCGTCGACTTCGCGGCTAGCGGCAGCTGTCTCGGGGTTGACGGTCATACCGCAGACAGGGTCGACGGTCGTGGTGGTAGCCATTGCTGCCTCCTCATGGTTTTCGGGGATGATGGTCTGTGAGGTTGCGGTCGGGGTAGCCAGCTGTACCTGCGGCCTGATGGGTGCCGGGCGAGCGGCGGGCAGTGGCGCGGGATGCCAGCGGCGCAGCCGGTTGGCGTTGGTGACCACCGACAGCGATGACAGGGCCATTGCGGCGGCGGCAATGATCGGTGACAGGCGGATACCGAGGAATGGGTAGAGCAGTCCGGCGGCGATCGGAATGCCGACCGCGTTATAGACCAGGGCGAAAAACAGGTTCTGGCGAATGTTGCGCATGGTGGCCCGCGACAGGCCGATCGCGGTCGGCACCCCGGTGAGCGAACCGGAGATCAAGGTGATGTCGGCGGCCTCGATGGCCACATCGGTGCCGGTACCGATGGCCAGCCCAATGTCGGCCTGCGCCAGTGCGGGCGCGTCATTGATTCCGTCACCGACCATGCCCACCCGGGCGCCGGCTGCCTGCAGCCGCTGCACCTCGCCGGCCTTGTGCTCCGGCAGCAGCTCCGCAAGAACCGTGGGGATGCCTACCTGGCCGGCGATCGCGGCGGCGGTACGCCTGTTGTCGCCGGTGATCATCACCGTGGACAGCTCCATTTGGTGTAGCGCCGCTAGGGCCGGCACCGAGTCGGGCTTAATGGTGTCGGCGACCGCGAGAACGCCGGCGGGTTGGCGCTCGACCGCGGCGAGGATGGGCTGTCTTGCCTTCGGCTGCGTACCGGTCGGCAACCTCTTGGGCCGGTGTGGTGTCCAGGCCGGCGTCGGAGAGCAGCCGCGCGTTGCCAACCAGAACCTGGCGGCCGTCGACGGTGGCCCGTAACCCTTTGCCGGTGATCGTGGTGAACCTGGTCACCGGCGGCAGGCTGAGACCGCGTTCGTGGGCGGCGCGGAGGATTGCGGTCCCCAGGGGGTGTTCGCTGTCGTGCTCCGCCGCGGCCACCAGCGCGAGCAGGCTGGTCTGGTCGAACCCGTTGAGGGGGTGTACATCGGTGAGTGCCGGTTTGCCGGCTGTGACGGTGCCCGTCTTGTCGAGCACGATGGTGTCGAGCTTGTGTGCGGTCTCCAGGGCTTCGGCGGAGCGGATGAGGATACCGGCTTGGGCGCCTTTTCCAGTCGCAACCATGATCGACCGTGGGGTGGCGAGGCCGAGCGCGCACGGGCAGGCGATGATCAGCACCGCCACCGCAGCGACCAATGCAACGGTGAGCGCGGGCGCCGGCCCGGTGATGAACCAGATGGCGAAGGTGGCGATCGCGATGGCGATGACAGCGGGCACGAAGTAGCTGGAGATCGCGTCGGCAAGGCGCTGGATCGGCGCCTTGGAGGATTGGGCCTGCTGCACCAAGCGGATGATCTGGGCCAGCATCGTGTCGGCGCCGACCTTGGCGGCGCGCACCCGCAGCGATCCGGTGGTGTTGATGGTGGCGCCGATGACGGTGTCGCCTTCGCGTTTGGTAACCGGGATCGGCTCCCCGGTGATCATCGATTCGTCCACCGGTGAGCTGCCGGACAGGACGGTCGCATCGACGGGCACCTTTTCGCCGGGCCGGATGACGATCTCATCCCCGACCGCCACGTCCTCGATG
>NZ_DASSCY010000228.1:0-3025 GCF_035697385.1 Mycobacterium sp. | reverse complement strand
CCGGTGGGATCGACCTTGCGGCGCACGGCAATCCATTCGTCGATTCGCGGGTACATGGCGTGGAAGGTCTCGGCAGTCGTTCGGGAATCCTTGGCGGTGTAGAGCCTGCCGCCGAACTCCAGCACCCGCCGGTCGAGCTCGGTGACGAACCTGTTGAGGTCCGGCTTGATCGGAAAGTCGACGCAGACGTTCCAGCCGGCCATCGGAAAGCTCAGTGGCGCATCGTTGCCGGGCCCGAACAGCTTGAACACGTTGAGAAACGAGTAGTGACCGGAGCGCTGGATGTCGACGATGATGCTCTTGAACTCGTCGACTGCCGCTGTCGGAACGACGAATTGGTACTGCAGGAAGCCTGAGGGTCCGTACGCCCTGTTCCACTCGCCGAACATGTCCAGCGGGTGGTAGAACTGCGTCAGATTCTGGACTTTGCCGCGGTAGGTGCCGGACTTGCGGTACCACAGCTCGCCGATCGGTCCGAACGTGTACTTGTTCGCCAGCCCGTCCGGGAAGATGTCGGGCAGCTTGAGTAGTTGCGGCGCATCGAATTTCAGCGGATTCTGCTGGAGCTTCGCGGGAAGCTGGTCGAGCCGCGCGAGTGAACCGCGGGAGATTGCGGCGCGGCCGAGCTTCGGCGGTGCGCTGATCGCGTCGAACCAGGCGCTGGAGTACGTGTAGTTGTCTTCGCTTCCGTCACTGTGAAAGGCGATGGTTTCGTCGAGGCTCGCGGTGACGTCGCCGTCGGCGATGAAGTACGCGGTCTCCGTGGGAGTCATCTCCAACAGCACCCGCAGGATGATTCCGGTCAGCCCGTTGCCGCCGACCGTCGCCCAGAAGAGCTCACGGTCGGGACCGTCGGGGGTCAGCTGGCGGATCTCGCCGTCGGCGGCCAGCAGATCCATCGACCGCACGTGATCGCCGAAGCTGCCCGCGCTGTGGTGGTTCTTGCCGTGAATGTCGCAGGCGATGGCGCCGCCGATGGTGACCTGGCGGGTACCTGGCAGCACGGGCACCCACAGCCCGAACGGCAGAGCCGCCTTCATCAGCGCGTCCAGGCTCACACCGGCGTCGAGGTCGACGATGTGGGTGTCGGCGTCGATCGAGTGGATCCGGCTCAGCGGCGTCATGTCGACGACGAGGCCGCCGCCGTTCTGGGCGTTGTCGCCGTACGAGCGGCCGAGGCCCCTGGCGATCACGCCGCGGCCGCCGTCGGCGACCTGGGACACCGCTTTGGCGATCACCTCTGGATCCCGCGTCGAGAGCACCTTGGCGACCGTTGGGGCGGTGCGGCCCCAGCCGGTCAGTCGTTGAGTAGTGGTCTCAAACATCGTGACGAGGGTACCGTGCACGACTTGCGGCTCAGCTCAGCCGGAAGATGACCGCCCGCTGCACCACGAAGTTGATGACGGTCGCGGTGCCCTGGGCGATCACGAACGCCACTGGTACACGCCACGGCTTGTCGTCCCAGGTCATGTAGAAGACGTAGTTGATGCCGACCTGCACGGCATACGTCAGCGCGTAGAGCGCCATCACCGCGATGAAGCGGGCCTTGCTCGGCGGTGCCTGAAATGTCCAGCGCCTGTTGATCAGGTACGCCGTCGTGGTGCCCGCGATGAAGCTGATGGTTTTGGCGACATTGACGTGCAACCCGGCCGCCAGTAGTGCGACGTACAGGCCGAAGTCCACGATCGCCGAAAGCCCACCGGTGACGACGAACCGCCATGCCTGCGTCTTGAGCGACAGGTTCGACGGCATCACGGGCTCGGCCACCCGGGCAGCTTACGGCTGGCTCGCTCAGACTGCGGTGAGGGCGTTGGCTACTCGCACTTTTGCGTCCTAGCCGCAGAGTCAACGCGCGCCGGACCGCTCCAGACGGATCAGCGGGATCGTCCGGTCGCCCGCGGTCTTCTCGTAGTCGCCGTAGCCGGCATAGATGTCGAGTGCCAGCTCCCACGCGCGGTCGCGTTCGGCCGGATCGGTGATCTGGGACGCCACGTAGGTGCCGCTGCGCTTGCCTGCCAGCACTTCGACCTGCGGGTTGGCCGTCAGGTTCCGGTACCACGCCGGATGGCTCTTCCCACCGTAGTTCGAGCCGACGAGGATAATCCGCTCACCGTCGGCGATATAGGTGAGCGGAATGGTCCGCTGCTGACCGGATTTGGCCCCGATGGTGGTCAGCAACATCACGGGCACGGGATACTCCGCGCTGACCCGTCCGCCTGTGAGGCGCAGCAGCGGAGGATCGATCCGGGGCGCGACCTTCTTGAGGTACCAGTACCCGGCCGGGGTGCGCGCGAACTTCTCAAGCCAACGCTCGTACAGGCCCATCCGGCGGCGCTCAGGACTCATGGTCGGACGCTACGACGCCAGCCCGCTGTCCGTCAGCACATCACACAATGCGTCCACAGCCGCTGCGAACGCATGCTCGGCCGGCGCCGCGAACCCGACGATGATCCCGTCGCGATGCGGTATCTGCGAACTGGCGAGCGGGTGGCGCATCACCGACAGACCGCTCAGCGCGATTCCGGCCTCGCCGGCCCGACGCAGCACCGCATGCTCGGTCCCCTCGGGCAGGGTGAGCAGCATGTTCACGCCCGCCGACAGCCCGCTGATGCCCACCTCGAAACCGGCCAGCGCCTCGACCAGCACGTCGCGCCGACGTCGGTAGCGTGTCCGCATCTTTCGGATGTGGCGGTCGTACTGGCCGCTGACGATGAAGTCCGCCATGGTCAGCTGCGCGATGGCGTCGACGTAGAACTGGGCTCCGCCCGCGGCGGCGAGCACCGGGTCCATCAGGCTGTCCGGCACCACCATCCAGCCCAGCCGCAGCGTCTGGGACAGGCTCTTGCTTGTCGACCCCAGGTAGACGATCCGGTCGGGACACAGCGCCTGGAGGGCGCCGACCGGTTGGCGGTCGTAGCGGAACTCTCCGTCGTAGTCGTCATCGAGCACGTACCCGTCGGTGCGCTGTGCCCACTCGACGACCGCGGTGCGCCGCGACGGATGCAGTGGCATGCCCATCGGGCTG
>NZ_DASSCY010000227.1:0-9732 GCF_035697385.1 Mycobacterium sp. | reverse complement strand
TTTTCGCATTCACCAAGGTGTGCTAGCATTTGGGTTGTCCCTCTTCGCTTTACGAGCAACAGACCTATCGAATCCTTTGCCCGTGCCACCAGTCGCAGTTCGACGCGTTGCACTTCGCGAAGCCCATATTCGGTCCGGCTGCACGAGCCCTCGCGCAGCTGCCCATCACCATTGACCAGGACGGGTATCTGGTCGCCAACGGCGACTTTGCCGAACCCGTCGGACCGGCATTCTGGGAGCGGCGCTCATGAGTCCGAAACTGCCAAAGCCCAATTTGGCTGAGATCGCAGCGAGCCAAGGCGAAGCCATCGACTCGCGCTACCACCCGTCCGCGGCGGTACGTCGACAGCTCAACAAAGTGTTCCCCACCCACTGGTCGTTCCTGCTGGGCGAGATCGCCTTGTACAGCTTCATCGTGCTGCTGATCACCGGCGTGTGGTTGACGCTGTTCTTCGACCCTTCGATGGCCCACGTCACCTACGACGGTGTGTACCAACCGCTTCGGGGCGTGCAAATGTCGCGGGCGTACGAGTCCGCGCTGGAGATCACCTTCGAAGTCCGCGGCGGCCTGTTCGTCCGGCAGATCCACCACTGGGCCGCGCTGATGTTCGCCGCGTCGATCATGGTGCACCTGGCTCGCATCTTCTTCACCGGCGCGTTCCGCCGGCCGCGCGAAGTGAACTGGGTGATCGGCTCCTTGCTGCTGATTCTGGCGATGTTCGAAGGCTACTTCGGTTATTCGCTGCCCGACGACCTGCTGTCCGGCATCGGGCTGCGGGCCGCGCTGTCGTCCATCACATTGGGCATGCCGGTGATCGGCACCTGGCTGCACTGGGCCCTGTTCGGCGGTGACTTCCCCGGAGAGATCCTGATTCCGCGGCTGTACGCGCTGCACATCCTGCTGCTGCCCGGGATCATCCTGGCGCTCATCGGTGTTCACCTGGCGCTGCTGTGGTTCCAGAAGCACACCCAGTTCCCCGGCCCCGGCCGCACCGAACACAACGTCGTCGGTGTGCGCGTCCTGCCGGTATTCGCTGTCAAGTCGGGCGCCTTCTTCGCGATACTGACCGGCATCCTCGGCCTGATGGGCGGTCTGCTGCAGATCAATCCGATCTGGCAGTTGGGGCCCTACAAACCGTCGCAGGTCTCGGCGGGCAGCCAGCCCGACTTCTACATGATGTGGACCGAGGGCCTGGCCCGGATCTGGCCGGCGTGGGAGTTCTACCCCTTCGGGCACACCATCCCGGCAGCGGTCGGCGTCGCGCTCATCATGGGCCTGGTGTTCATGCTGCTGCCCCTGTGGCCGTGGATCGAGAAGAAGTTCACCGGCGACGACGCCCACCACAATCTGCTGCAGCGCCCGCGAGATGCCCCGGTGCGCACCGCAATTGGCGCGATGGCGATCGCGTTCTACATGGTGCTGACGCTGGCGGCGATGAACGACGTCATCGCCTTCAAGTTCGACATCTCGCTGAATGCGACCACCTGGATCGGCCGCATCGGCATGGTAGTGCTGCCTGCGATCGTTTACTACATCGCTTACCGGTGGTGCATCGGCCTGCAGCGCAGCGACCGGGCGGTGCTGGAGCACGGCATCGAAACGGGCATCATCAAGCGGCTGCCGCACGGCGCCTACATCGAGCTGCATCAGCCGCTGGGTCCGGTCGACGAGCACGGCCACCCGATCCCGCTGGAGTACCAGGGTGCCGCGCTGCCGAAGCGGATGAACAAGCTCGGCTCGGCGGGCGAACCTGGCTCGGGCAGTTTCCTGTTCGCCGACCCCATCGACGAGCACGAGGCGCTGAGCGAGGCCTCGCATGCCCAAGAGCGCAAGGTGCTCACCGCATTGCGCGAGCACCAGGAGCGCAACGGCTCGTCAGACGGCGAGACGAACGGGCACCACTAGAACCCGGTGGCGACTAAGCGGCGGGCTTGTCCAGCAGGTCGCGCAGTTGACGCAAGTAGAACCACGGGATGGCGGGCATGCCCAGCGTGATCACGCCCGCCAGAACGTAGAAAACCCAGGCGGCGGCGGTGCTGTCGACAGCCATCAAGTAGGTGGCCAGGCCGACGGCCACAACGGCGATGCCGATCGCGCACGCGATCACGACCGCGCAGCGCAACCACAGCTGATCGACGACCGCGACGGATGGATCCGCGGCAGGCGCGCTGACGGCCCGCGCAACCGGGTAGCCCGGCCGTGAGGTGACCGGCTCGGATGCGGTGCCGGGAACCCGTAGCTTATGGGTGGGCGCCTCGGTACCGCGTACAGCCGGCTGCGCCGCAGCTTGCGCGACGGCGGGACGCGCAGGCGGCGGTGAATCGGCCAATGCCGTTCGCCGAGCACGCAACAGTAGCGGTACCGCCCCGACGATCACCATCGCCGAAACGCCGATGACGGTGTACAGCAGCCACGGTGTGTCCGAGTCACCAGAGGACTCGGGGCGGCCGCCGCCCAGATCGACAAGTGCCACCACGGCGGCGACCCCTGCGCCCAGCGCGGCTAGCCAGATCGCCGCGCATGCGCCGAGAAGAATGCGGTCGACGCGGTCCAGTTCGCCCGCGGTATCAGTGGTGTACGCCATCAGCAGCTGGTCTGTGCGGCGTTGTTGGTGTTCGACGACAACACCGTGCCATCGCTGGTGGTGATCGAGCAGTTGAGCCTGCTCACCAAGAACAGGCTCGAGGCCTGCACCGACCCGACTTCGGACTGCGAGATCGGCGTCACCGTCAGCGACCACGGAATGTAGACGTTGCGCTGCGTGCGACTGCGCCCGGACGCGTCGATGTAGGTGACGGTGATGATGTCACCGGGCGCCTTGGTCCCGGTCACCGAATAGGTGACCTGACGCGGGCCCGAGCGGGTCGTGGTCGGGGGCGGCGGAGGCGGTGCCTCCGTGGTCGCCGGAGGCGGTGGCGGCGGCACCTCGGTAGGTGCCGGCGGAGGAGGTGGCGGTGGCTCCTGAGTGACGGTCACGGTCTCCGGCGGTGGTGGTGGCGGCTCCTCCGTGGGTGGCGGCGGAGGCGGCGGTGGCGGGGTCGTCGTGGTGATCGCGTCCTGCACCGGCGGCGCGGTGGTCGTGGTCTGTGGATCCGCCAGGTTGCTGGTGTCGGTGCGGGTGACCAACACCGACACGGAGGCGACAAGGGCGATGGCGGCGACGATGGCCGCCACGCCCACCACCCATGGCCAGCGCGGCGGCGGCGCAGGCTCGACCAACTCGGCGGACGGTTCGTAGCTGTCGTAGTCGTACAGCGCCGCATCGGCTGGCACGTACGGGCCACTGGTGAACTGCTCGGATTCCGGCGCTGAATAGGCCTGCGAGTGGACCTCGGTGTCGCCGAGGTCGCCTGTCGACGGCCCGCCGCTGACGCCTTGGGAGGGCTGGTCAGAAGTGGGTTGGCTGCCCGGCTCCTGACCTGGGATGTCCGACCCTTCAGAATCCGGCCCTGGGGGGTTCGGCCCGCTCATCTACGCCTATCCTTGTCGCGAATACTGCCTCGGCAACACTACCGAACCGGGCGATCCGGATGAATCTCGCGGCGCGGTTTGCGGGGCAAGAAATGACCCGATTGTGACCTTGTCCCCCACCGCCGGTAGGGGACTCAGTGCTTTTCGGGGCCGGTGTAGTACTCGAATACCAGGCCGGCCGCGGTCGCCAGGACGAAGCATCCGCCCGCCACGATCAACCAGGGCAGCCACAACGCGACACCGACGGCGGTGACGGACGCCGACAGCGCGATCATCACCGGCCACCAGCTGTGCGGGCTGTAGAAACCAAGCTCACCTGCGCCGTCGCTGATCTCGGCGTCCTCATAGTCCTCGGGCCGCGTGTCGAGGCGCCTGGCCACGAACCGGAAGAACGTTCCGGTGATCAGCGTCAGGCCCGAGGTCAGCACCAGCGCGGTGACACCGGCCCACTCGACGCCGCCGTACTGGAACATCGCGGTCAGCACGGCGTACACCACCGCCGAGAGCACGAAGAACGCGGTCAGGAACTCGAACAGCCTGGCTTCGATGTGCATGCGGTGTCCCCTACTTGCTCGCCTGAGGCACCTCGGGTGCCCCTTCGCCGCGCCGGGTGTCGAACGGCTTGGTGGTGACGGCCGTCGGCGGCTGGTTGATGGCCTGCAACGCCTCGGCGTTGGTCTTGCCTGCGATGCGCTGGTCCAGATACGCCTTGAAGTCGTTGGGCGCCACCACTCGCAGCTCGAAGTTCATCATCGAGTGGTACGTGCCGCACATCTCCGTGCAACGCCCGACGAACGCTCCGGTCTTCAGGATTTCGCTGATCTGGAAGGTGTTGTCGGAGTTGTTCGCTTTCGGATCCGGCATCACGTCGCGCTTGAACAGGAACTCCGGCACCCAGAAACCATGGATGACGTCAGCAGAGGCGATCTGGAATTCGATGCGCTTGCCGGAAGGCACCACGAGGATAGGAATCTCGGTGGACGAGCCCAGCGTCTCGATCTTGTCGAAGTTCAGGTACGTACGGTCCTCGGGGTTCTTGCCCGCGATGGCGCCAATCCGCTCCTCGCCGTGCTCGTCGGTGCCCTCGGGCTTGGAGGCGACCGCGGCCTTGCGTTCGGGGTCGGCGCCGTCGTAGCTGAACGTCCCGTCGGTGAAGTTCACCTTCTGGTAGCCGAACTTCCAGTTCCACTGGAACGCGGTGACGTCGATGACGACCTCGGGATTCGGCTCCTCGTGCAGCATCCGCTCCTGCACAACGACGGTGAAGTAGAAGAGCACCGAGATGATCAGGAACGGCACCACGGTCAGCACGAGCTCCAGCGGCATGTTGTAGCCGAACTGGCGGGGCAGCTCCGTGTCGGTCTTCTTGTGCCGGTGAAACGCCGACGTCCAGAAGATCAGGGCCCACACGATCACACCGACCACGAGGGACGCGATGACCGAGCCGATCCACAGCTCACGGTTGAGATGGCCTTCTGGCGTGATGCCCTCGGGCCAGCCGAGGCCCAGCACCTCCGACCAGCTACACCCGCTGAGCAGCATCGCCACGACGCCGAGCAGGACTGGCAGCGCCACCCTCCGAGCCACCACCCGAAACCCGCGAGGTGTCACGCTGGAGCCTCCTAGAAGTCAGTAGAAGCAGGCGAATACTACGCAGCGTAGACCACCGCCGGATGCCGGTCTCGACACACCTCGGTGATTCGGCATACTGGCGCGGTGTGCGGACTGCTGGCCCTCCTGCGTGACCCGTCCGCCGACATCGGCGGCGACCTCGTCGACGCGGTATCGGGCGCCTCGCACCTGATGCGGCACCGCGGCCCGGACGAACCGGGCACGTGGTCCGACGAACAGGTCGTGCTCGGCTTCAACCGGCTGTCGATCATCGACATCGCGCATAGCCACCAGCCGTTGCGCTGGGGTCCGCCCGAGGCCCCCGACCGCTATGTGCTGGTGTTCAACGGCGAGATATACAACTACCTCGAGCTGCGCGAGGAGCTGGGCGCCACGCACGGCGCCGTCTTCGCCACCGACGGTGACGGCGAGGCGATCATCGCCGCCTACCACCACTGGGGCACCAACGCGCTGACCCGGCTGCGCGGCATGTTCGCGTTCGCACTGTGGGACACGGCCGAGCATGAATTGTTCTGTGCGCGTGATCCTTTCGGTATCAAGCCGCTGTTCATGGCGACCGGCCCTGGTGGCACCGCGGTGGGCAGCGAGAAGAAGTGCCTGCTCGAGCTTGGCGACACCATCGGCATCGATGTCGCGCTGGACCGCCGTGCCGTGCAGCACTACACGGTGCTGCAGTACGTGCCGGAGCCGGAGACCCTGCACCGTGGCGTGCGCAGGCTGGAATCGGGCAGCTACGCCCGCGTGCGGCCAGGCAAGCCGCCCGAGGTGGCCAGGTACTTCACTCCGCGCTTGTCCGCCAAGCCGTTCGTGAATGGCAACGAGCAGGCCCGCTACGACGAGATCACCGCGGTGCTGGAGGATTCGGTTGCCAAGCACATGCGGGCCGACGTCACCGTCGGCGCGTTCCTGTCCGGCGGCATCGATTCGACCGCGATCGCCGCGTTGGCCATGCGGCACAACCCTCGGTTGATCACGTTCACCACCGGTTTCGAGCGCGAGGGCTTCTCCGAGGTCGACGTTGCGGTCGCCTCGGCCGAGGCGATCGGCGCCAGGCACGTGACGAAGGTGGTCAATCAGGCAGAGTTCGTCGCCGCGCTGCCCGAAATCGTCTGGTATCTGGACGAACCGGTGGCCGACCCCGCGCTGGTGCCGCTGTTCTTCATCGCGCGCGAGGCCCGTAAACACGTCAAAGTGGTGCTCTCCGGCGAGGGCGCCGACGAGCTGTTCGGTGGCTACACCATCTACCGGGAACCCTTGTCACTGCGGCCTTTTGATTATCTGCCCCGCCCGGTGCGCCGATCGCTCGGCAAGGCGAGTAAGCCGCTGCCCGAGGGGATGCGCGGAAAGAGCCTGCTGCATCGCGGATCGCTCACGCTCGAAGAGCGCTACTACGGCAATGCACGCAGCTTCTCCGACGAACAGCTGCAGGCGGTGCTGCCCGGCTTCCGCCAGGACTGGACCCATACTGACGTCACAGCGCCCGTTTATGCCGCCTCGCAGGGCTGGGACCCGGTTGCCCGCATGCAACACATCGACCTGTTCACCTGGCTGCGTGGCGACATCCTGGTCAAGGCCGACAAGATGACGATGGCCAATTCGCTCGAGCTGCGCGTTCCGTTCTTGGACCCGGAAGTGTTCGCGGTGGCGTCGCGGTTGCCTCTGGAGCAGAAGATCACCAGGGCCACCACGAAATTCGCGCTGCGGCGGGCGCTGGAGCCCGTGGTGCCCGCGCATGTGCTCAACCGGCCGAAGCTCGGCTTCCCTGTGCCGATCCGGCACTGGCTGCGGGCGGGTGAACTACTCGACTGGGCGTACGCGTTGGTCGCCAGCTCACAGACCGGTGATCTTGTGGATGCCGCTGCGGTGCGGACAATGCTCGACGAACACCGCAGCGGCGCAAGCGATCACAGCCGCCGGCTGTGGACCATCCTGATCTTCATGCTGTGGCACGCGATTTTCGTCGAGCAAAGCGTCACCCCGCAGATCAGCGAGCCGACCTACCCCGTTCAGCTTTAGGCGAGCGCCTTGGCGATCTCTTCGCCAACCTCCGCGCCGTAGGCGTCGGTCAGCCGCGCCACGGCCTCATCGCGGTCCCAGGCCCACTCCTGGGGTCCCGGCGCTTCGAACACCAACACGGCCACCAGCGACGCCAATTGAGCCGACCGTTCCAGGCTCAGGCCGGCGCTGCGGCCGGTGAGGAATCCGGCGCGGAATGCGTCGCCGATGCCGGTCGGGTCGGCTTGATGCTTCTCCGGGACGACGTCGACGTGGATGAAGGTGCCGTCCGAGGAGACCAGGTCGACGCCCTTGGGGCCCAGCGTGGTGACGCGCAGCCCGACCTGGCTCATCACCTGCGCTTCGCTCCAACCACTCTTCTGCAGCAACAGGTCCCACTCGTAATCGTTGGTGAACAGATAGGCGGCGCCGTCGATGAGCCGGCGGATCTCCTCGCCGGAGAGCCGGGCCAACTGTTGGGACGGGTCGGCGGCGAACGCCAATCCGAGCTTGCGGCACTCCTCGGTGTGCAGGAACATCGCCTCCGGGTCGTTGGCGCCGATGATCACCAATTCCGGTGTGCCGGTGCGCTGGACGAGATCGGCGAGGGAGATGTTGCGCGCCTCCGACATGGCACCTGGATAGAAGGACGCGATCTGCGCCATGGCCTGATCGGTGGTGCAGACGAACCGCGCGGTGTACGCGCTGTCGGACACGAGCACGCTTTCGGTGTCCACGCCGGCGGACTCCAGCCAGTTGCGGTAGTCGTCGAAGTCCTTGCCGACGGCGCCGACGAGCGCGACCTCACCGCCGAGTACGCCGATTGCGAAGGCCATGTTGCCGGCCACGCCGCCGCGATGCACGACCAAATCGTCGACCAGGAAGCTCAGCGACACCTTTTGTAGGTGATCGGGTAAGAGCTGTTCGGAGAACAGGCCCGGGAATCGCATCAAATGGTCGGTGGCAATTGATCCGGTCACCGCAATGGTCACGAAACGTCACCCTTCATATTGTTAAGCCGCCTAGATAATGTTACTCACGAGGACACCTGCGGCCGGTGCGCTAACCTGCCTACAAGTGCCCGTCCGGTCACTGTAGACACGCAAATTCCGAGCCTAACTTTGGGGGAGCAAATATATGGCTGGTCCGTACCCGCCCGAATACGGCGCTGGACCGGTCGGCCCGCAAATTTATCCTTATCCGGACAATGTGCCGTCGGCATATCCGGGCATGCTGCCGCCACCGGTGCAATATCCGAAAAAGCGGCGGTGGCGACTTGTCGCCGGTGCGGTGGCGGCGCTTGCGGTGATCGCCGGACTTGTGGCCGCGATCGTGCTGGCCGCCGGTCGTGACGATTCGACGGCCACAGGCACGCTGACCGAGGCGTCGGCCAAGGCGGCCATCCAGGAGTACCTCGACGCGATGACCAACGGCGACGACGAGACCGTGGCCCGCCACACGCTGTGCGGGCTGTTCGACGCCGTCAAGGAACGCCGCTCGGATCTCGCGCTGGCCGGCCTGAGCAGCGACGCGTTTCGCAAGCAGTACAGCCAGGCCGAGGTGACCTCAATCGACAAGATGGTGCACACCTCACCCCATCAGGCGCAGGTGCTGTTCACCATGAATGTGGTTCCTGCCAGCAGTTCGCGGGGTGAGAGCGAGGAACAGGCCGTGGCCCAGTTGCTCGCCCAGGACAACGAGATCCTGGTCTGCTCGTACCTGCCGCGAACCGCTGGTCAGTACTGAATCAGTTGAACGAATCGCCGCAGGCGCACGAGCCCGTGGCGTTGGGGTTGTCGATCGTGAAACCCTGCTTCTCGATCGTGTCGACGAAGTCGATCGTCGCGCCCTGGATGTAGGGGGCGCTCATCCGATCCACCGTCAACGTGACGCCGCCGAACTCGGCGATCAGGTCGCCGTCGAGGGACCGATCGTCGAAGAACAGGTTGTAGCGCAGCCCGGCGCACCCGCCCGGCTGGACGGCGATGCGCAGGGCCAGGTCGTCACGGCCCTCCTGGTCCAGCAGCGCCTTCGCCTTCGCGGCCGCGGCGTCCGTGAGGGTTGCGCCGTGGGTGGCGGTGCTGGTCGCCGTCTGGTCCTGAACAGTCATTGCGTCTCCCTTAGTGCCTCATCGTGTGGGGCCAACTGTCTCAACGGTACCTTGTTTCGCCGCTATTCCCGAGTTTGTCCCCAGCCCGCGGCGGTCCGCTGCGACAGCCCAGCCAGCTGGTTTTCGGCGTCGTCGATGGCCAGCTGCACCGACCCGGCGTGGTCGGCGATCGAATGCGCCGCCGTGATTCCCGCCACGTCAAGCGCGGCCGGGTCGAGCGTGACCTGACCGGCCATCACCAGCACAGGTATGTGCCGCGAGCGCGCCGCGCCTGCGAGTGCGCTGACCACCTTGCCGTGCAGCGACTGGTCGTCGAACCGGCCCTCGCCGGTGATGATCAGTTCGGCGGCGGCCACATCATCGGCCAGCCCGGTGTGTTCGGCGATGATCGACGCCCCGGATTCGCGCCTGCCGCCCAGCGCCATCAGCGCTGCGCCGATCCCGCCTGCGGCACCGGCGCCAGGTTCGGCGCTGACTGCGCGGCCTGCCGCCGCGTCGAGATCTGCGGCCCAGTCGGTGAGGC
>NZ_DASSCY010000226.1:0-28808 GCF_035697385.1 Mycobacterium sp. | reverse complement strand
CGTATACCTCGACGGCCAGGTGCATTCGGAGAAGTTAACCGCGCAGGAGATTGTCAACGCGCTACCGGTGCCGCTGGTCGACCCCGCCGATGTCGGCGCGGCGGTGTTGTCGGCGAGCGTATTGAGCCAGCCGGTGCAGACGCTGGACCAGCTGCGCGCGGCACGTCACGGCGCACTGGACTCGGAGGGCATAGACCTGTCGGAGTCGGTGGAGTTGCCGTTGATGGAGGTCCGCGCGCTGCTGGATCTCGGTGATGTCGCCAAGGCCACCCGAAAGCTCGACGATCTCGCAGGACGGGTCGGCTGGCGTTGGCGGCTGGTGTGGTTCCGCGCAGTATCGGAGATGCTGACCGCCGACTACGATTCAGCCACAAAGCATTTCACCGAAGTGCTTGACACTGTGCCCGGTGAGCTGGCGCCGAAGCTTGCGCTGGCCGCGACGGCCGAGCTGGCGGGCAACTCCGATGACCGCAAGTTCTACAGGACGGTGTGGTGCTGCGACAACGGCGTGATCTCGGCGGGCTTCGGCCTCGCGCGCTGGCAGTCGGCCGAGGGCGACCGTGACGGCGCAGTGCACACCCTCGACGAAGTGCCCGCGACCTCACGACATTTCACCACCGCACGCCTGACGAGCGCGGTGACGTTGTTGTCCGGGCGGTCCACCTCCGAGGTGACCGAGCAGCACATTCGCGATGCCGCCCGCCGCGTGGAGATCCTGCCCGACACCGAGCCACGGGTGCTGCAGATCCGCGCGCTGGTGCTGGGCACCGCGATGGACTGGTTGGCCGACCACACCGCCAGCACCAACCACATCCTTGGCTTCCCGTTCACAGAGCACGGCCTGCAGCTCGGCGTCGAGGCGTCGCTGCGCAGCCTCGCGCGGGTCGCGCCCACACAGGCGCACCGCTACGCGCTGGTCGACCTCGCCAACAGCGTCCGGCCGACAAGCACCTTCTGACGTTTAGGCGTCCGAGCGTGCGCCTACCGCGTCGAGTGTGCACTGACGGCCTCGAGTGTGCCTTCACCGCATACTATTTCGGGCATCCGAACAGTGGACGCCCGCTCGCTGCAGTAGGTGCACACTCGGCTTTGTCAGCACTCTTTCGATAAGTAGCATGGACACTCAAAGCCCTGCGCCTCCACGGCGCGGTGGACTCGCCGGATAACACCGATGCGACGATCTTCGGCCGTGACACGAACGACACGCCAGAGTTGCTGCACCTTCTCGAGTCGATGGATATCGCTGGCGACCTGAAACCGGTTGGCGCGATGGTGCTCGCCTTCATACTCAACCCCAAGCATCCACTCCTCCCACCCCAGATCAAGGAAGGCGAACGGCACACCGTCCGGACCGAACACGGGGATCTGGGTCTGCGGGCGCGGGAACCCGGCCTCGACGAGCCACAGCCGAACCTGGCTCTCCTTCGGAGATTGGGAGCCGCCGTCGACGAGTTCCAGTACCGTCTCCAAATGCCGCAGCCCGCGAGCACCTCTGTGATTACCGGCGATTCGCTCGACGTCATCGGTCTTCAACCCCGTGGCGTTGGCTAGCGCGTCAAGCCGCGCAACTGCGGACATGACTGAACCGCGCCTGCCGATGTCGAATGCGGTGCGCTCAGGTGTGGTGACGGGACGGCCGTCGAGAATCAGGACCTCGTCATCCACCAGAGTGTCGCGGCGGGTGATGATGCCCTTCGGTGGCCGCGCATTGGCGTGGACGAGCTCCACCGGTATGTCGGCGTCAATCCACTTGGAACCGTGCAATGCGGCCGCGGCAAGCCCGGCAATGGTTGCCTGTCGCCGCGACCAAAGCCATGCTGCGGCGATCCGTTGCTGAAGCGACGGCCGGGCTAGTCGCGAAACGTACACATCCGGGAACAGTGCGCAGTATCGCGTCCGCAGTTGATGCCAGTTCACCGTGCCGGCAGCAAGCGCCTCACTACCGATGAATGGTTGCTCCAAATACCCCATACCGCTCACGATGCCGTGCGCAACGGACGGCCTGAGTCGCGTCTTGCCAGTTATCCCCAGGCGAATGGAGCTGACCGTGTACTCACCGCATTCGCTGTGCGCTCGCCGTGGAGAACTGCGTGAAACAGCGCAGTCAGCGCACACTCGGCGGTGTGGACGCACACTCGGCGACCTAAGCGACTACCTGCGTGCATGCGCGGGCAATGGCCAGCTCTTCGTTGGTGGGGATCACGAGCACTGTCGTCGGGGACTGGTCGGCCGAAATGCGGCGCGCAGCCTTGGCTGGACTGGCGTTGAGATGCTCGTCAACCTCGATGCCCAACGCCGTCATGCCGGAGAGCGCGTCGCGTCGCACGGCTGCGTCGTTCTCGCCCACTCCGGCGGTGAACGTGATCACATCGGCGGAGCCCAGCAGCGCAAGGTACGCGCCGATGTACTTGCGTAGCCGGTGGATGTACACGTCGTAAGCCAATTGCGCTGCCTCATCGCCGGATTCGATCCGCTGATGCAACACCCGGAAATCGATCTCACCGCCGAGACCACGAACACCGGCATTGCGGTTGAGCATTGACTCGATGTCTTCGACGCTCATCTTGGCGGTACGCCACAGGTAGGTGATCACGCCGGGGTCCACGTCGCCGGAGCGGGTGCCCATCACCAGGCCCTCCATCGGTGTCAAGCCCATCGAGGTGTCCAGCGGCCGTCCACCGACGATCGCCGATGCCGACGCGCCATTACCGAGGTGCAGCACGATCTGGCTCAGCGACGCCAGCGGCACGTCCAAGAACGCCGCCGCCTGCTCGCTGACGTACTGATGTGAGGTGCCGTGAAATCCGTAGCGCCGGATATGCCACTGCGCGGCGATGTCCCTGTCGATGGCATACGTCGACGCCGCGGGCGGAAGGTCGTGGAAGAACGCGGTGTCGAAAACGGCGATGTGCGGCAGATCGGGCAGCGCCTTGCGTGCGACGGCGATACCGAGCACCGCAGGCGGATTATGCAGCGGTGCAAGGGGCGACAGTTCGTCGAGCTTTGCGATCAGCGCGTCGTCCACCAGCGTCGGCTGATACAAGTCGGGGCCGCCGTGTACGACCCTGTGCCCGACCGCGACCAATCCGGCCATGTCGTCCGTCAACGCGTCGAACACCACCCGAAGCGCCGCGGTGTGGTCAGGGACCTCGCTGTCGCCGATCCTCTCCACCGTCCCATCGGCAACCATGTTGGCTGAATCCGGTTCGACTACCGCGTATTTCAGGGTCGACGAACCGGAGTTCAGAACCAAGACGCGGCGGGTCATCTGCCCTGCGCCTGAATGGCGGTGATCGCGACGGTGTTGACGATGTCCTCGACCAGTGCCCCCCGTGACAGATCGTTGACTGGCTTCTTCAGGCCCTGCAGCACCGGACCGATTGCGATCGCGCCTGCACTGCGCTGCACGGCCTTGTACGTGTTGTTGCCGGTGTTGAGGTCGGGGAAGATCAGCACCGTCGCTCGCCCTGCGACCTTGGACTCTGGCATCTTGGTCTTGGCCACCGATGGCTCCACCGCGGCGTCGTACTGAATGGGTCCTTCGACAAGCAGATCCGGCTGCCGCTCGCGGACTAATTCTGTTGCCGCCCTTACCTTGTCGACGTCCGCGCCTGTGCCCGACGTGCCGGTCGAATACGACAGCATGGCCACCCGCGGGTCGATGCCGAACTGGGCTGCGGTGCGCGCAGAGGAGATCGCGATGTCGGCGAGCTGCTCGGAGGTGGGATCGGGAACGATCGCGCAGTCGCCGTAGGCCAGCACACGGTCGGCCAGGCACATCAGGAAGATGCTGGAAACGGTGGAGACGTCGGGCAGCGTCTTGATGATCTCGAACGAAGGACGAACCGTGTGCGCGGTGGTATGCCGTGCACCCGACACCATGCCATCGACCATGTCGTTGTGCACCAGCATGGTCCCGAAATAGGAAACGTCATGGATGATTTCGCGAGCCTGCTCGACGGTGACGCCCTTGTGCTTGCGCAACTCGGCGTATTGTTCGGCGAATTTGTCGCACAGGTCGCTGGTCTGCGGGTTGAGCACGGCTGCCGCCGACAGGTCGACTCCGAGTTCCGCGGCGCGCGGCCGGATCTGAGCTTCGTCACCCAGGATGGTCAGCTCGGCGACACCGCGTTGCAGTAGGCGGCCGGCCGCCTGCAGGATGCGGTCGTCATCACCTTCTGGCAGCACAATGTGTCTGCGGTCTTCCCGCGCCCGATCCAACAGCTGGTAGGTGAACATCTCCGGGGTGACCACCGTCGGGATCGGAATAACCAGCTGCGCAAGCAGATCCGCGGTGTCGACGTGGGTTTCCATCAGTGCCAGCGCGGTGTCGATCTTGCGCTGTGACTTCACGGTTACCCGCCCGCGTGCCGCCGCGACTCGGCTGGCCGTTTCGAACGTCCCGTACGGAGTTTCGATGATGGGCAGCCGCAGGCCAAGCCCGGACACCAGTGACGCGATCGACGGATGCAGCTTGAGGCCACCGTTGAGAATGATGCACGACAGCGACGGAAAGCCCTCGGCCGCATGGGCGCTCACGACGGCGAGGACGACGTCCGAGCGGTCACCGGGAGTGATGACGGCGACGCCTTCGGTCAGGCGCTCAAGCACGTGCTCAGCCGTCATGCCGGCCACCAGCACGTCCATCACCTCACGAGTAAGCAACGCCGAATCACCCCGCAGCACCGTGCCGT
Organism: Mycobacterium sp.; assembly: GCF_035697385.1. GTDB lineage: Bacteria > Actinomycetota > Actinomycetes > Mycobacteriales > Mycobacteriaceae > Mycobacterium. Next base: position 24,114 of record NZ_DASSCY010000226.1, on the reverse strand, counting down.
CGACGGCTGCCTGCAGCTCGGCCACCGACGGCGCCACCAACAGCGGCTCCTCGGGCAGCACGTACGTCTTCGGCGCGAACGACTCCAACGCCTTGGCGACCGCGGCCATCTGCGACGGCTCGCACCGGTTGGCCACGACCGCTGCGGTGTGCGCGTGCTGGGCCGCCACCTCGGCCAGGCACACGTCGACCACCTGGGCGACCTGGTCGGGGGTGCGGCCCTTGGCCTTCACCGCCAGCACCACCGGCGCACCGAGATTGGCGGCGATGCGGGCGTTCATCGACAGCTCGCTCGGCGCGGCGACGTCGGTGTAGTCGCTGCCGACGACCAATACGGCATCGCACTGGTCGGCCACCTGATGGAACCGGTCGACGATATCGGCCAGCGCCGCGTCGGGATCGTCATGCAATTGCTGGTAGCTGACCCCTACACACTGGTCGTAGGGCAGACCCGCGGTGGTGTGCGCGAGCAGCAGCTCCAGGATGTAGTCACGGTCCTCGCCCACCCGGGTGATCGGGCGGAACACACCGACTTTGGCGACGGTGGCCGTCAGCCGGTGCAGGATGCCGAGCGCGATCGTCGACTTACCGGTGTCACCCTCGGGGGAGGCGACGTAGATCGCGCGTACCACTGGCACGCCTGAAAGCCTAGGGCACCGTCAGCTCGCGGTCGGGTCGACTGGGACGTCTACGGTGGCGACCAGGCCGCGATGGTCGGAACCCGGAAGCGCGACCGTTCGCGCCGACGTCGCCGCGGACCCGTACACCAGGACATGGTCGATTCCGAGCATTGGCGGGCGCCAGCGCCCGTTCGGGTAGGTGCGTGTCAAGCCGGCGCCCGCCTGCTCAGCGGCATCCCGGTAGCCCTCGTTCAGCAGCCGCCGGAACGGCACCATGTCGATGGTGGCATTCAGATCGCCCGCCGCGATCACTGCGCCTGCGCCCGCGTTGTCAGCCAGTTCTCGCAGTGTGACGGCGAACCGCGCGATGTCGCGACGCCAGTCCTCGATGGGCTGCGGCCACGGTGCGGCCAGATGCACGGCCACCACGGTCGGATCGGCAACCACGCCCGGCACCGCCAGGCGCGCCCACAGCAGTGGCAGCGAATACCCCTCCTGGCCACCCGACTCCACGATCGGGTAGCGACTCCACACCCCGATCCCAGACGCCAGTGGACGCGGGTCGATCACCCGGTGTGCAAATACGTCATCGAGTCCGGCCGAAGACAGCCCGGCCGCCGCCTCCTGCGTCATCTCCTGCACGACCAGCACGTCCGCCGACTCGCTCGCCAACGCGGCGAGGGCGCCCGAATCTGCTTGTCCCATACCGAGATTCGCGGTCATCACCCGGACGGTTGCGGCCGGCACCGCGACTGTTTCCGGCCCAAGGTACCGGGGCGCCTGAACGCCCACCAGCACCACGCACAGGCACGCGGCGAGCAGCGAGAGCACCCATCTCTGGGCCAGTCCGAACAGCAGCATCCCGACGGGACCGACTGCCATCAGGTATGGCGATGCTGCCGCGAGGCCCAGAACAACATGACCGTCGACCGGCAGGTAACGCGCCACCAGCCCCAAAAGCGAGACCGCCATCGCGACCGCGGCTAGCGCGGTCGCGAGCATTCGTATCAGCCGAGCCGCCGAAGTCTCGGCTCCAGATCCTTTTGGAAGAGTTCGAGGAAGCGGCGCTGATCGTGGCCGGGGGCGTGGAACACCAGATGGTTCAGCCCCCACGTCACGTACTGGCCCACCTTCTCGACGGCCTCATCGGGATCTGAGGCGACGATCCAGCGCTTGGCGACCTGCTCGATGGGCAACGCGTCGGCGGCCTTCTCCATCTCGATCGGGTCATCAATGGAGTGCTTCTGCTCGGCGCTCAGCGACAACGGCGCCCAGAACCTGGTGTTCTCCAGAGCCAACTCCGGATCGGTGTCATACGAGATCTTGATCTCGATCATCCGGTCGATGTCCTCGGCGTTGCGCCCGGCCGCCTCGGCGCCTTCTTTCACCGCCGGAATCAGCTTGTCCTTGTAGAGCTCCTCGCCCTTGCCGCTGGTGCAGATGAACCCATCACCGGCGCGGCCGGCGTACTTGGCTACCTGCGGCCCGCCCGCGGCAATGTAGATCGGCACCCCGCCCTCGGGAACGTCGTAAATCGACGCGCCCTTGGTGCGGTAATACTCGCCGTCGAAATCCACCCGGTCACCCAGCCACAGCTCACGCATCAACCTGACCGACTCGCGCAGCCGCGCGTAGCGCTCCTTGAAATCCGGCCACTCCCCCTCGTAGCCGGTGGCGATCTCGTTGAGCGCCTCACCGGTGCCCACGCCCAAGAAGATCCGGTCCGGATACAGACACCCCATCGTCGCGAACGCCTGCGCGATGACCGCCGGGTTGTAGCGGAACGTCGGGGTCAGCACCGACGTGCCCAGCACCAGCCGCTCGGTACGCTCCCCGACCGCCGCCATCCACGCCAGCGACCACGGCGCGTGACCACCCTCATGGCGCCACGGCTGGAAATGATCGCTGACCGTCGCGCTGTCCATGCCGTGCGCCTCGGCCTCAACAGCCAGCTCCACGAGTTCCCGCGGGGCGAACTGCTCCGCCGACGCCTTATATCCCAGTTTCAGTTCAGGTTTGAGGTTAGCCACGTGATCGTTTCTACTCCACTGCTTAGACTCGCGAGATGGCGCCAGCATTGACGGCCATCACCGACCATGTGCATTTCGCCCAGACCGACCTTGTCAACTGGACGCTCGTCACTGACGGCGACGGCGTTCTTCTGATCGACGCCGGGTTTCCTGGCCACCGCGACGATGTGCTTGCGTCGGTGCGGCAGCTCGGGTTCGGCGTCGACGATGTGCGCGCGATCCTGTTGACGCACGCGCACGTCGACCACTTCGGTTCGGCAATCTGGTTCGCGAAAACCCATGGCACACCGGTGTATTGCCATGCCGCCGAGGTGGGGCACTCCAAGCGCGAGTATCTGGAGCAGGCGGGGGCGGCTGAGGTCCTGCCGCGCCTATGGCAGCCGCGGTTCTTGAAGTGGACACTGGCCATTTCGCGCAAGGGCGGGTTGGGGCACGACGGCATCCCGACCACGCAGGCTCTGACCGAGGACATTGCGGCGCAGCTGCCGGGGACACCGATGTCGATTCCCACGCCCGGCCACACCGGCGGGCATTGCTCCTACATCGTCGACGGCGTACTGGTCAGCGGCGATGCCCTGGTCACCGGCCACCCCCTGCTCGCGGGCGATGGCCCGCAGTTACTGCCTGAGCTGTTCAATCACGACCAGGAGGGTTGTGTGCGGAGCCTGGCGGCCCTGGCGATGTTGGACACCGAAGTGCTGCTGCCCGGGCACGGGGCGGTGTGGCGGGGATCGATCCGTGAGGCCGCCGAGAAAGCTGTCGAGCGGGCGACGCCGCGATGAGTTTGCGGCCGGAAGCCAAGCGGTACGCCGAATTCGCGGATCGCACACCGCATTACGTGCTGACCCGCACGATGAGAGACTTCGATTGGCCGGCAGCAAGGCCGGCGTCGGACTGGGGGCACCTCCCGCTTGCGGGGGACAACGAGATCGCGGCGCTACGGGATCAGCCCGGGGGCGATATCTAGGTCGTGGGTGGCGCAACGACGGTTCGTAGCTTCATCAACGCTGGGCTGCTCGACGAGTTGCGGCTCACCGTGCATCCGATGCTGGTCGGTGAAGGCGCGTCGTCGTTCGACGGCATCTCCGGCGATCACAGCTACGCGATCACCGACATTGCGCGGTTGGCCGACGGCAGTACCCGCGTGGTCTATCAGGCAAGGGTCTCGTAGCCGAGCAGGAAGATCGCGGTCAGGCACAGCCCGCACGCCACCACAACGGTCGGCATCAAAATCATCGCGTCGAGCTCGTCGTCGTCGAGCACGTCATCCTCGAAGCGACCGAAAAGCACACGCGCCACGCCCGTCTTCCGGAAGATGCGCACGAGGCGCCGCACCCCCCTTGTGCTGCGCCTGCGCCCGACGAACGACCGCGACGCCAATCCCACGACGAAGGTCAGCACGGCGGCTGCCAGAAGCAGCCATCCCACCGTCGCCTGCGAGATCGAAACAGTCCACCCCCCGGTGTCACCTGCGCGCCAGCCTATAGGCCGCCGATTACCCGAACGGTCAAATCCCCCAGCGCTTGGCGATCAACTCGTGACTGCGGAGCCGGTCGGCGTGCCGGTGGGTGACCGAGGTGACCACGAGCTCGTCGGCCTCCGTGGCGCGCTGCAGGGTGGCCAGTTTGTCGGCGACTTCGTCGGCGTCACCCACGAATTGTGTTGCGGTGCGGTCTTTCACGACCTCGAGCTGCTCATCGGACAGCGGGGCGACCTTGTCCGGATCCGGATACGGGATCGCGCCATCACCCGCCCGAACCGAATACACCCAATGGCCATAGCTCGACGCCAGATGTTGCGCGGTCGCGGTGTCGTCGGCCACCACGACATCGGCCGACACCACCACATACGGTTCGGATAGCGCGGCCGACGGATGGAACGCGGCCCGGTAGGCGGCGATCGCGTCCAGCGCGGTCGCCGGTGTGATGTGGTAACTCGCGACGAACGGCAGGCCGCGGGCGCCGGCCACCTGAGCGCTTTGGCCCTTGCTGCTGCCGAAGACCCACGGCGTCAGCCCGCAGCCCTCACCGGGCAGAACGTGCGCGTCGACGCCGTCGATGTGATAAGTGCCTGCGAGCATTTCGAGGATGTCGTCGACCTGCTTGTCGAAGTCCGGCGTGAGGGCCTGCGGCTGCTGGAGGACCGACATGCGTGCCCGCAGCCGGGGGTTGCGCATCAGGGCGCTCAAGTCGAACGGCGGCGGGACGACGACACCGTCCACGACGCGCCATTCTTTGGGCGGCTTGGGCTTTGGTTTCGATTCGCCTTCCTTGAGCGCCTCGCGGCGCCGCTGACCGGACCGTCCAACGCCGAGGTCGATCCGCCCGGGATGGAACGCGTCGAGCATGCCGAAGCTCTCGACCACCGCGACGGCAGTGGTTTGACCCAGTTGCACCGCGGCGGCACCCACCCGGATCCGTTCGGTGGCGGCGACGATCTGACCGATCAGCACGGCAGGCGATGTGCTTGCAACGGCGACGAAATGATGTTCGGCGATCCAGTAGCGCTTGTATCCCCACTGCTCGGCGTGCTGGGCGAGGTCGACGGTGTTGCGTAGCGCCGTTGCGGCATCGGAGCCCTGCGGAATCGGCGCGAGATCGAGGATGGAGAGCGGCACGGTCATGGGAGCACCTTCTGGAATGCGATCGGGTAGACCTCGCCCTCGGCCGGCAGCGGCTCGGCCAGTCGGGAGTATCCGGATGACAGGTACAGCGCCTCTGCTTCGGGCTGTCGATCACCCGTCGTCAGATAGACGCGGCGGTAACCGCGGGCCGCGATCTGGGTCTCCAGCTCGGCCAGCAGCGCCTTCGCGTGGCCTTGGCGGCGGTGCCTGCTGTCGGTCCAGATGCGCTTGAGCTCGGCGGTGCTGTCGTCGAACCGTTGGAATCCGCCACCGGTAACGGGATGCGCGCCGAGAAGTCCGATCACCAACCCGCCGTGGGGTGGTGCGAACTCTTCGGCGGGGTGCATGCGCAGCCACCTCGAGACACCCCGCTCGGTGCCGCCGTATCGGGTCGCGTATTCGACCGCCAGCTCGGCCAGCAGCGGCTCGGCCAGCGGGTCATCCTGGCGGACCGCGACGAAGCGGAGCCGGTTCAGGGCTGCGGGTGTGCCTTGTGACATCACCTCAATGTCTAACGCCGATCGCCGGGCCGCATTCCAGAGTCGGCGATTCGCTCACGATGGATGGAAATAAGCGCAGGTGGTTCGGCGGCAGCACCCCTTCCCGCACAAACTTGACACGTGTAAAGTTTGGCCGCATGGACACCATCAGGGGCAAAACCATCGCGATCACCGGCGCCGCCCGTGGCATCGGCTTTGCGACCGCTAAGGCACTGCTGGGGCGCGGCGCGCGCGTGGTCATCGGCGACCGGGACGTGGCACTGGGAGAATCAGCCGTCGCCGGGTTGAGCAATCTCGGCGAGGTGTCGGGCTATCCCCTCGACGTCACCGACCGGGAATCCTTCGCCACGTTCCTCGACAAGGCCCGCACGGACGGCGGCGGGCATATCGACGTGCTGATCAACAACGCAGGCGTCATGCCGATCGGCCCGTTCCTCGAGCAGTCCGAGCAGGCGATCCGCTCTTCGATCGAGGTGAACCTGTACGGCGTGCTCACCGGCTGCCAGTTGGCACTGCCCGACATGATCGCGCGCCGAAGTGGGCACATCATCAACATCGCCTCGTTGTCCGGTCTGATCCCCGTGCCAGGCCAAGTCGCTTACGTGGGCGCCAAGTTCGGTGTGGTGGGGCTGTCGGCCGCACTGGCCGACGAGATGGCGCCGCATGGCGTCGAGGTGTCAGTGGTGATGCCGCCGTTCACCAACACCGAGTTGATCGCGGGCACGAAGAGCGGCGGACCCATCAAGCCGGTGGAGCCTGAGGACATCGCCGCGGCCGTCATCAAGACTCTGTTGAAGCCGAAGACCCACGTCTCGGTGCCTGCGCCGCTTCGATTCACCGCGCAAGCCGCGCAGATGCTGGGCCCGCGCGGAAGACGTTGGCTGAACAAGCGTTTGGGGCTCGACAGCGTGTTCCTGGATTTCGATGTCAAGGCGCGGCAGAGCTACGAGCAGCGCGCCCAGGCCGCGCAAGGCGTGGTGGAGGGGCGCGACAAGTAGCGGTGCGCGCTGCGGTGGAGGATGAACATTGCGCCGAGAGTCCGGCCAACTACGACTGGTCAAAGGTCGGAGGCGGATCACCGATGCGATATGCCTCGATGGCTTCGACGTGCTCGACGAACCCCTCCGGCGTGAACTCGCTGTCGTCGGCGGTTCCGACGAGCATCAGATGGACGATCTCGGCATCCTCGTCGGCAGACATCCAGATCGTCGTCACGGGCGCGAGGTCATCCCCGTCCACGTCTGCGGCCGAAGGGCCGTAGACCCAGAAAGCAAACTCGTCATCCGATTCATCCTCGTTGAATTCCCAGCCGCGCTGGGTGATTCGCTCATCGAAGGCTTCGAGATCGGTGGCGATAGCGGCTTGCGTGGTCACAAGTTCGTCGAGGACATCGGCCGGTAACCAGTTCGCGGTCCGGCTCGCCTGCCGCTTCTTGCGACGGGCTTTCTTCGCATCGGTTTGCCGCGACATCTAGCTGAGGGCCTGGTCGAGATCGCCGATCAGATCGTCAGTTCCCTCCAGCCCCACCGAAATTCGCACGACGCCGTCGCCCAGCCCGATCGCGGCGCGACCCTCCGGGCCCATCGCCCTGTGCGTGGTTGTCGCCGGATGGGTGATCAGCGACTTGGCATCGCCAAGGTTATTCGAGATGTCGATCAGCGCCAGCTTGTCCAGAACCTCGAAGGCCCGTTGCTTGCCGTGGTCCGACGGAGCGGCCAGCTCGAACGTCACGACCGTGCCGCCACCGGTCATCTGCCGCTTCGCCAGGTCGTACTGCGGATGCGATTCCAGGAACGGGTATTTCACCCAGCTCACGGCCGGATGCTTCTCCAGGAACTCGGCGACCCGATGCGCCGACGCATTCTGGTAATCCACCCGAACCGCCAGCGTTTCCAGCCCCTTCAGCAGCGTCCATGCATTGAACGGGCTCAAGGCAGGCCCGGTGTGCCGCATGAGTTTCTGAACCGGCTCGTCGATGTACTCCTTCGAGCCCAGGATCGCCCCGCCGAGCACCCGTCCCTGCCCGTCGATGTGCTTGGTGCCCGAATACACCACGACGTCGACGCCCAACGGAAAGCCCTGCTGCAGGATTGGCGTGGCAAATACGTTGTCCAACACCACTTTTGCACCAGCAGCATGTGCCAGATCGCAGACCGCCGCGATGTCGACAAGCGACTGCATCGGATTGGACGGTGTCTCGAAGAACACCGCCTGGGTGGGCACCGACAGCGCCTCTTCCCATTGCGACAGGTCGTCGCCGTCGACGAACACCGTCTCGATGCCCCAGCGCGGCAGGATCTCGTTGCACACCACAAAACACGAGCCGAACAGGCTGCGCGCGGCCACCAATCGGTCACCTGCCGCCAGCAGCGCACCCAGCGACGTGAACACCGCCGCCATGCCGGTGGCCGTCGCAAAGCACGCAGGCGCGCCTTCGATCAGCCGGAGCCGCTCCTCGAACATCGAGATCGTCGGGTTGCCGTAGCGCGAGTAGACGTACCGGTCGATCTCGCCAGTGAAGGCCTTCTCCGCTTCCGCCGCCGACGAGTAGACGTACCCCGACGTCAGGTACATCGCCTCCGCGGTCTCTTCGAACCCCGACCGCAACAGACCGCCCCGCACACCGATGGTGGCCTGGCTGACGCCGTCAGGAAGTTCGGCAGGCCGACGAACCGACGGCACCTCGTCGCCCGAAGTCATGACTGCTTCCAGGGCAGGCCGACAGCCTTCCACCCGGTGCTGCCGCGATGCTTCTGCTCGTCGAGGTCGCCTTCGAATCCGTCCAGCATGTTGTACGACGGGGCGATTCCGGCCTCGGTCGCGGCTTCAGCGGCGCCGATCGAGCGATTGCCGGAGCGACAGAGGAAGACCACCGGACGGTCGCCCGGCGTGACACCTGCCGCCTTCAAGTCGTCGACGAAGGCGTCGTTGTGCGTGCCGTCGGTGCGGTTCCATTCGATGTAGACGACCTCGCGCTGCATCGACGACAGATCCGGCACCCCGACGAACTTCCACTCGGCGTCCGTGCGGCAATCGACGAGAACGGCCTCGGGGTTGTCGCTCAGAACCTTCCAGGCCTCCCCAGGCGTGATGTCTCCGGCGTAGCTCACGCTCGTGAGTCTCCCACAATCAGCTGGGGCCGATCGAGCAGACCTTCCACGCTCCGTCCTCGCGCGCGAATGTCGTCCCAACACCGGTTTTAGTGTCCGGTGCCCTGTCGAAATGATAGGTGACGGTGGCAGTGGCGCGGTCGCCGTCGATCACCACATCGGTGACGTCGTCGACGAACCGTTCCCCACGCTTGGCCACCGAATCCCGTTGGCGCGCCAGCATATCGGCCTCGTTGCCCTGCTGTGCCCGGCATGTGTAGTCGCGAAAGTCGGCGTAGTCCTTGCGTTGCAGCGCGTCGTTCTGGCCGACCGCCGCCCGACCCACCTGCTGTTCCTCCGACAGGCCGTCGCCACCGAAGATGCTGAACAGCCCAATTGCGATCACGACGACCACAATGATCGCCAGCGCGGCCAAGAACGGCGTCATTGTCGGCCGGTCTGCCGCCTCGCCGGGCTCCGAAGTCACCCCGCTACCAGAGTTTTCGCAGGGCCGTCGCAACCCGGCGGGCTCGGTCCCTGGCGACGATCGGGTCCGGGGCGGTGGCCAGCGCAACCCCGAGCCGTCGCCTGCCGTCGGTCTCGTCGGGCCGGTTGAACAGCCGGACATCGCTTTCGGCCACGGCCAGTGCCTCGGCGAGCACCGCGCCAAGGCCGTCGGCCTTGATGCCGGTTGATTCCGCCCCAGCGTAGGTGACTTCGGCTGCGGCTGGCGAAATCATGATGGTGTCCACCGACAGCCCGAGGATCGCTCGCGCGTGCAGCTCGAACTGCGAAAGTCGTTGCGAGCGCAGCGTTACCAAGCCGCTGTCGTACGGCCGGGGGCGGACGTTGTCGAAGTACACCTCGTCACCGCGCACCAGCAGCTCGACTCCGAAGACACCGCGACCGCCAAGCGAGTTGACGATGCGCGCCGCGATCGACTTCGCAGCATCCAGCGCCGGGGGTGACATCTGCTGCGGCTGCCAGGACTCCAACACGTCGCCCTCTACCAGGCGGTGACCGATCGGCTCGCAGAAATGCACCGCCGGCCCCGTCGGTCCGGTGGTGCGGATGGTGAGCAGCGTGACCTCGAAGTCCACCTCGACGACCGTCTCGGCCATCACCCTGTTGTGCGGTATCCGGCCCGCGGCGACCGCCCTGTGCCACGCCGGCTCGACGTCGTCGAGACGCAGCAGCACCGACTGGCCATCACCCGGTGCCACGGCGGCCGGCTTGACCACCAGCGGGAATCCCGCGTGCTGCGCCACCGCCGTCAACTCCTCGGCGGACCCGGCGAACCAAAACGGCGCGGTGGGCAGGCCCAGTTCGTCGGCCGCCAGCCGTCGCAGTCCCTCCCGGTCGATGGACAACCGGGTACTGCGCGGCGTCGGGAAGACCTCGATGTTGCCGCGTTCGGCGACGGCGATCAGCGCATCGGCGGCGATGACACCCGCTTCGGCCACCACGTAGCGGGGGCTTTCTTTCTCGATGAGCGCGGTGAGCTCCTCGGCATCGTTCATCTTGATCACCGCCGACCTGTCGGCCACGCCCTGCGCCGGCGCATCGGCATAGCGGTCGACGGCGATGACTTCGGCGCCCAGCCGCTGAAACGCCAGGGCCAATTCGCGGCTCAGTTCACCGGAGCCCAGCAGCATCACCGTGGATCCGCGCTCGTCGACCGTGGCGGTCGGCTCCGGTGGGGTTTGGGGCGCGGAGCCAGTCTCGGGCAGCTCGCCTTCAGTCGTTTCACTCATCGCGCTCAGCCTGCCAGATGCTCAGCCCAGCCGGACATCGATGTAGCACCACCGCCAGCTCTCGCCCGGCTCTGCCGAGCGCATCACGGGATGACCGGTTTGATGGAAGTGTTCTCCCGCGTGGCGGTGCGGGCTCGAATCGCAGCAGCCGACGTGACCGCAGGTCAGGCACATGCGCAAGTGTGCCCACGTGGTCTCGCCGAGTTCCGCGCAGCCCTCGCACTCACCTGGCGTCCTGGGCTCGGGGGCATCGATTCCGGCCGCGAGGTGTTCGCATGTGTCGGGGCCCGCCGCGGAGTGCGCATCGCGCCGACGTGATCTCCTCAGCATGTTGACCAAGGATACGGACGAAGAACACGGAGGTTCGGCGACGTGGGTGCCTCACTGCTTGCGGTTTTGGTGGTGTCGGTCCTGTTGGCCGCGGTGGCACGCCGGTTCGACGTGTCCGCTCCGCTTGCGCTCGTCGTTGCGGGTTTGGCACTCGGGCTGATCCCCGGCTTCAAGGAGATCGAGCTCGACCCCGAGCTCGTGCTGTACGTGCTGCTGCCGCCGCTGTTGTGGTCGGCCGGCCTGGAGAGCAGCTACGTGGCCCTTCGCCGGAACGTCCGGCCGATCGGGCTGCTGGCGGTCGGCCTGCCGCTGGCGACGACGTTCGCGGTCGGGTTCGTGGCGTACAAGACGGTGCCGGAGCTGACCGTCGTAGCGGCGCTCACGCTTGGCGCGATCGTCGCGCCGCCTGATGCCGTGTCGGCCACGGCCGTCGGACGCCGGCTCGGGCTGCCTCGCCGCATCATGACCCTGCTCGGCGGCGAGAGCCTGCTCAACGACGCGACCGCGCTGACCGCCTACAAGGTGTCGCTCGCTGCGGCCATCGGCACGGCCGCCAGCTGGGGCGACGGGCTGAAAACCTTCGCGCTCGCGGCGGTCGGCGGCATCGCCGTCGGCGCGGTGCTCGGCGCCGTCATCTCGCTGATCCGGTCGCATCTCGACGATCCGCTCGTCGAGAGCGCACTCGGTCTGGTCGCGCCGTTCGTCATCTACCTGGCCGCCGAGGAGCTTCACGGCTCCGGCGTGCTCGCGGTCGTCGTGGCCGCGCTCATCCTCGGCCAGCGCTCCACCCGCGCCAGCTACGCGACGCGGCTACAGGACACCGCGGTGTGGAAAGCCGTACAGCTGGTGCTGGAGTCGTTCGCGTTCCTCATGATCGGTTTGCAGCTGCCGATGGTGGTCAGCGAGCTGGAAGGAATCTCGGCGTCGGTGATCGCGATCTCGTCGGCAGCAGTGTTGGCGACGGTGATCGTCGTGCGGATCGTGTGGGTGTACCTGTTCGCCTACGTGCCACGGCTTGTGTCGGCGCGCATTCGTCGCAGCGAACCGGCGCCGACGCCGGCGCAGGTGTTCGTGGTCGCGTGGGCGGGAATGCGCGGGGTGGTGTCGCTGGCCGCGGCGTTCGGCGTTCCGATGACGACGTTGTCGGGCGCACCGTTCCCGGGACGTCCGCAGCTGGTGTTTCTCACCTTCGTCGTGGTGATCGGGACACTGCTGCTGCACGGGCTGACCCTCCCGTGGCTGATTCGGCGACTCGGTGTTCAGGGCGACGAGGCGAGCAGTGACGCGATCGCGGTCGCCGCCGCCCAGGACAAGGCCGCGCGGGCTGCGGCCGAGCGGCTCGACGACCTGCTTGCAGAGCAGGCCAGCACCGATGTGCATCAGCGTGCTGCGGATGTGTTGCGCGGCTGGAACACCCGCAGACGCAACTCCGCGTGGGAGCGGCTCGGCCGCGACGACGCGGACATCGGCGAAAGCCCGGCATCAGCGTTCCGCAGGCTGCGGCTGGAGATGCTGGCGGCCGAACGCGCGACATTCATCGCCGAACGCGACAGTGGCCGCATCGACGACGAGGTGCTGCGGTCGGTGTTACACGGTCTCGATCTCGAGGAAGCGACGCTCAACCGGGGGTAGCGGTTTCCTCCAGTTGGGCGCGGAACGCGCGCATCGCGCCGGCGAGTGCCGTGAACGTCCGGTGCGCGGCGGCGAGGTCGTCATCTCCAATCCCTGCCAGCGCCTGGCGGGTGTGTTCGGCCAGCGGTGTGAAGAACCCCCGCGCTACGTCCATGCCGTGGTCGGCGACGCGCAAGATGACCTTGCGGCGGTCGGCAGGGTCGGATTCGCGGCGAAGATGGTCCGAGGCGATCATTCGCTCGACCAGATATGTGATGGCCGCACCTGACATGCCCATCCGCTGGCGCAACTCCCCCGCCGTCAGCGGCGATCCCGCCGTCTCGGCCACCATGATGTGCAGCAAGGCACGAAAGTCGTTGGCGGCCACGTCATGTCGGCTCGCGAAGTGCCGTCCGATTTGATCCGACTCCGCTGTCAACGCCCTCACATCGGCGGCCATCAGCGACTCGAGTGCGGCACGGCCGGCGGCCTTAGGCATGGGGAGCATCATAACGGAGGATTCTTCAGTTGATTAACTGTTAAGTATCTGAAATATTGGTTTCATGTCAGGCCGCTTGTCGTGGGTGCTGGCGCTGGTGGTGGTCGCGGTCTCGGGCGTGTTCATCGGCCTGGTCGGCAGCGGCGAGTCCAGTGAGCAGTCGCCGGTGGCGGTTCCGGCGACCGCCGAGTCGGCGCGGGCCGACGCCCTGCGCACCCAGTTTCCCGATGGCGACCGCGTTCCCGCGATTGTTGTGCTCACCCGGCGTGACGGCGGTGCGCTCAGTACGGCGGATCTGAGCGCCGTCAAGCAGCAGCCCATGCAGGTCTCTGCCGATGGCCGCGCGGCGATCGCCACCGTGCCGCTGGACGCCGGGCTCTCGGGGTTCGCACTCAACGACGCCGTCAAGGAACTTCGGCAGAAGTCCGCCGACGCGCTGCCATCCGACCTGCGCATCGAGGTCACCGGCGGACCCGCATTCGGCGCCGACATCGCGAATTCCTTTGCAGGGGCCAACGTCACGCTGCTGGCGGTCACCGCCACAGTAGTGGCGCTGTTGCTGATCGTCACGTATCGATCTCCGGTGTTGTGGCTGGTGCCGTTGGCAGTCATCGGGTTCGCCGACCGCGTCGCCGCAGTGGTTGGCACCGCTGTGGCCGACGCCGTCGGCATGAATCCGGACGGGTCGACGTCCGGGATCACCAGCGTGCTCGTGTTCGGGGCCGGCACCAACTACGCGTTGCTGCTCATTTCGAGGTATCGAGAAGAATTGGGCCGCAATGATACTCACCGTGCCGCACTGCGCGTGGCGGTGCGCCAGGCCGGGCCGGCGATCCTGGCAAGCAACGCCACCGTCGTACTGGCGCTGCTGACGCTGGTGTTCGCGTCATCGCCGAGCACCCGCAGCCTGGGGGTGCAGGCGGCATCCGGTCTTGTGGTGGCGGCCGTCTACGTGCTGGTTGTTCTGCCGCCACTGCTTGCGTTCTTCGGCAAGCGGCTGTTCTGGCCATTCATCCCGCAGCAGGGCGCCAAACCCCTTACTGACAGCGGAGTTTGGCATCGTATCGCCTCTTGGGTGGCCCGCAGGCCGGGTCGCGTCGCCGTGGTGGCCATCGCCGGTTTGGCGGCGTTGTGCACCGGTTTGCTGACCACACCTATCGGGCTGTCGCAGACCGAACAATTCCGGATACAGGCCGAGTCGGTCACCGGCTATCAACGGTTGGCCGAGCACTTTCCCAGCGGGCTGACGGATCCGACCCGAGTCGTCGGTTCCACCGACCGCGCCGACGAGATACATCGCTCCATCTCCGGCACCGACGGCGTGGTGTCCGCCAATCCGACCGGAGCCGCCCCGAGCGGCCTTTCCCAGTGGTCGGTGGTTCTGGAAGCCGAACCCGCCTCCGACGACGCGTTCAAAACCATTGATGCACTGCGGAATTCGGTGCATGCCGCCGATCCGAGTGCGCTGGTCGGCGGCTCCGATGCCCAGGCCCGTGACGCCAGCGCGTCGGCGGGGCGGGACCGGCTGATCCTGATCCCGCTGATCCTCGCCGTGGTGCTGATCGTGCTCTACGTCTTGCTGCGCTCAGCGCTGGCACCGTTGATCCTCGTGGCGGTTACGGTGCTGAGCGCGCTTGCGGCGCTTGGTGTTGGCGGCTGGGCGAGCGTGCATTTGTTCGGCTTTCCCGCGCTGGACAACACCGCGCCGCTGTTCGCGTTCCTGTTCCTGGTGGCTCTCGGCGTGGACTACACGATCTTCCTGGTCACCCGTGCCCGCGAAGAGACGGCGTCGCATGGAGCCGCCCCGGCGGCGACATCCAGTCACGGTACTACGGACGGAATCGTGCGGGCGGTTTCGGCCACCGGCGCCGTCATCACGAGCGCGGGCATCGTGCTGGCCGCGGTGTTCTGCGTGCTTGGGGTGCTACCGCTGATCGTGCTCACCCAAGTGGGCATCATCGTGGGCCTCGGCATCCTGCTGGACACCTTCGTCGTGCGCACAGTGGTGATCCCCGCGCTGTTCACGCTCATAGGACCACGCATCTGGTGGCCGGCCCTACGCGCAGAGGGCTACCGTTCGGGTGGTGAAAGAACACATGGTCGACACCGCGCTGGGGCGGGTGAGGGTGCAGACCCGCGGTAGCGGTGAGGCGATGATGTTCTGGCCGAGCCTGCTGATGACCGGCGATATGTGGGCGGCGCAGGCCGACCACTTCAGCGCGGAGCGGCAGGTGATTCTGGTCGACCCGCCAGGCCACGGCGGCAGCGAGAAGCTCACGGGCACATTCACTTTCGATGACTGCGCGCGCTGCATCGTCGATATTCTCGACGGCCTCGGTGTTGAACGCACTCACTTCATCGGCAACTCGTGGGGCGGGATGATCGGCGGCACGTTCGCGGCGATGCATCCCGACCGCGTCGGCCGGTCGGTCCTGATGAACTGCACCGCGTCGGCCGCGGGCGCGCGCCAGAAGATCGAGTACGGATTCCTGCTTCGGATGGCCAAGCTGCTTGGCGGGATACGGCCTCCGTTGACACGTTCGGTGCTCAAGGCCTTCCTCGGCCCGACGACGTTCGCGACCCGCCCCGCTGTCGTCGACTTCGTGCGGAACAAAGTGCAGGCGGTGGACATCAACTCCAGCGCCTGGGCGGTCAAGAGTGTGGTGCCGAACCGGCCGGATCAGCGTGCGCTGCTCTCGCGGGTGACGACGCCTGTTCTGGTGGTCGCCGGGGCGGAGGACGCGACGTTTCCGCTGATCGAAACGCTCACGATGGCCGAGGCGATTCCGGGCGCGGCGACCGCGGTACTCGAAGGTGTGGCCCACCTCGCCGGGCTGGAGAACCCATCGCTCGTCAACAAGCTTATCGAGGGGTTTGTTTTTCGCGAGTAGCTTCGTTGTATGACCCAAGCTGCGGAGCTGCCGCTGCACATGAGGCGCGATGCGTTCAACCCGACGAAGGAACTTCGGGAGATCCGTCAGACCGCGGGCGTGCGCACGATCGTCAACTCGTTCGGCATGGAGGTCTATCTCGTCACCCGGTACGACGACGTCAAGGAAGTGCTGTCGGACCACCAGCGGTTCTCCAACGGCCGGCCACCCGGCTTCGTGGTGCCAGGCGCGCCCGACGTTTCGGCAGAAGAACAGGCCAGTGCGAACGCGGGCAACCTCCTCGGGTTGGACCCGCCTGAGCACCAGCGGCTGCGTCGCATGCTTACCGGGGAATTCACCGTCAGGCGGATGAAGCGGCTCGAACCGCGGATCCTCGAGATCGTCGATCAGCACCTCGACGCGATGGAAACCGCAGGGCCACCAGTGGATTTGGTGGAGAGCTTCGCGCTGCCGATCCCGTCGTTGGTGATCTGCGAGTTGCTGGGCGTGCCGTACGAGGACCGCGAAGGCTTCCAGCGACGGTCTGCCCGCCAGCTCGATCTGTCGATCCCGATTCCGGAGCGGCTGGAGCTGGCCCGCGAGGGCCGCGAGTACATGGCGGGGTTGGTCGCCGGAGCTCGCCGAAACCCCGGCGAGGACATGTTGGGCATGCTGGTGCGCGAGCACGGCGACGAGCTCACCAACGACGAGCTGCGGGGCATCGCGAGCCTGCTTCTGCTCGCCGGCCACGAGACCACGTCGAACATGCTCGGCCTTGGCACCCTGGCGCTGCTGCGCCATCCCGAGCAGCTGGCAGCCGTCCGTGACGACGCCGACGCCGTCGCGCCCGCCGTGGAAGAGCTGCTGCGCTGGTTGTCCATCGTGCACAGCGCGATCCCCCGCATCACCACCACCGACGTCGACATCTCAGGCGTGCACATTCCGGCCGGGCAATTGGTGTTCGCCTCGTTGCCGTCGGGCAATCGGGATCCGGGCTTCATCGACTCACCCGAAGTGTTCGACATCGGCCGCGGCGCGATCGGTCATCTCGCGTTCGGACACGGAGTGCATCACTGCCTCGGCGCCCCACTGGCACGGATGGAGATGCGGATCGCATTCCCCGCGCTTCTACGCCGGTTCCCGATGCTGGCGCTGGCCGAGGACTTCGATGACGTGCAGTTCCGGTCGTTCCACTTCATCTACGGTCTGCGGTCGTTGGAGGTGAGCTGGTGAGGGTCGAGGCGGACCGCGACGTGTGCATCAGCGCGGGCAATTGCGTGATGGTGGCCGCCGCGGTGTTCGATCAGGACGACGACGGGATCGTCATGGTGCTTGTCGACGAGGTGCCCGAGACCGAGGAACAGCATGTGGAAGAAGCCGTAAAGCTTTGTCCCTCACAGGCTTTGCGGCTGGCGGACTGACCGTCACCCCCGTCGCAACGTGATATCACCTGCGATACCACGTTCAGACAGACCATATGGTCACCACCGGTGACTGCTGTGACTCAGCTGCCGCGCTTATCGCGATCGAGCTCGATGACTCCTGCGCGAACCAGCAGCAGCACGCTGACCACCAAGACCCACGTTGGGAATGCCAGCACCAGCCACATGGTGATGTCGCTGGCCAGCAACAGCCCAACCGCCACAACGTAAGTCACCCCGACGAGCCAGCGCGGCATCAGGCCCGTCTTCAGCCAGATGGTGGCCAGCGAAATCATGAACACCGCGGCCATCCGCAGCGCGTAGGTCTTGCTGAGTGTCAGCAACAACGCCTGCCCGAACACGGCGCCTTCGGAACCGCTGTGCACCAGCGCCACGCCTACCGCTGACGAGGTGAATGTCATTGCCAAAAACAGCAATCCGCTGCCGATGAACACCGACGAGAAGAACTTGTCTTCGAAGCCACCGAAGCCGTCACGCACCACTCCGATGAACCACAGGAACGCGATGCCCGCGAACGGAATCAGGATCGAGGCGATCCTGATCCGGTCCCCTGCGGCGTCGACCCACTGTGTGCCAGGTTCGGCGCCTTCGGGCAGGGCAAGGCGGATCAAGATGAGCGCGGCGCCGAACAACAGCGCGAACAGAACACCCGCAAGCGCCGCCGCTCGCGGCGTCGAAAGTCGCTGCAGCTGCGGCGAACTCATGGCTGCCCGGGCAACAGCCGAATCATGAGACCGTTGGCCTCCGCGAGCAGGTTCTCCTCGGGATCACGCAGTTCGGCGTTGACGAACGCCTTGCGGCCTTCGGTCTCACGCACCCAGCCGCGCGCGATCAGCGGTGTGTCGATCGGGGTCACCCTGCGGTAGTCGACGTGCAGGAACGCGGTGCGGCTGATCGGACGCCCCGCCGCGTGGATCACCATGCCGAACACCGAGTCGAAAAGCAGCGGCAGCACACCGCCATGCACGGCATAGTTGCCGCCGACGGCGAACCGGCTGAATTGCACGCTCAATTCGACGCCGTCGGGCTCGAACTCAACCACCCGGTACGGCGGCATCAGCAGGCTGCCCGCGCCAGGCAGGCTCGGCACCCGATTGGCCGGTCCGACACCTTCGGCCGCTTCGAACGGATCGAGCAGCTTGACTAGCTCTTCCGCACGGTCGGCGGCCTCTTCCCAGGTTTCGGTGTCGGGGTTCGCCGACACCGCCAGATCCTGTGCCCGGCGCATCGCGATCAAGAACCGCGCGAAGCCAGGACCCGGTTCGGCGGGTTTGAAGTTGGGGAATCCGCCGTGTCGGTCGTAGTCGGGGTCGACGAGTCTGGGATCTTGGGTCATGCCTCGACTCCCGCTCGTCCCCTGCCCTGCGGGCGTGGGCCCACCGGTCCTCGCTCGTTCCTCGCTGCGATCCTCACTCGCGGTCGTCTTCGGGTCGTCACGACCGCGCCGCCAGCACGTCGCGGCGCACAATGGTCTGATCGCGGCCGGGCCCGACGCCGATGCACGAAACATGAGCCCCGGCAAGCTCTTCCAGCCGCAGCACGTAGTCGCGGGCCTTGGCGGGCAGATCGTCGAACTCACGCGCGCCGGAGATGTCTTCCCACCAGCCGGGCAGTTCCTCGTAGATCGGCTCGGCGTTGGCGATGTCGGACTGGGTCATCGGCATGTCGTCGACGCGCTTGCCGTCGACGCGATAACCCACGCACACCGGCACGGTTTCGAGGCTGGACAGCACGTCGAGCTTGGTGAGGAAGTAATCGGTGATGCCGTTCACCCGGGTCGCATACCGTGCGATGACCGCGTCGAACCAGCCGCAGCGGCGACGCCGGCCCGTCGTCACACCGACCTCGCCGCCGGTCTTGGCCAGGTACTCGCCGCTCGCGTCGAACAACTCGGTGGGGAACGGACCCGACCCAACGCGGGTGGTGTAGGCCTTGAGAATCCCGAGCACCGCCGTGATGCGGGTGGGCCCGATGCCAGAGCCGACGCACGCGCCGCCCGCAGTTGGATTCGACGATGTCACAAAGGGATACGTGCCGTGGTCGACGTCGAGCAGCGTGCCCTGCGAGCCTTCCAACAGCACAGTCTCTTCGTTTTCCAGCGCGTCGTTGAGCAGATACCTGGTGTCGGCGATGCGGTGCTTGAATCCCTCGGCCTGGGCCAGCAGGCTCTCGACCACCTCC
Organism: Mycobacterium sp.; assembly: GCF_035697385.1. GTDB lineage: Bacteria > Actinomycetota > Actinomycetes > Mycobacteriales > Mycobacteriaceae > Mycobacterium. Next base: position 4,566 of record NZ_DASSCY010000226.1, on the reverse strand, counting down.
GCCGGGTCAAGCGCCTTGCGGTTGTAGATCTTGACCAGCACCTGGTTCTTTAACTCCAGTGCGGCCTCGATCTTTTGGGACAGTCGCGATTCGTCGAGCACGTCGGCGACGCGGATCCCGATGCGGGCGATCTTGTCCTGGTAGCACGGGCCGATACCGCGGCCGGTCGTGCCGATCTTCTTGCTGCCGGCGTAGCGCTCGACAACCTTGTCGATTGCGACGTGGTACGGCATCAGCAGGTGGGCGTCGGCCGAGATCAGCAGTTGTTCGGTGTTGACGCCGCGGTCTTCCAGACCCTTCAGCTCGGTCAGCAACACACCCGGATCGACGACCACGCCGTTGCCGATGACGTTGGTGACGCCGGGCGTCAGGATGCCCGATGGGATGAGGTGCAGCGCGAAGTGCTCGCCGGTCGGGAGCACCACGGTATGACCCGCGTTGTTGCCGCCCTGGTAACGCACGACCCACTGCACACGGCCTCCGAGTAGATCGGTGGCCTTTCCTTTGCCCTCGTCGCCCCATTGAGCGCCGATGAGCACGATTGCCGGCATGGCATAATCTCCCGCTCTATGGCTCCGATTAAGTGTGTGCAGCCGGTGACACACCCTATCCCAGCTGTTTGCGCGGAGCGGCGTTGACTACAGCGGATGTCCTGGTGTTGCTGTTCGGCGACCGTCGGATGCCTCGTCCGCTGCGGGGGCTGACCGTCGGGAGTATCGACGACATCACCGGCTGCCGCAGGGTCATCGTGGTGGGTTCAAACGCCGATCTGGCTTCCGTGCTGACGCGGCTACTGCGCGCGGACCGCCTCGATATCGAAGTGGCGTCCGCGACCAGCTGGTGGCGGGCTCGCCGGACCCGCACCGGTCAAGCCCGCAGGGTGCCGTTGATTCGCGACGAGACCGGAACGGTGATCGTCGGCTCCGCGCAGTGGACCGGCTCTCCCCTGCGTGGCGAGGCTGTGGTCGACGACACGGTGCTGTTCGACGGCGACGTCCCCGGCGTGCGCATCGAACCCACCTCGACGCCGCCCGGATTGCGGGCAGCGGTAACCGGCCGGGGCCGACGGCGGTGGGTGGCGGGGCGCGCCGCGCAACTCGGCACACCCGAGGCGACGGTGGTGCGCGACGGCGTTGCAGCACCGCGGCCTGTCCGCCGGTCGACGTTCTATCGGCACACCGAGGGCTGGCTGCGCGTCGGCTGAGGCGTTTTCCCGGCCGCCGCCGGTAACGTCGACTCGTGAGCATCCGCCCGCTGCACCAATCGGTGCGGCCCAGCCCGATCTTCCTGGCGATCGTCGCGATCACAGCGGTCGGCGGCGTGCTGGCCTGGATTTCCGCCGACAACAACCGCCCGCTGGCCTATGTCGGGGTGTTCATCTTCGTCATCGCGGGCTGGTTGGTCTCGCTGTGTCTGCACGAATTCGCGCACGCCTTCACCGCGTGGCGGTTCGGCGACCACGACGTCGCGGTGCGCGGTTACCTGACGCTGAACCCGATGAAGTACTCGCATCCACTGCTGTCCCTTGGCCTGCCGGTGCTGTTCATTGCCCTCGGCGGCATCGGGCTGCCCGGCGGGGCTGTGTACGTGCGCACGTCGTGGATGACCAAACGGCAGAAAAGCCTGGTCAGTCTGGCCGGGCCGTTCGTCAACCTCGCCTTCGCGGTGCTGCTTCTGGCGCTGACCCGGTTGTTGTGGGACCCGGAGCACTCGGTCTTCTGGGCTGGCATGGCGTTCCTTGGCTTTCTGCAGGTGACGGCCCTGATCTTGAACATGCTGCCGATCCCCGGCCTCGACGGCTACGGCGCGCTCGAGCCGCACCTGAGCCCCGAGACGCAGCGCGCCCTGGCACCAGCCAAGCAGTGGGGTTTCTTCATCCTGCTGATCCTGCTGATCGCTCCGGGGCTCAATCAGTGGTTCTTCGCGGTCGTGGACTGGTTCTTCGACCTGTCGGGTGTCCCCGCCGGCTTGTGGCGGCTCGGTAGCGGGCTGACGCGGTTCTGGTCGGCCTGGTTCTAACGGCTTGCAACATATGCGTGTCTACGCATAGATTGCAGACATGGGTGCCGGACACGACCACAGTCATGGCCGCGATACCCGTGTTTCGCGGATGGTCATCGCCGCGGCGATCCTCACTGCGTTCTTCATCCTCGAGCTGACCACCGCACTGGTCATCAATTCGCTTGCGCTGCTGTCCGACGCCGGCCACATGCTCACCGACCTGGTCGCCATGTTCATGGGCCTGACCGCGGTGCTGCTCGCCCGCCACGGCAGCGCGTCGCCGGCCCGCACCTACGGCTGGCATCGCGCCGAGGTGTTCACCGCGGTCGCCAATGCGGTGCTGCTGCTCGGTGTCGCGGCGTTCATCCTCTACGAGGCCTTCGAGCGGTTCGGTGGCGCGCCGGACGTCCCTGGCGTGCCGATGATCGTCGTCGCGCTGGCCGGGCTTCTCGCCAACGCCGTCGTCGTGCTCCTGTTGCGGTCGCAGTCCAAGGACAGCCTGGCCGTCAAGGGCGCCTACATGGAGGTCGTCGCCGACACCGTCGGCAGCATCGGCGTGCTGATCGCAGGGATCGTGACCGTGACCACCAACTGGCCCTACGCCGACGTCGTGGTCGCGGTGCTGGTTGCGCTGTGGGTGCTGCCGCGGGCGATCTCGCTGGCCCGCTCGGCGCTGCGCATCTTGTCCGAGTCCTCGCCCACCCACATCGACGTCGAGGAGCTCCGCACCGCGCTGCGCGCCGTCGAGGGCGTGACGGAGGTGCACGACCTGCACGTGTGGACGCTGGTGCCTGGCAAGGACATGGTCACCGCGCACCTGACAAGCAGTCGCGATTCGGCGCTGGTCCTCGACGACGCGCGCGCCGTGCTGACCGCGCACGGGCTGGACCACGCGACCGTTCAGGTGGAACCGCCAGAGGGCGCCGCCGACTGCAAGTGCGAAGCCGAGTGGTGAGCGCTTGGGCGAAGAGCGTCTAGCTCAGCCGAGTCCGAGCTCGGCGCGCGCCGCCGGGTCGCAGTCGTCGAGCAGATCAACGCACCGCTGGTACTCGTCGGTCTCGCCGATCGCATCGGCCGCCCGTGCCAGCGCCGCGACACAGCGCAGGAATCCGCGGTTGGGTTCGTGACTGTAGGGCACCGGCCCGAAGCCCTTCCAGCCGTTGCGGCGCAACTGATCCAGGCCACGGTGATATCCGGTGCGGGCATATGCGTAGGCGGTGACGGCCTTGTCGTCGTCCAGCGCTTCCTCGGCCAGGGTTGCCCACGCGACCGATGCCGACGGATGAGCGGCCGCAACGATGGCCGGCTTCTCGGAGGCGGCAAGCTCTGCCTCGGCCGCACTGTCACCGGGAAGCAGTACCGGATCTGGTCCCAGGAGATCACCCATGCGCGTCATGGGGCCTATTGTGCCGTGCGGGGCGCAGCGCCGGCCGAGGCGGCTCGTTAAGCTTCCCGCCGTAGCGTCGTTAGGGAGGACAGCAGCAGGGATGTCGAATCCATCAGGGCCTGAGCAACCGGATGAGGTCGCCGAAGAGGCGACCGAAGCCCGTGACGGAGCCACCGCCGACGCCGAAGAGACCGAGCCCGGGCAGGCCGACGAGCCGGCCCCCGATCCCGAACCCGCCACCGAGGTGATGGCCGTCGACGCCGATGAGCACGAGCCGGCCACCGAGATCATGGCACCGGCCGATCCCACATCCGAGCCCGCCGAGGCCGAACAGCCCGCGGAGCGCCGGTTCACCGCGCCGTCGGGATTCGACGCGGGCACGACGCAGAAGATCGACACCCCCGCCGAGCCGGCCACCGAGGTGTTCGCCGCGCCTGACGCGCCGACGGGACTCGCCCCGGCGGCCACCGGGCAGCAGATGGGTCAACAGAAAGTTGTTGCGCCGCAAGTGATTCCGCCGCGCGGCGATACTCCAAAGCCACCACGAACCCGCCGCAGCTGGGGCTGGGTGGTGGCCCTCCTGTTGGTCATCGCCGCGCTGGTGGCCGTCGCGATCCTGGGTACCGTGCTGCTGACCCGCGGCTCGGAGCCTGCGGTGTCCCAGGAGGACAAGGTCCGCTCGACGATCCAGAACTTCGACGTCGCAATCCAGAACGGCGACCTGGCCACCCTGCGCAGCATCACCTGCGGGCCCACCAGGGACAGCTACGTCACCTACGACGAGCGCGCCTGGGCCGAAACACATTCCAGGGTGGCCGCGGCCAAGCAGTATCCCGTCGTCGCCAGCATCGACCAAGTGGTGGTCAACGGCGACCATGCCGAGGCGAACGTCACGACGTTCATGGCCTATGCGCCGCAGACCCGTTCGACGCGCAGCTTCGACCTACAGTTCCGCGACGATCAGTGGAAGATCTGCCAGGCGCCCGGCAACTAGGGCTGTTGCGACATGGCGTAACACGTGGCGAAGTGTTTCTGGTTGCACGGGATGCCGTTTATGGTTCCGATGCTTCCCGGCGCGGTCACCACGTTGGCGCCCTGCGGCGGAATGACGATGGGCAGCGGAGGAGGCGCGCCTCCGGGACCCTTGGTGCACACGCCGGCCCACCGCTCGACAGTGC
>NZ_DASSCY010000225.1:0-24342 GCF_035697385.1 Mycobacterium sp. | reverse complement strand
TCATGCGTTCGCTTCTCATCTTCGCGCTCGTCGGAGTTGGAGCCCAACTCGTCGACGGTGCCTTGGGCATGGCCTTCGGCGTCACCGCTTCGACACTGTTGGTGCTCCGTGGGGTGGGGGCAGCGCAAGCGAGCGCGGCGGTGCTCCTAGCGGAAATCGGCACCACGCTTGCTTCCGGTGTGTCGCACTGGCGATTCAAGAACATCGACTGGTCGATCGTGCTGAAACTCGGGGTGCCCGGTGCGATCGGCGCCTTCGTGGGTGCGACGGTGCTGTCGTCGCTGTCGACGAAAGACGCCGCCCCGCTCATGGCCGGGATCCTTGTCGTCATCGGTGCCTATGTGCTGCTGCGGTTCTCGTTGCGGACACCGCCGGTCATTCGGTCCGGCGCGACCCCGCATACCGCCAAGTTTCTGACGCCGCTCGGTCTGTTCGGCGGATTCATCGACGCGTCCGGTGGCGGCGGATGGGGCCCGGTGACGACGAGCACGCTGCTGTCGCGTGGCAAGGCCGCGCCGCGCACGGTCATCGGTTCGGTGAGTGCGTCGGAGTTTCTGGTCGCTGCGTCGGCGTCGCTGGGCTTCGCGGTGGGACTGCGCGAGGACTTCATCGAGAACATGCCGGTGGTGCTCGGGTTGGCTGCCGGGGGCGTCCTCGTCGCGCCGTTCGCGGCGTGGCTGGTGAGCCGGGTGAGTCCGGCGCTGCTCGGCACGGCGGTAGGCGGCATCATCGTGCTGACCAATAGCCAGAAGCTGGTCCACTACTTCGGCATTGAGTGGCCGTGGTCGACGGGCATTTACACGGCGATCGTGGTGGCGTGGGCGGCCCTGGTCTTTGTCGCATGGCGGACGTCGCGGACCACGGAATTCGTGCCAGACGTGCCCGAGGCCGAGGCGACGTCGCAGGAGCAGGATCAGAATCGCGAGGTGGCTCGCATACGGTGACTCGCGGCCATATGAATTGGAAGCGTCGCCGCACGCTGCGGTAGGCTTTCGACCTGCTGCCGGCGATCCTGGCAGCACCACGGGCTGTGGCGCAGTTTGGTAGCGCACTTGACTGGGGGTCAAGTGGTCGCAGGTTCAAATCCTGTCAGCCCGACCAGAGTTGGAGCAGGTCAAGGCGGTTCCGGAGAATACGGCACCGTCATTCTTGTATCTGGCCGGGGAATGTAGCGCAACGGTCACCGAAAGCGCGGTCGAAGTCACAGCCTCAGCGATCCGCTCAGGCCTCGGAAGCGGCGCGTGCCGCAGGTGCCCGTACACATCGCGTTGCGGAGGACGAGCGGCTACACGTTTCTAGTCTGCGGAATCGTCGGTCGAAGCATGCTTGTCGGACTCGTCCTTGTCTTTCGAGTCCTTCTTGTCGGACGAATCAAGCTTGTCCGCCTGCTTCGTCAAGAGAGCGGCTAGTTCGCGGGCTTCCTCAGCTTGTAACACGTCTTCGGATACGCGCTTGTCGCTCTCGTCGAACCGCTCGAGGGTGATGGCGTTGTCCTTGATGCCGATGTCCCATCGGCTGCCTTCTTGACGAGCCATTTGATGCTGCCCTCCTCGACGAACGACCTGGATACATCGCGTGTACCCACAACCGTTGTGCCGGAACCGGCGCACGCACCGACAGCAGAGCGCCCCGATGGTCGTAGGTGCAAAACGCTGTCAGCCCGACTCAGGAATTGCGCGTGTCGGTTCAGCGATATCGCCGAGATGCTCGATGCGGTGAGTGTTTCGCCGACCCCATCGCTCAGCGGACCGGGTCGAATCGAAAAATCGGTACGGTCCCGACTAATGCCTCGAACTCTTCGGGGGTGCCCTCGGTGATCAACTGCCCCTTCTTGAGGAAGCCGACCCAGCCGGGCACCTCTGCCGGCAGTCGTCGAAGCAACGGCGCGGCTTCCTTGTCAGACAGTTCGACCATCTGGACGTGTTCGACGCGTCGACCGCGCTCCAGCCTGGCTCGATCATCGGCCCGCACGTTGGCGATCCAGTCCGCTCCTGGTACGCCCGCCACGTATTGCTTGCCGTCGACAATCATCGGCGTCACCGGCGTCGAGCGCGGCTTACCCGACTTGCGCCCGGTGACCGTCAGCACCACCGGCCCCTTGTCGCCGAAACCCAACCCGAGCCGCGACAACGCGACCATCACCTTGTTGCCCGGCTTCATGTACCACGGCAGTTTCACGCATGCTCCCGATAATTTGAACCTGATCCTCAAGTTAGAACCCAACCCTACCTGTATCTTGAGGGTCGGCGTCAACTTAGATAATGAGGTGCATATGGCGGAACAACGCGCGCTCCGTGCCGATGCTCGCCGCAACATGGAGAAGCTCCTGGACGCCGCGCGCGACGTGTTTTGTGACCGAGGGCTGGGCGCACCTCTGGACGCCATCGCAACTCGCGCGGGCGTCAGCATCGGCACGTTGTACAACCGGTTCCCGACGCGTGAAGCCCTCATTGAAGCGGCCCTGCCCGATCTCGTCTGCCGCGAAATGCAAGCCGTCGCCGACCATGCACTCGCGCAGCCCACACCGTGGCGCCGGTTCGCCGCCTACCTCGAAGGCCTGTGCTCCCTGGCCACCGCCGATCATGCAATCAGTGACGTAATCACTGGGGCGCAATACAATTCGACGGCTCTCAATGCAGTTTGTGACGACAGCTTCGCGCTCGCCAAAAGCTTGATCGCTGAAGCGCAAGCCGACGGCTCGCTACGCGACGACGTCACCTTCGACGATGTGTTCATGGAGTATTGGCTCAATGCTCAGCTAGGGGAGCACGCCGGCCCGGAAGCGGCCGCGATGTCGCGCCGCCACATCGGCATCGTGCTGGACGGGTTGCGTGCGGCCGCGGCGACGCCGTTACCGGCTAAGGACGCATCGAGCCGATGAAGTAGGTCTCGTCCCCGTCCGGGAATCCGCCGCCGTTGGTGGCGATATGGACATGGTCGAAGTGATTGGCCGTTTCGTTGCCGTAGTCCGCCGTCCAACTCGGCGCGCCGATGCCCGGGTAGAAGCCCTGCCGCCAGATCACATGCAGCACGCCCCAGCGCTCCGCATTCGCCAGCGCCAATCCGGCGATCTGGTTGCCGAGTTCGATGCCTTCTTCGGTGCCGTGGTTGGGGATCATCACGTCGATCGCCAACCCATTGGGATGCCACGGCAACGGATCTTGGCGGTAGCCGCCGATGGTGGTGATCTCGGGAAACATCACGCTGATGGCACGGGCCGCCCAGATGGTCTTGACCTGCAAACCCTCCTCGGGCGCGACGCCGGCAGGCAACGCGAACCCGATTTGGGTGTTGGCGATCGGCGCGCTTGCCGCCAACAACTCCGCCTCAGCAGGAGTGGCGGCGTTCGGCGCGCCGGCCGGCATCGAGGTCGGGCTTGGCGGGACTACCGCCGCAGTCTCGGCGCGACGCGGAGTGTCTGTGCTTTGGGCGTAGATCATCGCCGCGGAGACGGCCAGCGATGCCGCGAGTGCCAACCAGCGGCCGCGGCCGTTGGCTAACAGGTTTTTGCCCACCCGCAGCACTTTACTGTCGTTTCCGATGCGGTATGGCAATCTTCGCTGTCTCCTGGCTTGTGTCTACGGGGTGACGCCGACGGGCAAGTACCGAAGATTATCGCGCGAGCGGGTAGTCCTACTCATCCCCAACACCCCGCGGCCCGGCATGCTGAACGCATGACGCCCACCAAGTCCGTCCCCGACGCGCGCACAGTCGCCGACGGCACCACGCCCGGTCGCGACCGCGCCGTCGACGTCGCCCGACTCGCCGCCTTGGTCGTCGTCATGTTCGGGCACTGCGCCCTGCTGCTCGCCACCATCGACACCGGCGGCCTGCGCATCGGCAACCTGCTCGGCGAGGTGCCCGCGATCACCCCGATCACATGGGTCGTCCAGGTGATGCCGCTGTTCTTTCTCGCAGGCGGCGCCGCCGGCGCATACGGCTGGCGACCCGGCACACCATGGGGCACTTGGCTGGTCACTCGGGCGCAGCGACTGTGCCGGCCCGTGTTCTGGTACCTCGCCGCATGGACCGTCGGCATTCTCGTTGCCCGCATGATTCTCGGAGCGGAGTCCGCAGCGGACCTCGGACGCGAATCCGTCGCGCTGCTGTGGTTCCTCGGCGTGTACCTCGTGGTGCTCGCGTTCGTGCCGGCGCTGACCCGCCTGCGTACGGGGCGCGCGTTCGCCGTTCTCATCGCGGGCCTCCTCGCCGCCACGGCAGCAGTCGACGCGATTCGTTTCGCCGTCGGCACACCGATGTCCGGCGTCGCCAACTTCCTGTTCGTCTGGCTGATCCCCGTCGCGATCGGCGTTGCCTACGCGCGCCGACTGATCGGTCCGCGTACGGCGCTCGTCACTGCCGCAGCCGCATTCGCCACGCAGGTAACGCTCGCCGTCGCTGGAATATACGAAGTCTCCCTGGTCGTCACCGGCGTGGAGCAGATGTCCAACGTTTCCCCGCCGACGCTGTTGCTCGCGCTCCAATGCACTTGGATGTCATGTCTTTTCGTGGCCGCCGCGGGCGCGATCCGACGATGGGCCGCCCGCCCTCGCGTCTGGTACGTCGTCGCGGTGGGCAACGGGGGAGCGATGACACTCTACCTTTGGCACATCCCGGCGATCGCGGTTGCCACCTTCGCTCTGCACGCCATCGGCCTCGACGCGTATGACGTTGATGCACCAGGCTTTTGGGCCCATCTCGCGCTGCGGGCGCTGGTATTCACGGTAGTCATGGCGCTGGCATTCCGGCTTCTGTCACCGCTCGAACATCGTCGGCTGCCGTGGTGGGACGCTCCCGTCAAAGCCACCGGCGCCCGATCCACCGTCGCAGGCGCGTTGATGTGCGTTGCCGGCGTCGCGCTGGTCCTGCTCGCGAAGAACGGGCTCAGCGGTGTCGAAGGGTGGACGGCGCTCGGATGCTTTCTGGCCGCTGCGGCATTCGCTCGGATAAGCGCGTCCACATCCAGCGCTGAGCTCTAGGCTTCGAGCCATGCGCATCGACCGTGCCGCGCTCGTCGCGGGCAGCATCCGCCTGGCCTCGGGCGTCTCCTTCCTCGTCGACCCACTTCGCGCGAACCGACTGTGGGGAGAGCCCAACGATCCTGGACCGTCGGCGCGGCTTCTGCTGCGTTCGATGGGCTACCGCGATGCGCTCATCGGCGGACTGCTCGTGGCTTCAGCGCTGCGCGGGCGAGACACCCGCGGCTGGTTCCTGGCTTCGGGTGGTGCCGACGCCGCGGACCTGCTGGGCGGCATGAGCGTCCACAACGAGCTCACGCGCGGTCAGCAGATCATCGGTCTCGGCGGTGCGGTCGTCGGCATGGGCGTCGGAGCGTGGGGCGCTACGCGTCGGCGCCGACTTCCGGATTCGAGCTCCGGCTAGCCGGCCACCCCGGCGGAACAGGCCGTTGCCGGACCACCTGCGGCCACCAGAACCACTTACCGAGCAGCGCCGCGATGGACGGTGTCATGAACGCCCGAATCACCAAGGTGTCGAACAGAAGACCCAGCCCGATCGTGCTGCCGACCTGAGCGACGACGGTCAGCGAGCTGACCACCATCGACATCATGGTGAACGCGAACACCAGGCCTGCGGCCGTCACGACCGACCCCGTGCCGCCCATGGCGCGGATGATCCCGGTGTTGATCCCGGCGTGAATCTCCTCCTTGAGGCGCGCCACCAACAACAGGTTGTAGTCGGCACCAACGGCCAACAGAATGATCACGGCCATCGCCATCACCATGAAGTGCAGATCGACGCCGAGCACGTGCTGCCAGACCAGAACCGACAGGCCGAACGACGCGCCCAGCGACAGCACCACCGTCCCGACGATGACGGCAGCCGCAACGATACTTCGCGTGATGATCAGCATGATGATGAAGATCAACGCCAGCGCGGCGATGCCGGCGATCAGCAGGTCCCAGTTGTTGCCGTCCTGCATGTCCTTGTAGACCGCGGCGGTGCCGCCGAGGTAGATCTTGGACCCCTCAAGCGGGGTGCCCTTGATGGCCTCTTTCGCGGCCTGCTTGATGGCGTCGATCCGCTTGATGCCGTCCGCGTTGAGCGCGTCGCCGTCGTGGTTGATGATGAACCGCACCGCATGGCCGTCCGGCGAGATGAAGCTCTCCATGCCGCGTTTGAATTCTTCGTTGTCGAAGATCTCCGGTGGCAGATAGAAGGTGTCGTCGTTCATGGAGTCGTTGAACGCGTCGCCCATTGCCGACTGGTTATCGGTCATCGCGGCCTGCTGATCCTGCATGCCCGACTGAGTGGCGTGCATGGTCAGCATCATCGTCCGCATGCTCTTCATCGTCTCGACCGTCTCAGGCATCAGCGCCACCATCTGCGGCATCAAGGAGTCGAGACGCTCCAGGTCAGGGACCAAGGCCTGGATGTCGTCGGTCATGGTGTTGATGCCGTCGAGCGAATCGAACAGTGACCGCATCGACCAACAGACAGGGATGTTGTAGCAGTGCGGTTCCCAGTAGAAGTAGTTGCGGATCGGGCGGAAGAAGTCGTCGAAATTGGAGATGTGGTCCCGTAATTCAGCGACATCGACGGTCATGTCGCGGGTCTTGGCGACCATGCTGTGCGTCGTCGCGCTCATCTCTTCCATCAACGCGATCATCCGGCTCATCGTGTCGATGGTGTTTTGCATCTCGTCGGCCTGCACCAGCATGTCGTCCATGCGGTCCTGCATGTACTTGCGGTTCATCTCCTGGTTGACGCCGCCCATGCTCATTTGCGCCGGAATCGTGCTGAACTCAATGGGTTTGCCGCTCGGGCGGGTGATCGCCTGGACTCTGCCGATTCCCGGTACCCGGAAGACGGCCTTGGCGATCTTGTCGATCACCAGGAAGTCCGCCGCATTGCGCAAGTCATGGTCGCTTTCGACCAGCAGCAGTTCGGGATTCAACCGCGCGACCGAGAAATGCCGTTCAGCCGCGGCGTATCCCGAGTTCGCGGGAAGGTCGGCGGGTAGATAGTTGCGGTCGTTGTAGTTGGGTTTGTAACCCGGCAGGGTCAACAGGCCGACGAGCGAGAGCGCGATCGTCGCCACAAGCACGGGGCCCGGCCACCGGACGATGGCGGCGCCCAACCGCCGCCAACCACGAATTCGCATGGCGCGCTTGGGCTCCAAAAGTCCGAAGCGGCTGGCCACCGTGATCACCGCCGGCCCGAGGGTGAGCGCGACGACTACCGCCACGACCATTCCGGCCGCCAGTGGAACGCCAAGCGACTGGAAGTACGGCAGCCGGGTGAACGATAGGCAGAACGTCGCGCCGGCGATCGTCATACCCGAACCCAGCACCACATGCGCGGTGCCGCGGAACATCGTGTAGAAGGCCGTTTCCCGGTCCTCACCGATGGTGCGGGCTTCCTGATAGCGCCCGACGAGGAAGATCGCATAGTCCGTCGCCGCCGCAATCGCCAGGGTGACCAGAAGATTGGTCGCGAACGTCGACAGCCCAATCACTTCGTGGTAGCCGAGGAACGCCACGGCACCTCGGGCCGCCGACAGCCCGAGAAACACCATCACGAGCACGATGAGGACGGTGACGATCGACCGGTACACCAGCAGCAACATCAGGATGATCACGCCGAACGTGGCCATTTCGATGATCCGGACGCTTCGGTCGCCGGCGATCTGCTGGTCGGCCGCCAGCGCCGACGGTCCGGTCACGAAGACCTTGACACCCGGCGGGGGAGACAGCCCGCCGACGATTTTCTGTACCGCCTCCACCGACTCGTTCGCCAGCAATTCGCCCTGATTGCCGGCGAGATACACCTGCACATACGCGGCTTTGCCGTCGTTGCTCTGCGCGCCGGCTTCCGTCAGCGGATCGCCCCAGAAGTCTTGAATGTGCTCGACGTGCGTGGTGTCGGCTTCGAGCTTGTCGATCATGTCGTTGTAGAATCGGTGCGCTTCGGCGCCGAGGCGCTGCTCGCCCTCCAGCACGATCATCGCCGAGCTGTCGGACTCGAACTCCTCGAAGACCTGGCCGGTGCGCGTCATCGCGATCACCGACGGCGCATCGTCGGGGCTCATCGACACGGACCGCATCTGGCCCACGACTTCGAGTTGCGGCACCGTGAGGTTCAGCAGGGCGACAACGGCTATCCAGCCGATGATTATCGGGACCGAGAGCCGCCGGATCCACATCGCCAAGCCGGTGTGGCGCGTCTGCTCGGGTGCGGGGGCGGGGTCGATGGCCGGAGCGCTCACGAAATCCGGTCCTCAACGTGCCAGTTGGCCAACTCGGCAGGCTCCTCCCTACGGCCTTGCTTTCCGCATAGTCCTACCAGAACAGGACGTCACACGGTGAGCTTCGCCGAGGGCACACGCCGCTTGGGGGGCTACAGCCGACCCACGGCGTACGTTGCGGCCTCGCCGACCATCCCGTTCACGCCGTAGAGGGCGTGCGCGAACGAGGGCCCGCCTAGGGGAGCACCATTGCAGATCGTGTCTTCGGGAGTGCACAAGTTGATGGTCTTGCCCGTGTAGAGCGGGCCGATCACGATCGGTGGCGCGCCGATATCGCGCATGAACTGATCCGACGGCGTGCCGAACAACGTGACCGCTGCGACGTGGTCGGCTATCGCGGGCGGCATCGGGTTAGGTATGAACGACCGAAACTCGGGGGGCACCGACTCCGGTATCGCAGCCGCGGTGACGTAACCGGCCACGGCGGCGCCTTGCGAGAATCCACCGAGCACAATCCTGGTCTCGGGACAGTTCGCCGCCGTTGCCTCGATATGAAGGCCCGCATCCCTGATCCCGTCGATGACGCTTCTGGCGAATCCAAAACGGTCGCCAAAATCACTGCTGGCAGCGTAGTTAACGGGATAGACCGCCATCGTCTGCGTGCCGAGCTGCGATCGCAGGGTGTCGACGAACGCTTGACCAACCCCGCCAACTCCCGGTGGCTCGCTGGTGCCGCGGGCGAACACCACCTCGACGTCGGGGCAGGGCTGCGCGGTGGCCGACGGGATGGGTGCGCTGAGCAGGATCGCTGCGGCTGACACCACCGCAGCGCCAAGGACACGAGCGATGTGGCGCGCGCTCATAACTCGATGCTCACATGTCGCGACGACGGGAATGCTCGATTCGCCATTGAATGCCCCTTCTCTACAGCGGGACCCATTTCGGCCCCATCCAAATACCCCATGCCTGGTAACGGGGATCCCATACCGGCCTCTGGTCTTGTGGCGCCCACGACGGGGTGGGCGGCAGTGGCGGCGCCCACGCACGCGTCCACGACTGTCCCCACGGCGGCGGGGGCCTACATTCGCTGATCGCCGGATTCCACAACCAGAGCTTCTGGCACGGTGAGGAGTGCGCCTGCGGCGTCGAAAGCGTCACGACCGCCGTGGAAGCCAATGCCACGAGGATGCCGGCGACAAGACGACAACATCCCCGCATTGGACGACCTCCCAGAAGAAACGCGCCGGTCCCGGCTGCGTGGCATGGGGGTACCCCACTGGGCGACGCCCAAAGCATTCGGCCTTGGCTAGAGGCGCGTTGCGGCGAAGTCCGCTGCTTGGTCCACCATCCCGTTCACGGCATAGAGGTTGTGTGCGGCACCGTCGCCTGTATCAGCGCAAATCGGATCATTGGAAATGCACAGGTCGAGGGTCTTGGACGTATAGCGCGGGCCGATCACGACGGGCGGCGAGTTGATCATGCTCATGAACCGGTTCGACGGCTTGCCGAGGAGGGCGATGGCGGCGACGTGCTCGGCGATCTCGGGCCGCATTGGTGCCGGTACGCCCGCGGCGTCGACGCCATCCGGAACGGCGGCCGAGGTGACGAAGCCCATCACGGCCGCGCCTTGCGAGAACCCGCCGAGCACCATTTTGGTCTTGGGGCAGTTCGCCGCGGTGGCCTCGATGTGAGCGCTCGCGTCTCTGACGCCGTCGATGGCGGTGGGAAAGTCAGTGCTCGCGGGGTAGTTCACCGCGTACACCTGGAGGGACCGCCCGCCGATCTTCGAGCGCAGCGCGTCGACGAACGCCTGGCCGACGCCGCCAACTCCCGGTGGCTCGAACGTCCCGCGGGCGAATACCAGCTCCACGTCGGGGCATGGCGGCTGCGGTGAGGCGGATGGCTGCGCGGACGCGGATGGTAGTGGTGCGCTTACTACCGCCAAAGTCGCCAGGGCTGCACCAAGATAACGCAGGAATCGGCTTGCGTTCACGAGTCAATGCTGCCATAACGTGACGAATGCTGCGCCCCCTGTCTATGGGTGCAACAACGCCGAAACACCATGCGCGGTGCCGTAACTCGCGCGGGTGGGGTTTTCGAATTGATGACGCCGACCTCCGATCAGCCTTCGCCGGAGCTGTGATGGTCGCGCGCAGAATCGAATTGGATCGCGTTATTTACGATCGCGACGATAAGCCTTGGTGAACAAGGCAAATGACGTCGTAGTCCAATTCGAATATTTGACAAGTTAAGTAACGGTGCAGGTCGCATGCGCGATAGATGCCACGACGCTGAAGTCAAGTTGGTACCCCAACATGGGTGACGTGGACGGCTGAGCAAACTATGCTCGGTTAGCCAAAGCCCCCAATGCGCGAGCGTGGGGCGGCGACGAAAGTGGGGCCAGGGGTGGACACTGTATTGGGAGTGTCGATCACGTCGACCGGTGTCGGCTGGGTCTTGGTGGAGGGCTCCGCGGCCGACGGCGCCACCCTCGATCACGACGCTTTCGACGTCGATGTAAGCGATACCTCTCAACACGCGGTTGCCGTGCGCGGCGCCCAGGCGATCGCCGCCGCGACCGGTCATGAAATCCGCTCCATCGGCGTGACATGGACAGACGATGTCCAGACCGAAGCCAGGCAATTGCTGGCGTCCCTGACGGAGGCAGGTTACGACAACCTCGTCGAGATGCGGCTGCCGCAAGCCGCCAAAGCATGGGCGCAGGGGATCGGGCGGGATCTCGGGTTCGAGCAGACCGCGGTGTGTGTCGTCGAGCCCGCGGCAGTGACCGTCCTGAACGTCGACGCCGTCGCCGGCGCGGTTCAGATCGACGTCACCCATTCCCGCGATAGCGCCAGCGCCGACGGGCTGGGCCGCTGGCTGAGCGAGGTATTCGCGGGGAACCGTCGAAAGCCCGACAGCCTGCTCCTCGTCGGCTCGCGAAGTGATCGCGATCAGCTCGCGGGCCCGCTTGACGAGGTTCTGCCGATGCCGGTCATCAGCACCTCCGAAGCCCAGTTGGTCCTGGCCCGGGGTGCGGCGCTGGCGTTGCTGAATGACGCGGGTGTCGCTGACGTGCAGGCCGTTGGCGAGGCCGATGCTGACGAAGGTGACGACGAAGCTGACGAGCAGGCGCCGCCGGTTCGCGATAGGCCGCCGCGCATGGGGTCCTGGCTCGCGTCGCACGCCAAGCTGTCAGCGATCGTGACGGTCGGCGTGGTGGCCGTGGCGATCGCAATAATTGCAGTGGCGCCGCGACTTCTCACAGATACGCAGCCCTTAAAGTTCGAAAGTCCCACTGGGACAACGACACCCACGCTGGCTACGGCTCAGGCGGTTCCGCCACCCGTACCGTCGCCCGCCCCGCCACGGCCCGCGGCGCCGCCCCAGATGCTGGCTGCTGAACCGCAGCAGGCCGTGATGCCGACGGAAGTGTCTGAGCCCCTTGCCGTTCCGGCGCCTGAAGTGGAGTTCGTTGAGGAGGAGCCGGTCAGTACTCCTGCGGCTGAGCCGCTCGCCGTGGTGGACGAACAACATGCCCC
Source organism: Mycobacterium sp. (assembly GCF_035697385.1). GTDB lineage: Bacteria > Actinomycetota > Actinomycetes > Mycobacteriales > Mycobacteriaceae > Mycobacterium. The sequence continues at coordinate 12,594 of NZ_DASSCY010000225.1, read as the reverse complement.
GTCAGCGGCTGTCGGGCTCGCCCCTGGACCGATCGCTGCGCCGCCGGTTGAACCCGCCCCGGCGCCGCCGCCTCCTCCGGCCCCGGTCGGCTCAGTGCTGAGCCCGATTTTCGGCGCGTTGCCCTGATTTACCAGGTCCAGACCGAGGGGTCATTCGGCGGGTAGTTGGCGCAGACGTCGGTACCGTGCGCGACGACACCCTTGTTGTTGAAGAACAGCTTCGCCCAGTTACCCCAACGGGTTGCCACTTGTTCGTAGTAGACGTTGGTCGCGGTGTTCTCCGAATACTGCCGGCGCCCAGCGTAGTCCAGCGAGAAGAACCAGTAGATGCGGTCGCGGGCGGCCTGCTGGACGTCGGCAGGCCTGTTCTTGTAGTCGGTCATGTACCGCTCGTAGTACACCGGGTCGGTATCGCGAACCGCCGCCATGTACTGCTCGACCGTGCAGGTTGTTCTCATTATCCGATTCGGGATCGGGTACTCGTCTGTGGCGTCGGCGGAGGCAGTTCCCGGCAGCGCCATCACGACGGCGCCAAGCGCGGCGATCGCAATGTTCGCTTTTACCAACATTTCTGACTCCTTGCTATCGCGCGGCTTGTTCCAGGATCGGCAGCTTGTCGGGGCAGTACGTGCGAAGCGCCGCGCCGAGGAACTGCCACGCCTGCTCCGTCGTGGTGTCCTTTTCCAGGTTCGTCTGGACGAACCAGGCCGACTTGAAGGCGTCGGGGTCGAGGCCGTTTTGCAATCGCTTACACGTGATCTTGCCGATCCAGGCGTTGTAATCCTTCTGCCCGTAGATGCCGTAGATGTGCAGCTCGTTGGTGAAGTCGGTATCGACGTCGGCATGCGCAGGCGCCGCGACGGTCAATGCCGCTGCCACAGTGGCGATTCCGACGAAAAGTCGTCTCATGACTGCACGCCTCCCGATATCGCCGGCGTCGGCGCGTCTGGTTTGGGCCATGGCTGGGGGATCGGCCGCGTGCGCACGCGCTGCGGCCACCAGAACCATTTACCCATCAGCGCCGCGATCGCCGGAGTCATCAACGAACGGATTACCAATGTGTCGAACAGCAGGCCCAAGCCGATCGTGGTGCCGACCTGACCAATAACGGTCAGCTCACTGACCGCCATCGACATCATCGTAAAGGCGAATACCAGACCGGCCGCGGTGACAACAGAGCCGGTGCCGCCCATCGAGCGGATGATCCCGGTGTTGATTCCCGCGTGGATCTCCTCCTTGAACCGGGATACCAGCAGCAGGTTGTAGTCGGCACCGACGGCCAACAGGATGATCACCGACATGGCCAGCACCATCCAGTGCAGTTCGATGCCAAGTATGTGCTGCCAGACCAGCACAGACAGCCCGAACGAGGCGCCAAGCGACACCACCACGGTGCCCACGATGACCGCGGAGGCCACCACGCTGCGCGTGATGATCAGCATGATGATGAAGATCAAGCACAGTGCGGATATCGCCGCGATCATCAGGTCGTAGGTCGAGCCGTCGGACATGTCCTTGAACACCGCCGCGGTCCCTGCCAGATAGACCTTCGAGCCCTCCAGCGGCGTGCCTTTGATGGCCTCCTTGGCAGCCTGTTTGATCTCATCGATTCGAGAGATGCCTTCTGGCGTCATGGGGTCACCGTCGTGACTGATGATGAACCGGACCGACTTTCCGTCCGGAGAGATGAAGTTCTCCATGCCTTTCTTGAACTCTTCGTTGTCGAAGACTTCAGGTGGCAGATAGAACGAGTCGTCGTTCATCGATGCGTCGAAGGCCTCGCCCATGGCCTCCGAGTTCTCCTGCATTGCGGATTGCTGGTCTTGCATGCCCTTCTGCGTGGCATGCATGGTCAGCATCATGCGCTTCATGTTCTTCATCGTTTCGATCATCGAAGGCATCAACGCGACCATCTGTGGCATGAGCGTGTCGAGGCGTTCCATGTCCGGCAACAGTGCCTGGATGTCGTCGGTCATCGTCTGGATGCCGTCCAGGGTGTCGAACACCGACCGCAGCGCGAAGCAGACCGGGATGTTGTAGCAGTGCGGTTCCCAATAGAAGTAGTTGCGCAGCGGGCGGAAGAAGTCGTCGAAATTGGCGATGTTGTCGCGCAATTCCTGGATGTCGACGACCATCCCCTTCATCTTGGTGACCATGCTGTGGGTCGTCTCGGCCATCTGGACCGTGATGCCCTGCATCTTGGTCATCGTGTCGATGGTGGTCTGCATGTCGTCGGCCTGCTTGAGCATGTTGGCCATCAGGTCTTGGTTGTACTTCTCGTTCATCTTCTGCGTCGTGCCCTGCATGCTGATCTGGAACGGAATCGACGTGTGTTCAATCGGTTTTCCGTCCGGCCGCGTGATCGCCTGGACGCGGGATATTCCCTGCACCCGGAAAACGGCCTTGGCGATCTTGTCGATGACGAGGAAGTCGGCAGAGTTGCGCAGGTCGTGATCGCTCTCGATCATCAGCAGTTCGGGGTTCATCCGGGCCTGCGAGAAATGACGGTCGGCCGCGGCGTAGCCCTCGTTGGCCGGGAGGTCGCTCGGGAGGTAATTGCGGTCGTTGTAATTGGTTTCGTAGCCGGGCAGGGTCAGCAGGCCAACCAAAGACAGCGCAATGGTTGCGACCAGAATGGGACCCGGCCACCGGACGACCGCGGCGCCAATCTTGCGCCACCCGCGCACCCTCATCGCCCGCTTCGGCTCGAGCACCTTGCCGAACCGACTGGCCACAGTGATGATGGCGGGACCCAAGGTGAGGGCCGCGAGAACGCAGACCACCATGCCGATGGCCAGTGGGATGCCCAGTGTTTGGAAGTAGGGCAGTCTTGTGAAGCTCAAGCAGAACGTCGCGCCCGCGATGGTCAGCCCGGACCCCAGCACCACGTGGGCAGTGCCACCAAACATGGTGTAATACGCGGATTCTCGGTCCTCACCCGCACCGCGCGCCTCCTGATATCGCCCTATCAGAAATATGGCGTAGTCCGTTGCGGCGGCGATCGCCAGCGTGACAAGCAGGTTGGTCGCGAACGTCGAGAGCCCGATGATCTCGTAATAGCCGAGGAACGCCACGAAGCCGCGGGCGGCGAGCAGCTGGAACACGACCATGACGAGCGTCAAGAGCACCGTGATGATCGATCGGTAGACGAGTAACAGCATGACGATGATCACGGTGAAGGTGACCAACTCGATCATCTGCATGCTTCGGTCGCCGGCGATGTGCTGATCGGCCGCGAGCGCGGCGGGCCCGGTGACGTATGCCTTCACACCGTCGGGTGGATGCAGGCCCTCCACCAGGGTCTGGACGGATTCCACCGACTCGTTTGCCAGGGATTCGCCCTGATTGCCGGAGAGGTACACCTGGACGTAGGCGGCCTTGCCGTCGTTGCTCTGTGAGCCCGTTGCGGTGAGTGGATCGCTCCAGAAGTCCTGGACGCTCTGGACGTGCTTGGTGTCGGCTTCGAGCTTCGCGACCATGTCGTCGTAGAAGGCATGCGCATCGTCGCCGAGCGGCTCCTGGCCTTCCAACACGATCATGATCGAGCTGTCCGAGTCGTACTCCTGGAACACCTCGCCGACGCGCTTCATTGCGATCATCGACGGCGCCGATTCGGGGCTCATCGACACCGCACGCATCTGCCCGACCGTTTCCAGCTGGGGCACAACGCTATTCAGGACCGCGATGACGGCGAGCCAGCCGAGGATGATCGGTATCGCCAGCCGGCGGATCATCTTCGGGAGCAACGGCCGGGCCGCGTGTCGTACGGGCGGGAAGGCGTCGGTCGTCGGCTCGCTCGTCGGCGCGCTCATGCGGATTTCACCAAGCAGAAGGTTTGGGCGGTCACGCCGGTAGAGGTTCTTTCGTCCTTGATTTCGTCATCGACGGTGATGCGGCAGGTGATGGAATCACCGTCGCCCTGGGCGACGATGTTGGGCGCCGCCGACGGCGCCGTTGTTTGCAGCGTGATCGTCCACGGCAGGGCGGCGCCGTCGATTCGTTGCGGCTTGGCGTCCAGATCTAGGTAGTTGATGTCGGCGTAGCTTCCGTTGCCGAAAATCTCGTACTTCACCACTTTGGGGTCGAACGGCTCTGGGTCGTCGGCGAAGACCTTGGGAGTGACGATGATGCCCTCAGCGCCGAAGAAGGTGCGGATCCGGTGAACGGTGAAGCCCGCAATGGCGACGACAATGACGATGACAACTGGAATCCACACACGTTTGGCAGCCTTGATCACCGGAAAAATCTCCCCCGACCTCTGTCAATCATGTGCGCCCTCGAGTCTTATGTGAGTCTTCGCCGCTGTTCAGCCAACCTTAACTTAGCCGGTATAAGTTCTCACCCTGCCCTAGGTTAGCTCAAGTAATCGTGTGGCTGCTCACTCCATCGAAGCGGGTGCGATCTGAGTCACTCTGCGGCTCTAACCCGCAGGTCAGCGCCCGACGTCGCGCCGACCATGGGGCTGACCCGCCGCACGTCCGGAGAGGCTGCTGAACGTAACTCTCAACATCGACTTTTGGGCGAAAGCTCAGCGACGGGGGTGCAAGTCGTGGCCAGAGTAGGGAACGATGTGGGGCATGGGTAACTTCATTCGTCGTTCGGCACTCGTCGCGGCTGCCTTCGCGCCGATCGCGGCCCTTTCGGTCGTGACGTCGCCCACGGGCGTGGCGCAACCCCTCAATTGCCCGGCCGGACAGTGGTGGGATCCGGGGTCCAACACGTGCAAGTCTGCGGTGCCGCTGAACTGTGCACCCGGAGAATATTGGAATCCGATATCTAACGTCTGCCGGCCGCTCGGCCAGGTCTAGACCACTCGACCGGGTCAGCTGAGCCCGAAGTCGAGAACGCCCCGGATGATCTCGCCGTTGAGCAGGTCGGCGTACGCATCGTTGATGTCGTCTAGGCGGTAACGCCTGGTGATCATCTCGTCGAGCTGCAGCCGACCCGTCTGGTAGAGCCGCGCAAGCCTGGCGATGTCGGCCTTCGGGTTGCAAGACCCGAACACCGTGCCGACCAGGTTCTTGTTCCACAGGATGAAGTTCTGCAGGTCGATCTTGGCCGAACGCGTCGTCTGCGCGGTCATTCCGGTCAGCACGCAGGTACCGCCCTTGCGGGTCAGCATCAACCACTTGTTGACGTCGTCGCCGGAGATGAGGGACGGGGCGACGACGACGCTGTCGGCCATCACCCCGTAGGTCAGATCACGAACCAGCTCGGTCGCCTCGGCGACGGTGGCCACGCTGTGGGTAGCTCCGAAACCCAGGGCCGCCTTCTGTTTGAACTCGACGGGATCGACGGCGATGATCTGTGCCGCGCCGTTGATGTGAGCGCCCTGGATCGCCGCGGCGCCGATTCCGCCCGCGCCGATGACAACGACTGTGTCACCGCCGCGCACGTTCGCCCGGTTCGCGGCCGAGCCGTATCCGGTGGGAATCGCGCACGAAAGCAGTGCACTAGGGACCAGAGGCAGGTGCGGTTCGATCTTCACCAATGAGTTCTGCGAGACCACAGTATGTTTCGCGAACGCGCCGACCTTGGAAAGGTGGCCGAGCGGACGGCCCTCGGCGGTGTGGTGCCTAAACGTTCCGTCGGTGGGCATCCCGGGTGCCATGGTCATGGCGCCGTAATCGCACAGGTATTCCATGCCGGTCGCGCACCACCGGCACTGTCCGCACACCGCGACGAAAGACATGACCACGTGATCGCCTGCCGCGAACTCCGTTACTCCGTCGCCGACCTCGATGACGGTTCCTGAGCCCTCGTGGCCGCCGATGAGGGGAAACATTGGGGTAAGGCCGTATTCGCGGGCGACATCGTTGGACATCGACATGTCGCCCTTGAGGATGTGGTCGTCGGAGTGGCAGAGGCCGGCCGCGGCCATCTCGACCAGAACTTCGCCGGTCCGGGGGGAATCGAGCTCGAAGTCTTCGACCGACCACGGCCCGCCGACATCGTGCAGTATTGCGGCGCGGCTCTTCATGACGCGCGGTGCTGCTTGCCGTGCATGCCGAGAATCGTCGGACCGAATACCAACCCGATGGTCTGGTTGCACATCTCCGAGCCGTACACCTCGTCGTCGCGGAAGGCCGCAAATACGCTCTCGAAGTCGAACAGCGTCGACTCTTGCGCCGGTCTCAGCTCCGGGGGCGCCATCGAGGTGTCCATGATGGTCCCGCACCACACCGGTTCGGACTTGCGTTTGTACTCGAAGAACGGATAGGGGTCGCCGGCCATGTCCACCGCGGTGCGCTCGTCGTGGGAATCGGTGCTGATCGTCACTCGTGCCTGCCCAACTCTCGACGATTCTGTGTTTTCCTATCTTTACTATTTTAGGTAATCTGGGTCAAGGGAACTGAGAGGACGGGATGCGGCGCTTACCGGTGTGCTCGATCGAGGACCTCCCGCCGGGGACCATGAAACTGGTACAGGCAGGCAAGTTCGGTGTGGGCGTTTACAACATCGACGGTTCGCTGTATGCCATCGCGAACTACTGCTCACACGAGGGTGCGCCGCTGTGTGCGGGCTACGTCGGCGGCACCAACGAGTTCGCTCCGGAGTTGCCGGGGCGGCTGCGCCATGTGCGGGCGGGCCGCATCGTGCGATGCCCTTGGCACAATTGGGAGTTCGACATCACGACGGGTGTGACCGTTGCGGATCCGGACAGGCGCATCCGGACATATGAAGTCGACGTGACCGACGGGCAGGTGTACCTGACTGCATGAGCGAAGCTTACGAACGAATCATCGACACTGAATGCGGCGGCCGAGCCTGCGAGGCCGGCGCATGACCGTCATCGATGCCAACGTGCAACCGCATTTCCGGTACAACGCCGAAATCCGCCGCTATCTCGGGCCTGCGCACAAACTGCGTTCGATTCCCGACGTCGAACAGCAGTGGTACCAGGCGCCCGGTGGGGATTACCGCCAGGATCTCTATGGCGAGCATTACCCGGGTTCCGATCCCGATACGGTGTCGCGCCACTTGTTCGAGGAGGCCGGCGTCGACTACGCGATCCTCAACCCGTTGACGCGCGGCAACATCGCCGACTATCTGCTCAACAGCCGGATCTGCGCGGCGGTCAACGACTGGCTGTTGGACCGGTGGCTGGAGCCCGACGTGACGGGTCGATTCCTGGGCACCATCCGCGTCAATCCCGAGGACCCCAACGGCGCGGTTGACGAGATCGAACGGCTGGCAGATCATCCCAAGATGGTGCAGGTCGGCGTGCCGATGCAATCGCGCGAGCCGTACGGCAAGCCGATGTTCGAGCCGATCTGGGAAGCGGCCGCCGCGCACGGTCTGCCGGTAGCCGTGCACATCAACGGCGGCAACGGCGTCGACCACGCGCCCACGTTCGCCGGCCACGCCTACACCTACCCGGGATACGCCGCGTTCATGCCGCTGAACGGGTTCGTGCATCTGGCGACGCTCATCATCGAGGGCATGTTCGGGCGCCATCGGGACCTTCGATTCGTGTTCGCCGACGGTGGCTACGACATTCTCACGCCGCTGATGTGGCGGCTGGATACCTTCTGGGTGTCGATGCGCGACCAGACACCGTGGGTCGACCGGTACCCGAGCCAGTACCTGCCAGACCACGTGCGGTTCTGCTCGTCGGCGTTCGACGGGCCAACCGACGCGGCTAGTGCCGAACGATGGTTGGACTTCACGGATAAGGCGGAGCTGCTGATGTACGGATCGAGTTACCCGCATTGGTCGACGTCGGCACCGGAGGCCGTGGCGGAAGGCCTTCGTGGCGAGCAGCGCGAAAAAGTGTTGTGGCGAAACGCAAGTGACCTATACGGCATTACGGCCGAAGTCGAAGGAAGTCTGTCATGACGACAGTAGAAGAACGCAGAGGTGATGCGGTCCTCGAGGATATCGCGGTCACCATCGTCGACACCGACGTCCACCCCTTGCCGGTGTCGGCCGAGGTACTCAAGTCCTATGCGCCCGCGCAGTGGCGGGACAAGCTGTGGCCGACCGGCAACGCCGTCTCACCGATTCCGCACTTCTACGACACACCCGACTCGTACAAGACGATGTCACTGCGCGTCGACGCCAGCCCTCCCGGTGGCGGAATTGCGGGAAGTGACCCCGATTTCGCCGCCAAGCAACTGCTCATCGACGCCGGTGTCAGTATCGCGCTGCTGGAGCCGATGTGCGATGCACAGCTACCGCAGGCCGAACACGTGCTGAAGGCCACCCACAACGACTGGCTCGCTGATGTTTGGCTTGGCGACAACAACTGGCACGGGCGTTGGCGCGGAGCCATCAGCGTCACCGCGCAGGCACCTGATCAGGCGGCTCGCGAGATCGAGCGGTGGGCCGGTCACCCCTACATGGCCGAGGTGCTCATGACGCCGCAGACCCGTGGGATCCCGTTCGGCAGTCCGCATTTCGATCCGTTGTACAAAGCAGCTGCGCGACACGGCTTTCCGGTCGCCACCCATTTGATGGGACAGACACCGTTCGAACTCATTCCGCTATATCCGGTCGGCAATCCCGCGCATTGGCACGACTTCTTCGCGTCGTGGCCGCTGCTGTATGTGTCGCATCTGATGAGTCTGGTGTTCGACGGCGCGTTCGACCGGCATCCCGACTTGCGGGTGGTGTTTGTCGAGGGTGGATTCACCTGGGCGATGCCGGTGATGTGGCGGATGGACCGAATTTGGGAGCAGCGCAAGGCTGATCTGCCGCACGTGCGTCGCAGGCCGTCGGAGTACGTCCGCGAGCATGTCCGGTTCACCACTCAGCCGCTGGAGGACGTCAACGTCGGGATGTACCGGGACTATCTGGAAATGATGGATCTCGGTGACTGCCTGATGTTTTCGACGGATTACCCGCACTGGAGCTACGACTCGCCGGCCTGGGCGCTCAAGCGGTTCCCGCAGGATCAGCGTGAGGGCATCATGCGGGGCAACGCCACCTCCCTCTATGGTCTGCCGTCGACGGTCAAGGCGCTGCCCGGTGAACAGCCGGCCTCTATCTGACATCACCGACCTGGTCCGGGAATACGACAAGCGGTGGTCAAGCCTGGATTTCGATGGGCTGGCGAATCTTTGGGACCGCGACGGGCCGGCGCCGGTCTACCTCGGCGAGGAGTACGCCGCGCCGGTGGTCGGAAACGACGAGCTTGATCGGCACTTCGCCCGGATCGCAGGCAGGCTCAAGGCGGCCACAGTGTCATCGACACTGCACACCTGCGACGCGGTCGACGAAAAGGTGGTGCGGGCGGTGTTGCTCAGCCGGTGGCGGCTCACGGCACAGGAGTCAGACCTCGAGCACACGGGGGCCAGCTGGATCACCTGGCTATTGGTGCGGCGGGGCGGGCGATACCGCATCGTTCACCACATGGAATCAGACGTCTACTTGGCCGACGGCTAGCCGCGAGCAGACTCGGCGCGTCGCTCCACCTCGATCGGCACCACCGGCGAGCGCGCCGATGGCCCTCGGGTGATGGCGTGCAGCCTGATTTCCGGCAGATCGACCGACGGGTCGACGGTGTCCAACCACGCGACGGCCTCGGCCACATCGGCGGCCCGTATCGCATACATCTCGAACGGAACATCTTGCAGCATCTCGGTTTCCACGGGCCCCGGTGTGACGATGTGGACGTTGATGCCGTCGCGGTCGACCTCCTTGGCCAGCGCGAGCGCGAACGCGTTCATCCCCGCCTTCGACGCGGAGTACGCCGTGCGTGCCCGCATCGGCTCGTGGGCGGCCGAGGAGGAGATGAACACGATTCGCGAGCCTGCCTTCATCCGAGGCAGCGCCGCCGATGTGACGACGAAACAAGAATCGAGGTTGGCCGACATCGTCGCCCGCCACTGCTCGAAAGTCTGCTTGCGCGCGTACGTTCCGCCGAGGATCCCAGCCGCGTGCACCAGGAGATCAATCTCGCCTGCCGCGCTCACCGCCGGTTCGAACTTCCCGGGGTCGGCCGCGTCGGCGACGACATATCGTGCACCGATGTCGGCTGCCGCTGCGCTCAGCTGCGATTCACGCCGTGCGGTGAGTATGACGTCGTAGCCAAGCTCGACAAGCTTGCGGCCGCAGGCTTTTCCGATGCCGCCGCTGCCGCCTGTGACCAACGCTGTTCGCACACCGAACCTTTCAGCGTTGGCGGCGCGCCAGTGCCTGCGGCGACAATGCGACGATTCGCTGCTCGGGATCGGCTGCCAGGAAGAACGATTGGGTATCGGCAAGATGCCGCGCCGCGAGCTTTCTCGCGCGCTCTGCATCACCCTTTTCGATCGCGTCGGCGATCTTGTTGTGTGTGGTCAGCGCGATGCGACGGCTGCTCATCGCGGGGTACTCGCCACGCGCCGCCGTCTCGTTGGCCCACCACTGCAAGTGGCTGCTCCACAGGGTCTCAAGGCTGCCAACGACCGCGATCATCGTGTGGTTTCCGCATCCGCGCACGATCTCGTCGTGAAACTGCCCGCCGATCTCCGTGAAGCGGGCGCCGTCTTCGATGTGTTCGGCCATCGACTCGTTGAGTTCCTTGAGCTTCGGGACCAGCGTTTCTCCGCGATCGGGGCGCCGGGCCGCAATGGCGGCACACATCGGGTCAAGCTCCTGCAGCGCCGTGCCAAGGTCGGCCAGCGGCACATAGTCGCTCTGCAGCAGCAGGCCGAGCATATAGGCCGCGCTTGCCTTGGCAGGGGCGTGAACCACGGCGCCACCACGGTTGCCGCGCCGGACCGACACAAGACCCTCGGTTTCGAGGATTCGCAACGCTTCCCGCAACGACACGAGGCTGACGTTGAACTGCTCGACGAGGACTTCCTGACGGGGGAGCAGGTCGCCGTCGGCGAGGTCGCCGTCGATGATCTGCCTGCGGATCTCGTCCGCCACGATCTCAGCGGTCCTACGCGCCGACAGCCGACGACGCGCTTCGGAACCGATTCCCAGTGTTGTCATATCTTGGCAATCTTAACAGTGATAGGCCGCCGACCAGGGATGTACGGTCCGCTATCTGACAATAGTAACTAAGATGCTAAAGAAACCAGGGAGGTTGTGCGCGTGAGCGGCGAAGCACCTACCCCGCTTGGGGATCTGCGTGTCGTCGAGGTCAGCGACCGGATCGCCGGCGGGTACTGCGGCAAGCTACTGGTCGATGCGGGCGCCGATGTACTCAAGGTCGAGCCGGCCACCGGCGATCCGTTGCGGCGGTTCACTGCGAGCGGCGCCGTGCCGGCGAGCGGTACGGACTCGCCGATGTTCAGCTATCTCAACGCCGGGAAGCGCAGCGTAACAACGCTTTCGGAGGACCTGCTGGTCCGCGCGGATATCGTCATCGTGACCGCGACCCGTTTCGCGGCTCTCGAGCGCGGCATCGATCCCGATGCATTGCTCGACGCCGCGCCCACCTGCATCGTCGTCACCGTCTCTGAATTCGGATGGACAGGTCCATGGGCGGAACGCCCGGCGACGGAGTTCACCCTGCAGGCGTGGTCAGGGTTGACCGGATTCCGTGGAGACCCGGCAGGCCCGCCGATCTCGATCGGCGGCGAGATCGGGGAATACATGGCCGGCGCGTTCGCCGCGTATGGCGCACTCGCGCTGCGTCGGAGGGTCCGCCGCGGAGGTCCTGGTGGGCACCTGGATCTTTCGATGCTCGAGGCGATCACGTTGATGCAAAGCGGTGAATGGCTGCACTCGCAGTTGTTGGGGGTGCCGCCCGTCAAGCGGTCCATCGAGGTCCCGTCCATCGAGCCGGCCAAGGACGGTTACGTCGGCATCAGCATGGTGACCGGCCAGCAGTGGCTGGACTTCGCCGCGATGGTGGACTGCCCGGAATTCACCGAGATTCCCGAGCTTCGATTCCAGCTGGGACGGTGGGCCCACCGCGACTGGATACGGGAAAAGATCGGGCCCTGGATGCGGGAGCGCACCGTCGACGAGATCGTCGAGCTCGGTCAGCTGTTCCGGTTGCCGATCGCCCCGCTGGGCAATGGTTCGACGATTCCCGATATGGACCACATGCGCGAGCGTGGCGTCTATGTCGATAACCCCGCCGGGTTTCGGCAACCGCGGGCCCCGTGGCTGATGTCGGTCGCGGCCCCCGCCCCGCTGCGCAAGGCACCCTCGATCGGAGAGGCCAACGACGATTCCCGCTGGCCGACAAGGCAATCCGCGGAACCGACGTCATCACGGGAACGGCCATTGGCGGGTGTGCGGATCGTGGACCTCACCGCGTTCTGGGCAGGTCCGTCGGCAACGCACTCGCTGGCGGCATTCGGCGCGGACGTGATCAAGATCGAGTCGATCCAGCGTCCAGACGGCATCCGCTATTCGGGCGGCATGCGCACAGATGTCGACGACTGGTGGGAGTACGGCTGGGTGTTCCACGCGATGAACACCAACAAGCGGTCTGTGACGCTCGATCTCGCGTCCCACGACGGCGCCCGGCTGTTCAAGACCTTGGTGAGCCAGGCCGACGCGGTGGTCGAAAACTTCTCGCCGCGGGTGATGGACCAGTTCGGGCTTGGAGCAGACGTCCTACTGGCGCTCAATCCCCGGCTGGTGATGGTCAGAATGCCGGCTTTCGGGTTGACCGGGCCGTGGCGCGACCGAGTCGGCTTCGCC
>NZ_DASSCY010000224.1:0-2979 GCF_035697385.1 Mycobacterium sp. | reverse complement strand
GACGCGTCCGCTATCCAAAATGACGCCTGCGTCGTCGACAGCAGTAACCGTCGTCGATCCGATGAAACGAACACCGTTTCGCGACAGCAGCTTTGCGATCCGCTCACCAACGTCGTCGCCGAATCTGCGCTGCAGAGGCACCGGCTCGGCGGCGACCATGGTGGTGGTCACGCCGCGCTCAGCGAGGCAGGAGGCCGCCTCGCAGCCGATCAAGCCGGCGCCGACGACGACGGCAGTGTCGGCGTTGCGGGCGGCCATTTTCAGGACGACGGCGTCGGCGAACGACCGCAGGCTCAACGCGGATTCGCCGCCAGGGACGCGCAGCGGGATGGGCTTGGCGCCGCACGCCAGTACGAGGTGCCAGTACCCGTAGCGGCGGCCGCCGGCGGTGACGACTTCCTGGTTGGCCACGTCGATGTGGTCGACGGTGATGCCGCGAACGAGCTCGACGTTGTTGCGGACGAACCAGCCGGGGCTGTGCAGTTCGAGCTTGACCTCGCGGCCGCAGAGGAAGTCCTTGCTCAGCGGGGGCTTGGCATACGGAAGGGCCGGGTCGGCGGACAGGATGCGCACGGGGATGTGCGGGTGCTTGCCGCGGAATGTCTCCGCCGCACTCAACCCAGCCGGACCGCTGCCGATGGCGATGAGACCCGGTGCCACCACTTTTTGTGGATACCACTTTTGGGCCGCCGCCAAGCCGGCAGTCACGGATTCGTCATACTCCCCACACCAGGCAGAACGTGTGGCCCGCCGGGTCACGGAAGACCCGGAAGGTGTCGTCCTCGGCGGCGTCGGTCACTCGGGTGGCGCCCAGCGCAAGCACGTCATGCTCGGCGCGGTCGACGTCGTCGACTTGGATGTCGAGGTGGAACTGCTGAGAGCCGCGCGGGTCGGGGAACCGTGGCGGCTCGTGCTCAGGCGAGAGCTGGAATGCGAGCCGTCGCCCGGCCGGTTCGGTGAGCACGACCCAGGTGTGGTCGTCCTCTTCGACGCTGCCACCGAGCACGCCGGCATAGAACGTCGCCAGCTGTCGCGGGTGCTTGCAGTCGAGGACGACGGAACGAAGCTTTCCGATCATGAACCCGGAATTTCCCGCAATCCTGGCGGCGCAAACGGCCACTGGTGTGGGAGCATCTGCGCATGCAGCCACAGGACGACCCCGAGGCCCGGATCAGGGACCTCGAGCGCCCGCTCGCCGACGTCGCCCGCACGTCCGAACTCGGAACAACCGAATACCCCAGCGGGGCCGACTACAACACCGGCGCCTACATGCCTCCACCGGTGCAGACATACGGCGCCCCGCCCTACATGGGGATGCCGCAGAAGCCGAAGTCGGGCTTTTCCGCGTGGTGGCTGTTCGCGGGCATTGCGGTCGTGTTGCTCTTCATCGCCGGCGGCGTCGTCATCTTCAGCGCCACCATGTTCAACCTCGACTCGGACACCCGACCACCAATCGAAATCCCCGAGGTGTACGGCGGCGGAGGACAAGTCGACAAGGCGCCGACTGGACAGCCGGGCACGCCTGGCACGCCGGGTCGTGAAGTCATCGTCGAAACCCCAAGTGCGGCACCAGTTGTGCCGCCGGGTGCGCCGCTCGTTGTTTCGGGCATCCGAAAGAATGAGACGATCGCCTGCAACGACAACGACGACGCGATTGTCATCAACGGCATCGAAAATACGATCACGATCACGGGTCACTGCGCGAGTCTGACCGTATCGGGCGTGCAGAATGTCGTCACCGTCGACTCGACCGACGCCATCGACGCCTCGGGCATCGAGAACCGGGTCATCTACCACTCCGGGGAGCCGGCGATCGACACGGCGGGCTCCGACAACCTCGTCGAGCAGGGCTGAGGAGCGTCGGCGCATGCAGTCACAGGACGACCCCGAGGCCCGGATCAGGGACCTCGAGCGCCCGCTCGCCGACGTCGCCCGCACGTCCGAACTCGGAACAACCGAATACCCCAGCGGGGCCGACTACAACACCGGCGCCTACATGCCTCCACCCGTGCTGACATACGGCGCCCCGCCCTACATGGGGACGCCGCAGAAGCCGAAGTCGGGCTTCAACGCGTGGTGGCTGTTCGCGGGCATTGCGGTCGTGTTGATCTTCATCGCCGGCGGCGTCATCATCTTCAGCACCAGCATGTTCAAGCTGGACTCCGCAACGCGGCCACCGGTTGAAATCCCCGAGGTGCTAGGCGGCGGAGGAGAAATCGACAAGGCGCCGAGTGGTGGACAGCCGGGCACGCCGGGCGGCTCCATCGTCGAAACCCCAAGTGCGGCACCAGCCGTGCCAACGCCTCCGGGCGAATATGTCAGCATCTCGGGCGTCGGCAAGAAAACGACGATCGCGTGCGACGAAAGAGCTGTCGGCGTCAGCGGCTCCAACAACGTAGTCACAATCACCGGTCACTGCGCGAGCCTCACGGTGTCTGGCATGGACAATCACGTCACGGTCGACAGCTCCGCCATCATCATGGCGTCGGGGTTCGACAATATAGTCACGTTCCATACGGGGACCCCGGAGATCGGCACCGGCGGATTCAACAACGTCGTCGAGCAGGGCTGAGGCTCAGCGCCGGACGGGGTCCCACGCGAGTATCCGCGCGGCCAACTCAGGACCGCAGTCCTCCTGGATGAAGTGGCTGCCGTTGATTCGGTCGTGGGGCTGTCCTGCGGCGCCAGGGACGTGCTCGATCAGCGGACCGTCCATTCGCCCGAGGATCGGATCGCGCGCCCCGAAGACGCAGAGGACTGGCTTCTCCCATCGGCCCAACGCCTCCCAGGCGGCGCGGTTGGCCGGAAGCGCCGGGTCGTCGGGCGACGTCGGCACCAGTTGAGGGAACGCGCGGGCGCCGGCCTGAAAAGTCTTGTCGGGGAACGGCGCATCGTAGCCTGCGCGCACCTCTGCGGGCACCTTGGTGACGGTGCCGACGGAGACGATGCGTCCGGCCGAGAACACCGGGGTGTAGCGGG
>NZ_DASSCY010000223.1:0-20003 GCF_035697385.1 Mycobacterium sp. | reverse complement strand
TCGATCCAGCGCATGTCCTCGTCGCTCGCCTTGACCACGTCGCACCGCTCGATCAGGCGGTCGATGCGGCCTCGGGCGATGTCGTCGTCCTCGATCAATGCCGGCCGTACGTTCGGATCGAACGTGATGGTTGCCGACGGGTGATAGGTGTCCAGCAGCGCAGCGGTCGCCCGGCAACCCGGTTCGAGCACGGTCGCGATCGACCCGGCATGCGCCACCAGCGGCGGCGCCACCTCCGGCGTCCCGCTCAGCTGCCAGTCGATGTCGAACGTATAAGACGCTGAGCCGTTCGCGTCCAGCGTGGCCAGCGCCGTCGGTGTGCGCTCGGCGCTGATGCTGCCCGAAACAAGGTCTACGCCAGAGCTTTTCACGTAGTCGGCGATCCGGCGGCCGCGCGGATCGTTGCCGATGTGAGTGAGGAACTCCGCGCCGCGGCCTAGCCGGGCCAGACCCACCGCCACGTTGAGCGGGCTGCCGCCGACATGTTCGCCGATGATCTCGCCGTCACGCTCGACGATGTCGATCAACGCCTCGCCGATGACAAGGGCCCGCTGCGGGCTGCCGGGAGCGCTCACGGCGTCTCCTTTCGCAGCAGGTTCTCCAGCGTCGCGCGAGCACCATCGCGGTGCAGCGAATCGAGTGCCCACAAATACGCCTCGACAAACCGTGGCTGGCTCGCGAGATCGCCAAAGACCTCGGTGTTTTCGATGAACGCTGTCGGGTTGTCGCGCTGCGAACGGGCCAGCGGCACCAAGGTGTCCGCCAGCTGATCCTGGACGTCGATGGGCTGGCCCTGCTCGTCGACGCCCTCGGCATAGCGCGCCCAGCTGGCGACGGTCGCCGCGGCCAGCCGGATCGGCGCACCGGTCTTCAGGTTCTCCCTGATCACTGGAATCAGCCATTTCGGGATGCGGTCCGACGAACCGAAGCACAGCCGGGCGACGGTGTCCTTGACGCCGGGGTTGGCGAACCGCTCGATCAGCGTTCGCTTGTAATCAGGCAGATCGATACCGGGAACCGGCTTCAGCGTCGGAGTCGCCTCCGAATCCATGTACTGACGCAGGAATTCGGCCAACAGCGGATCGCCCGCGGCGTCGTGCACCAATCGATAACCCGCCAAATACGCGAAGTAGCACAGGCATTGATGACTGGCGTTGAGCAGCCGCAGCTTCATCAGTTCGTACGGCGTCACGTCGTCGACCAGCAACACATCGACGTCCTCGAGCGGCGGGCGGCCGTCGGAGAAGTCGTCCTCGAGCACCCATGACGTAAACGGCTCGGCCGCCACCGGCCACCGATCCTGCACGCCGAATTCCCTTTCGACGTCGGCGATCACGTCGGGGGTGGTGACCGGCGTGATCCGGTCGACCATCGAGTTGGGGAACCGGGTGTGCGTGTGCATCCACTCGCCAAGCCCGGGGTACACCCGATCGGCGTATGTGGTGAACGCCTGCCGGGCCACCTCGCCGTTACCCTCAATGTTGTCGCACGACACGATCGTCGGTGACGCGTTGCCGCGGTCGCGGCGCCGAGCCAACGCCGCGGCCACCAGACCGAAAACGTTCACCCCGTCACCCAGGTTGTCGATGTTGTAACCGCCCTCGGTGATGGTCAGCGAAATAATCCGGGTGCTTGGCGCGGCTAGCAGCTCGATCACCGCATCAGGATCGTCTGGCGCGTAGCGGTAGTCGACGATCGATCCGATCACCCGGGCTTCGCGGGCGCCGTCCGGGTTCTCAAGAAGCAGCGTGTACAACCCGTCCTGGGCTGCCATCACCTCGGCCATCTTGTGGTCGGCGGGCATGATGCCGACGCCACAAATGCCCCAATCGGCGGCCAGCCCCTTCTCCAGCAGCCGGTCGATGTACATGGCCTGGTGCGCACGGTGAAAGCCACCGACACCGAAATGCACTATGCCGACACCGATTTCGTCGCGGTTGTAGCTGGGCTTGGAAATCGGTATCTGCGCCAACGTCTTGTTGCCGAGCTTCATGACACAGCCACCACCGTTTTCACGCTACCCGGCATGCGGTCGGAGTCCAGGGCCTCGGCGGCCTTCTCCAGCGGGAAGCGCGCCGTCACCATTGCGTCGAGGTCGACGCGTCCGGCCTCGACGAGCGCGATCGCCGTCGGCCACGTGTTCGCATACCGGAACACCCCCGTGAGGACCAATTCGCGGTTCTGGATCAGCTGTGTCGGCAGCTCCATCGATTCGGCGCCCGAGCCGACTAGCACGACTCTGCCCGCAGGCCGCACCGCCCGGATGCCGGCGACGACCGCCGCAGGGGCACCGGACGCGTCGACGAACGCGTCCACGCCCAAGTCGCCGATGTGCTGTTGGGTGGGGTCCAGCACCGTCGTCGCCCCGAACGCCGTCGCCCGCTGACGGCGGGACTCATCGGGATCGCTGACCACGACGTCGGTGGCGCCGTATGCCCGCGCAAGCTGCGCGACCACGATGCCGATCGGTCCCGCCCCGGCGATCAGCACCCGCGACCCGCCTTCGATGCCGGCCTTGCGGATCGCGGCGATGCCCACCGACAACGGCTCGCACAGCGCGGCGGCGTCATCGGACATCGCGTCGGGCACCGGGTGGGCGAACGACGCGCCGATGGTCACGTAGTCGCACAACGCGCCGTCGACCGGCGGCGTGGCGAAGAACCGCATGTGCGGACACAGGTTGTAGTGGCCGCGGCGGGTTTCCTCACTGTTCGGGTCCGGCCGCTGCGGTTCGATCGACACCCGTTGACCGATGCGATCGGGATCGACCGATTCGCCGACGCCCACGATGGTTCCCGCGGCCTCGTGGCCGAGGACCAGCGGCGCATCGACGACGAAGCTGCCCAAGCGGCCGTCTCGGTAGTAGTGCGTGTCCGAACCGCAGACGCCCACCGACGAGACGCGTATCAGCACGTCACCGGGCCCCGGCGTCGGTATCGGCCGCTCCTGGGTTTCGATTCGGCCCGGTTCGACCAGGACAGCGGCCCGCATTCGGGCTTCCGGCGAGACTGTTGTGTGCGTCACACTGCCATGCTAACGTGATGAGCATCTACTCGCATCCCTGAGCAAATGCTCACGGTCCGGCAGTCAACCTGGGAGGGATTCGTGGCGACACCGACGTCGAACGGCAAGGCTCCGGGGGCGATCGCGGCCCAGGCCATGCCGGTGACGCGTGATCGCGCCTCGACCCCAGAAGATCTCCGGCTGGCGTTGCGCGCTGCCACGCTCTACTACCTCGACGGCCTCACTCAGGCCGAGATCGCATCGCGGCTCGGCGTCTCACGGCCGACGGCGGGCCGACTGGTCGCACGGGCCAAGGCCAAGGGATTGGTGCGCATCGAGGTGGTCGTCCCGCAGGACCTGCGTGACGATCTGCACGCCGACGAGGAGCGCGAGCTCGAGCACCGCTTCGGTCTGACCGAAGCGGTAGTCGCCGGGCACGGAGTCGACATCGGCGCCCCCGGCCGCCCCGCGGCGTTCGCCAGTGTCGGCCGTGCCGCGGCCGCCCTGTTGATGCGCCGACTGTCACCGACCGACGTCCTCGGATTCACCTGGGGCCCCGAGCAGGTCGCAGTCGCCACGGCCCTGGCTCCAGGCATAGCGAGCTGCCAGACCGTGGTGCAACTCGACGGCGCGATGTCGTCGGCCGCCTACCAGACCGGCACGGAGTTCATCCTGGGCCGCTGCGCAGATGTCTTGCGGGCCACCACCATCCGCTTGCCGGCACCGCTGTACGCCGATCCGTCGACCGTCGCCTCCATGCGCAGCGACTCGCTGATATCGCGAACGCTGGAGGCCGGTCGACGCGCTGATGTCATGCTGTTCGGCGTCGGCGCGGTGTCGACATCGACGACGCTGTTCGAAGGCAGCTTCCTGGACACCCGGATGCTCGACGAGCTCATCACGCTGGGTGCCGTTGGGGAGATCGGCGGCCGGTTCTTCGACGCCGACGGCACTCCGGTCGACACCGAACTCCAGCAGCGCGCGGTATCGGTACCGCTGGAAGACATTCGGACCTGCGCGAAAACCATCCTGATCTCCAGCGGCGCGGCCAAGCACCGCGCCACCCTCGGCGCACTTCGCGGCAAGTTGGCGAGGCTCCTGGTTTGCGATATCGACTGTGCCCGTTGGCTATTGGACCAAGAGAAGTGAGGTATAAGGTGAAAGCGCAACGCAGAGCTCTGCACCGACTGGCGGTGTGCGTGGCCGCTGCGGCCCTGGCGTTCACGGCCGGTTGTGCAGGCGCAGGCAGCCTGGGATCTTCGGACGACGAGGTGACCATCGCCCTTGTCTCCAACTCGCAGATGACGGACGCCCAGAAGTTGTCGACGGAGTTCGAGTCCGCCAATCCCGGCACGAAGCTGAAGTTCATCACTCTGTCGGAGAACCAGGCGCGCGCCAAGATCACGATGTCGACCGCGATGGGAGGCAGTGAGTTCGACGTCGTGATGATCAGCAATTTCGAAACACCGCAGTGGGCCAGAGACGGTTGGCTCCTCAACCTTTCGGACTACGCGAAGAACACTCCGGGCTACGACGAGAACGACTTCATCCCCTCCCTGCGGGACTCGCTGTCCTACGAGGGCAACATGTATTCCGTCCCGTTCTACGGCGAGTCGTCGTTCCTGATGTACCGCAAAGACCTCTTCGAGCAGGCGGGGATCAAGGTCAACCAGGATCCGAACTACCAGCCCCAGTGGCAAGAGGTCGCACAGTGGGCGGAGCAGCTGAAGACCGCTGACCGCGCGGGAATCTGCCTGCGCGGCAAGCCTGGCTGGGGCGAAGTATTGGCCCCGCTCGACACGGTGATCAACACCTTCGGCGGGCGCTGGTTCGACGAGAGCTGGAACGCGCAACTCAACAGCCCCGAAGTGAGCAAGGCCGTCAACTTCTACGTCGACCTGATCAACAAGGCAGGCGAACTCGGAGCGTCGTCGACGGGATTCCAGGAGTGCGCCAACCTGTTCGGTCAGGGTCAGACGGCCATGTGGTACGACGCGACGTCGGCGGTCTCGGTGCTCGAGGATCCCGAGACGTATCCGGATCTTGTCGGCAAGATCGGCTACCTGCCCGCTCCGATCGTCGAGAAGCCCAACTCGGGATGGCTCTACACCTGGTCGCTGGGAATCCCGAAGAGCGCCAAGAACCCTGACGGCGCGTGGAAGTTCATCTCGTGGATGACCGACAAGGACTACATGAAGCTGGTCGGCGAGAAGCTGGGCTGGGCCCGCGTCCCACCGGGCAGCCGCACGTCGACGTATACGGATCTGCCTGAGTACGAGGCGATCTCGAAGTCATACGGGCCGCTGACACTTCGGTCGATCGAAAATGCGACCCCGAACAAGCCCACGGTGCAACCGGTTCCGTACACCGGGGTGCAGTTCGTCGGGATCCCGGAGTTCCAGGATCTCGGGACACGGGTGAGCCAGCAGATCAGCGCGGCGATCGCCGGACAGAAGTCGGTGGACGACGCGCTCGCCCAAGCACAGGAATACGCCGAGGTCGTCGGCCGGACATACCAGGAGAAGTGATGACCGTTACCGCTGATACCCAGACCGACGCCGGTCAAGAGGCAGCAGTGGCCGAACGGGTCCGCAAGATCCGGGAACGCCAAGACGTCGGCGTGAGCCGCGCGGAGGGCTGGCGCAGGCGCGGACCGCTGCTACCGGCGCTGATCTTCATGATCGTCGTCACCCAGATCCCGTTCGTGTTCACGCTGTACTACTCGACGTTGTCGTGGAACCTGGTTCGCCCCGGTTCGCGTCAATTCGTCGGGCTGAGCAACTACATCGCGGTCGTCAAGGACTCGCAGTTCTGGACGGTCGCCCTCAACACCGTCGTCCTGATCGTCGTCGTCGTGTTGGTGTCGGCGTTCCTCGGCTTGTTGCTGGCGTTGCTGCTGGACCGTGCATTCCTCGGACGTGGCGTCGTTCGGACACTGCTGATCACCCCGTTCCTCGTGACACCCGTTGCGGCGGCGCTGATCTGGAAGACGACCATCCTCGATCCCAACAATGGCATCTTGAACTGGGTGCTATCGCTGGTGGGGATCGGTCCGGTGGACTGGATCGGCCAGTTCCCGTTGACCATGGTGATGGTCGTACTGATCTGGCAGTGGACGCCGTTCATGATGTTGCTGATTCTCGCCGGCCTTCAGTCGATGCCTCGCGACATCCTGGAGGCCGGTCGAGTCGACGGTGCGGGCGCGTTTCAACTCTTCCGCGAGTTGACGTTGCCCCACCTTCGCCGCTTCATCGAACTGGGTGTGGTGCTCGGCGCGATCTATCTGGTCAACACGTTCGACGCCATCTACATGATGACGCAGGGCGGCCCGGGTATCGCGAGCGCGAACCTGCCGTTCTACATCTACCAGCGAGCGTTCCTCGGCTTCGACATGGGGCAGGCGGCGGCCTATGCCGTGGTGGTGGTGATCTTCACGATGATCATCGCCAGCTTCGCGCTCCGGCTGATCTTCAAGTCATTCTCCGGGAAGGAAGAGGCGGCCTAGTCATGACAACAACAGTTGAGAAGGTTACGGAGACAACGGCTCCGGCCACAGCATCGAAGAAGAAGAGCCGCGAGTTCAGCCCGTGGGCTGTGGTTGCCTGGATCGTCGGACTCGGGTTCTTCTTTCCGGTGTTCTGGATGGTGCTGACGTCCTTCAAGCAGGAGGGTGACGCGGCGACCAGTCCGCCGACGCTGTTCTTCACTCCGACCTTGGATCAGTACGGGAAGGTCTTCGATCAGGGCATCGGTCCTGCGATGCTGAACTCGGTTTGGGCCACCGGTATTTCGACACTTCTGGTGCTGCTGCTGGGCACACCCGCGGCGTTCGCGTTGTCGCTGCGGCCTGTGCGCAAGACGCAGGACGCCCTGTTCTTCTTCATGAGCACCAAGATGCTGCCCATCGTGGCGGCGATCCTGCCGCTTTACGTGATCGTGTCCAACATCGGTCTGCTGGACAATATCTGGGCGCTGGTGATCCTCTACACCTCGATGAACCTGCCGATCGCGGTCTGGATGATGCGGTCGTTCTTCCTCGAGGTGCCCGGCGAACTGCTCGAGGCGGCCAGCCTCGACGGCGCCAGCCTGTGGCGGTCGGTGCGGGAAGTGATCCTGCCGTTGGTGTCGCCGGGTATCGCGGCCACGGCGCTGATCTGCGTGATCTTCGCGTGGAACGAGTTCTTCTTCGCGGTGAACCTCACCGCGGTGAACGCGCAGACCATGCCGGTGTACCTCGTCGGATTCATCGCCGGTGAGGGTCAGTACTGGGCCGTGTTGTCGGCGGCCGCAACCATGGCCGCGCTGCCCGTGATCCTGTGCGGGTGGTTCGCCCAAAACAAGCTGGTGCGCGGACTTTCGTTCGGCGCGATCAAGTAGAGGAGCTATAACCAATGGCCGCAATCACCTACAAGAACGCCTCGTGCATCTATGAGGGTTCGGACAAGCTCGCGGTTGACGCGCTCAACCTCGACATCCAAGACGGCGAATTCGTCGTCCTGGTCGGGCCGTCCGGTTCGGGCAAGAGCACCGCGCTGCGCATGCTGGCCGGACTCGAGGACATCGACGAGGGTGCCATCGAGATCGGCGGCAAGGACATGACGGGTGTGCCGTCCAAGGACCGCGACATCGCGATGGTGTTCCAGAACTACGCGCTGTACCCGAACAAGACAGTCGCCGAGAACATGGGCTTCGCGCTGAAGTTGCGAGGCGTGTCCTCCGATGAGCGGCGCCGCAAGGTCGAAGAGGCGGCGAAGATCCTGGATCTCACCGAATTCCTGGACCGCAAGCCCGCCAAGCTGTCCGGCGGTCAGCGTCAACGTGTGGCGATGGGCCGCGCTATCGTGCGTGAGCCGCAGGTGTTCTGCATGGATGAGCCGCTGTCGAATCTGGATGCGAAGCTGCGCGTGCAGACGCGCACCCAGATCGCCGCCCTACAACGACGGCTCGGCACCACCACCGTCTACGTCACCCACGACCAGGTCGAGGCCATGACCATGGGTGACCGGGTTGCGGTGTTGCGCTTCGGAAAGCTGCAGCAGTTCGCCTCGCCCAACGAGTTGTACGACAAGCCGGAAAATGCCTTCGTCGCCGGGTTCATCGGATCGCCCGCCATGAACTTGGTGAAGCTTCCGGTCACCTCTGACGGCGTCAAGATCGGTGACTCGACACTGGAACTCGAGCGCGACCTCATGACCAAGTTGAGCGACGCGGGCCTGTCGGAGGTCACCTTCGGAATCCGACCCGAGCAACTCGACCTCACCGATTCGGGCGGCGTGGAGGTCGTCGTCGACCTGGTCGAAGACCTCGGTAGCGAGGCGTACGTGTACACACACGCGGGCTCCGGTGTGGAGTTGGTGGCGCGGTGCAACCCGCGCACGGCGCCGAAGTTGGCCGACACGGTGCGGCTGCGCAGGCATCCCGAAGGGGTGGTCCACCTGTTCCACCCGGAAACCGGCGAACGCATCAACTAGATGGGCGCCGAGTTCTGCACCAGCGTCGTCAAAACGGCGAAATCACGACGCTCGCGCAGATTTCGACGACGGTGGTGTCCAACCTCGCCGTGAGAACGCCTGGCGGACGCGGTGAAGCGTGTACAGCCTCGAGTGTTCCTTGACTACGTGAAGGTCGATCCACCCCTGGCCGTCGACCAACTCGGCCCGCCCGATGTCGTGCACATACGTGCGGCGATCCCTGCTGTGATGAATCCCGTCGTAGTCGAGGCCGACCTTGGGCTCGTCGTAACCCATGTCGATGAACGCTTCGTTGTACCCGTCGCTGACCCTTATCTGTGTTCGCGGAGCGGGTAGGCCGGCGTCGATGAGCATGAGGCGCAGGCGGCTTTCTTCCGGCGACTCGGCACCACTGTCCATCAAGGCGAGAGCGTGCTGTGCCCGTCGGATGCCCCTCGCGCCGCGATATCTGCCGATCAACGCGATCGTGTCGGCGGCGGTGACGCCCGTGGCCGCCGCGAGTGCGTCAAGGTGCGGCACAGCGACGTCTCGGCGTAGGTGCCGGCCGATGTCCACGGCGGTGCGCGCCGGTGTCGTGACGGCCAACTCGCCGACGTAGGTGATCTCGTCAGCCGCGATCCGCTCCTCATGGACGATCACGCCCGGGCGGCGGCGCGTGTGTTCCGCGATCACTTCGATCGGCGTCGACGCGTCGATCCATTTCGCCCCGTGCAGCGCCGCGGCCGCCCGCCCCGCGATCACACCCTTGCGGCCGGTCCACAACCATGCCGCGAGGATGTGCATGTCAAGGGTCGCAGCGGCGTCTTTCGCGACGTACACGCGAGGGTGCGCGCGCAGGTAGTTCCAGCGCAATTGGCTTTCCGTGAGGATGCCCGCGCGGATGGCGTCCGGGCCGAGAAACGGTTGCGACATAGCCGGATCGTGTCTGTGCGACCCGACAAGTCGACGCCGTCGTCGGCGAGTTCTGCACCACCGCTGTGGATAACGCCGAAATCACGACGGTGGTGCAGAAATCGGCGAACGCATCAACTAGGTGACGGGTGCGTTGCCTGGGTCGACACCACTGGGCAGTTCGGGGCTGACGCCCGAGCCGTGGGTGAAGATCTGGTGCGCCATCTCCCTGCAGTTGTTGTCCATCGGCGTCTGGTCGCCCGAGCAGTAGGGCACGAGGTCCTGCGGATCCGCGCCGGCGTGTGGCGCCGCGATGAGCGCGGCCGCGGCGAGCAGGCATGCTGCGAGGATTCTCGTCACTAATCCAAGGTAGCAGCGGGTATACGTTCGTACTGTGGATCGATACGGCCGGGTGAAACTGACCAATCCGGACAAGGTGCTGTACCCGGCGACTGGTACGACCAAAGCTCAAGTATTCGACTACTACGTCGGCATTGCCGAGGTGATGATTCCGCACATCGCCGGTCGCGCCGTTACCCGCAAGCGCTGGCCAAACGGCGTGGACGAATCGTCGTTCTTCGAGAAGCAACTCGCGTCGTCAGCGCCGGACTGGTTGCCGCGCGGCACGATCGTGCACAAGTCGGGCACCACCACCTACCCCGTCGTCGACACGGTCGAAGGCGTGGCGTGGTTGGCGCAGCAGGCATCGCTTGAGGTGCACGTGCCGCAATGGCGGTTCGTTGGCGAGCATCCCGGACCGGCGACCCGCCTGGTGTTCGACCTGGATCCCGGCGAAGGCGTCAAGATGAAGCAGCTGTGTGAGGTGGCCAAGGAAGTCAGGGACCTGATGTCTGACATCGGGTTGACGACGTATCCGCTCACCAGCGGCAGCAAGGGTCTGCATCTGTACGCCCCGCTCGAAGAACCCGTCAGCTCGCAAGGCGCCGTCGTGCTGGCCAAACGCGTTGCGCAGCAACTGGAAAAGGCAATGCCCAAGCTCGTCACGTCGACCATGACAAAAAGCTTGCGGTCGGGAAAGGTGTTCCTGGACTGGAGCCAGAACAACGCGTCGAAGACCACCATCGCGCCGTATTCGCTTCGCGGACGCGAACATCCGACAGTCGCCGCACCACGCACGTGGGACGAGATCGCCGATCCGAAACTGCGGCATCTGCGTTTCGACGAGGTGCTGGCCCGTGTCGATGAGATGGGTGACCTGTTGGCGCCGCTGGACGAGGCTGTGCCCACTGCGGACAAGCTGACCACGTACCGCAGCATGCGCGATGCGTCGAAGACGCCCGAGCCGGTGCCCGCGAAGCCACCGAAGGCCGGAGATGACAATCGCTTTGTCATCCAGGAGCATCACGCGCGGCGGCTGCATTACGACCTGCGCCTCGAGCGCGACGGCGTGCTGGTGAGCTGGGCGGTGCCGAAGAACCTGCCCGACACCCCTTCGGTCAACCATCTTGCCGTGCACACCGAGGACCATCCGCTGGAGTATCTGACGTTTCACGGGACCATCCCGGCGGGGGAGTACGGCGCAGGGAAGATGATCGTCTGGGACACCGGTACGTACGAGATCGAGAAGTTCAACGACAACCCTCCCGATGGTCCTGAGAAAGGCGGAGAGGTCATCGTCACCCTGCATGGGACAAAAATCGACGGCCGGTATGCGCTGATTCAGACCGACGGCAAGAACTGGCTGGCGCACCGGATGAAGGAGCAAACCCGCCCGCAGGCAGGAGATCTCGCGCCGATGCTGGCGACCGAGGGTTCGGTCGAAAGGCTGAAGGCGACGCAATGGTCGTTCGAGGGCAAGTGGGATGGGTACCGCGTCATAGTTGACGCGAATCACGGCAAGCTGACATTGCGTTCACGGCGCGGTCGCGACGTCACCGGGGAGTATCCTCAATTCGCAGCGCTGGCAGCCGATCTCGCGGACCATCACGTGATTCTCGACGGCGAAGCAGTTGCACTCGATGACAAGGGTGTGCCGAGTTTCAGCGAGATGCAGAACCGGGCGCGCTCCACCCGCGTCGAGTATTGGGCGTTCGACATCCTCCATCTCGACGGCCGGTCGTTATTGCGGGCCAAGTACTCGGACCGGCGCCGCCTGCTCGAGGCGTTGGCGGAAGCCGGCGGGCTGATAGTCCCCGACCCGTTGCCCGGTGACGGGCCCGAGGCGCTGGAGTACGCCCGCAAGCAGCGTTGGGAAGGGGTTATCGCCAAGAAGCGGGATTCCACGTATCAGCCGGGCCGGCGGTCGTCGTCATGGATCAAGGACAAGATCTGGTGCACGCAGGAGGTGGTGATCGGCGGCTGGCGGCAAGGGGAGGGCGGCCGGTCCAGCGGCATCGGGGCACTGATGCTCGGTATTCCCGAAGATGGCGGCCTGCACTTCGCCGGCCGCGTCGGTACAGGCTTTACCGAGAAGGAGCTGACCAAGCTCAAGGGCATCCTCAAACCGCTACACACCGACGAATCTCCTTTCAACACAAGGCTTCCCAACGTCGACGCCAAGGGTGTGACGTTTGTGCGGCCCGAGCTCGTCGGCGAGGTGCGCTACAGCGAGCGAACAAGCGATGGCCGGTTGCGTCAGCCGAGTTGGCGCGGATTGCGTCCGGACAAGTCTCCCGACGAAGTCGTCTGGGAGGGAGTGGGTTAGCCCGCGTTCAACGAGCACTTGCTCAGCTCGTTGAGGTACTCCGTGATCGCGTCGCGATTGCCGGTGAGGAAGTCGATGCGGTCGGTCATGCGGTCACGTTCACGTGCCAGGACCGCGATGATCTCAGGTGTCGCATCGGCGAAATGTATTTCGCGCGGGGCCTTCAGGCACGGAAGAACCTGCTTGATCACCCTGGTGGGCAATCCCGCGTGCAGCAATCCGCGAATACGGATGATCTGGTCGACAAACCGCTCGTCGTATTCTCGGTAGCCGTTTGCTGATCTTTTCGGAACGATAAGACCTTGCTCCTCGTAATACCGCAGCAGACGCCGGGATACGCCAGTGCGTAGCGCAAGTTCTCCGATGCGCATATGGCCTACCTCACGAGAAAGTTCATTGACCTTCACATTGATGTGAAGGTTTCAGTATGGGGCATGCAGAATCAACTCTTCACCTACACCCCCATCACAGAGCGACCGCGCCTGCAGTGGCCGGATGGCGCACGCATAGCGTTCTACGTCGGACTCAACGTCGAACACTTCGAGGTCGACCGCCCGTCGACAAGCATCCACCCCGACACCGTCGACCTCGTCCCCGACCCGCTGAACTATGGATGGCGGGATTACGGTGCGCGAGTGGGCATCTGGCGGCTCATCGACATATTCGACCGCTACGGCATTCGCCCCAGCGTCCTGCTCAATTCGGATGTGGCCGAACACTATCCGCAGATCATCGACGCCGGCCGGGCGCGTGGCTGGGCCTGGCTCGCGCACGGCAAGAACAACTCCACCTTGCACTCCGGAATGAAAGCGGACGAAGAACGCGCCTACCTGCGCGACGTGATGTCGACCATCGAAGAGGCAACCGGCCAACGCCCGAACGGTTGGCTGGGCCCTGCGCTTAACGAGACTTTTCAGACCCCGCGGCTGCTCGCCGAGCTTGGTGTGCAATACATCCTCGACTGGACGAACGACGACCAGCCCTACGCGTTGAACGTCCCCGAAATGCTCAGCGTCCCATACTCCATCGAGCTCAATGACATCCCGCTCTTCGTCGGGAAGAGCCTGCGCGGTGCCGACTTCCGGCAGATCATCGAAGATCAACTCGATCAGCTGTACGCCGATTCCGAGCACAGCGGCAGGGTGATGGCGTTGGCACTGCATCCGTTCGTCACCGGCCAGGCCTTCCGGACGAAGTATCTCGACGAGGCGCTCGCCTACGTCGTCAACCATCCCGGTGTCTGGGCCACCACATCCGACGAGATAGCCGCGCATTACCTGCGAACGATTAAGCAACACAGTCCTTAACCGCGGCTGTACCGCAGCGTCTCGAGTCGGTCGCAGGCGCTCCGATGTGCGCGATCTCCATCGCGTTTGCCCGGTCAAAGAACCCATCTCCGGTGGCGACCGGATTCGCGCGCGAGAACGAATCGTGAATCCTGCGTATGTGGTGCTGGGGGAGGGCTTTGCTAGGTACCTTTGGGGCGAAGTATTCACATTTCAGGGGAGGACGATTGAACTATGTCGGGCGGGATAGCGTCTGAGCTGGCAGCCGCCGGGTTCGAGGACGCCGTCGAAGTAGGCCGCGGTGGCGGTGGAGTGGTGTATCGCTGCCGCCAGAAGTCTCTCTCGCGAAGTGTCGCCATCAAGGTTCTTGCGTCCGACCTCGAGGACGATGACCGGGAACGTTTTCTTCGTGAGGGCTACGCGATGGGAGCGCTTTCCGGCCACCCGAACATCGTGAACATCCTGCAGGTCGGCGTAACCGAAAGTCACCGTCCGTTCATAGTGATGCCCTACCACGCAGCGGGTTCCCTCGCGGAGCGCCTCCAACGTGAGGGCAGGATCGCCTGGCCGGAGGCATTGCGCATCGGCGTGAAGTTGTGCGGGGCGCTGGAAACCGCGCATCGGACAGGCACACTGCACCGCGATATCAAGCCCGCGAATGTGCTCTTCAACGACTACGGCGAACCGCAACTGAGCGACTTCGGGACCGCGCGCATCGCCGGTGGATACAAAACGATGACCGGCTTCTTCACCGGTACCCTCTCGTACACCGCTCCCGAGGTGCTTGAGGGCAATCCGCCGACGGTCGCGGCCGACATGTACTCCCTCGGCGCCTCGATTTACGCGCTGATCGCCGGGCATCCACCGCACGAGCGCAAGACCGGCGAGGATCTGATCGCGCACTATCTGCGCATCACTTCGACGCCGGTGCCGGACCTGCGTCCTGCGGGAATCCCCGCCGATGTGTGCGCCGCGATCGAGAAGGCGATGTCGCGTGAGCCGGGCGCACGACAGGCGTCGGCGGCGGAGTTCGGCCGTGAATTGCAGTTGGCACAACGGCACAACGGTTTGACAGCGGATCCGATGGCGCTCAGTGAGCCCGGCGATCAGCCAGAGCAGACGGGAGGCACGCAAGCGCTTCCGTTGTCGGAGTCTCTGGACCATCCCGATTCGCCGCAAGCAGCTTCCGTCCGTCCGAGCGTGCCAGTCCCGACAACGCCACCGCCGGACCCGGGCATGTTCGCGCACACCGCGTCGGTCAGCCAATCAAGCCTGCCTTGGCAAGTCCCGCCCGTGCCGGCGCCCGATTCATCGACGACCGCCACTCCGAAAGGTAAGGGTCGCAAGAGGGTCCTGATCGCTTCTGCCGCCGCTGCGGCGGTAGTGCTGCTGGTGATCAGCGGTGTCTTCATAGCCACGTCGACGCGCGACACCAGCGGTGGTGGGGGTGCCCTCTCTGATCCAACCGCGGAAGTGGAAGCGCCGCCTGCATGGAAGCCGATCGCGGATGCGCGCGTCGCCCGCGAGGCGGTGGCAGTCACCGAGGCCGACGGCACGATCTGGGTTTTCGGCGGCATGGGGACCGGCAACCGCGTCAGCGCAGACCACGAGGGCTACGACCCTGCCATCGACAGCTGGAAGGGCGGCGAGGACCTGCCCGTTCCCGTGCAGCACGCGATGGCGGTGACGTGGCAGGAGAACCCGGTCGTACTCGGCGGTTGGCGCACACAGGGCGCCGACGCAAGAGTCGCGACCGATCAGGTGTGGCGGGTGGTCAACGGTCGCTGGACGGAACTGCCGCCGCTGTTGCAGCCAAGGGCGGCGGCAGCGGCCGCCGTGGTCGGTGATCGAATCGTCGTCACCGGTGGTGTGGACGCAGGCGGCAGGCTGCTGAACACCACCGAGATCTTCGACGGCACCTCGTGGAAGCTCGGCGCCCCCATCCCCACCCCGCGACAGATGTTGGGTGCGGCGTCAGACGGCAAGCTGGTGTATGTCCTCGGCGGGACGAACGGGACCTCCGACCTGGCGGCAGTCGAGACGTATGACCCGGCGGCCGACACGTGGACGAGCTTGCCCGAACTTCCGGGGCGACGAAGCGACTTCGGCGTGGCATACGCCGATGGACGGCTGGTGGTGGTGGGGGGCATGTCGGCGGACCAGCCCCTCAAGAGCGTTGTTGCACTCGATCTCCTGGTGCGATCGTGGAATGGGTTGCCGGACTTGGTAACTGCGCGCCATGGCATGGCGGTCGCCGCCGTGGGGAAGACCGTCTATGCGATCGGCGGGTCGACCGGTGTCGGCGATGGCCAAGTCACGTCGTCGGCGGAGGCCCTGAAGCTCGCACCGCGCAAACCCCAGCCCGCGGCGGAATGGCGCTCCCTACCGGATGCGCCGACTGCGAGGTTGATGATGGCTTCGACGGTGCTCGACGGAAAAATCTGGGTCGCAGGCGGTATGCGCGAGGGCGAGACGCTCCAAACTGTGGAGAGCTACGACCCGCAGACGGGAGTGTGGCAACCGCAACCTCCGCTGCCGATACCGCTGCATCACGCGACGGCGGCAACATATCGCGGCGAGGTCGTCGTCATCGGGGGTGCCACCGAGGTCATCGCGGAGGCGTCGAACAAGGTCTTCGGCTTCCGCGACGGAAAGTGGACAGAACTTCCGCCCCTTCAACATGCCCGGGCCGCGGGCGCGGCAGCGGTCGTCGGTGACAATCTCGTGGTCGTCGGCGGGCAGAACGACAAACAGCTCGTCCCACAGACCGAAGTATTCGACGGGAAATCTTGGACGCAGGCAGCTGACCTCCCGACTCCGCGCGAACATTTGGCCGCGGTGTCGGACGGCGTCAATGTGTACGCGGTCGGCGGGCGGGCTCTGACTGCCGACGAGAACTCGGCGGCGTTGGAGCGGTATGACCCTGCGTCAGGGAGCTGGGAAAAGCTGGCGGACATGCCTTCTGCGCGCGGCAGCTACGGCGCTACATTCATTGATGGCCGGATCGTGGCCGTCGGCGGCGAGGAACCGACGCGCGTGCTGCCCACGGTCGAGATGTACGACATCTCCAACGGAAAATGGAACACGGTGACGCCGATGGGGACTCCGCGTCACGGCCAAGCGGTAGCGGCAGTTGACTCGGCTATCTATTGCATCGGGGGTGCCGATCGGCCGTCCCACGAGGGGCCTATCGCTACTGTCGAGGCCCTGGATTTCACGTAGCTGGGTTGCGCAGCTGGGCGATCGTGACAGCTCCGCGCCGAAGCGCTTCGTTGGCCAGACGGACGCGGCGGTCGCCCTCGGCGGGGATGGCGAACTTGTCGTACAGGTTCTGCAGATGCTGCTTGACCGCTGCCTCGGTGACGAACAGCTCGCCCGCCATCTGCCGAACCGATACAGGCTCGGGAAATGGGTCGTCGGAGACCAAAGGCCGGCACAACACCAAGAGCACATCGAATTCGCGCCGAGTCAGACGCGGCGGAAGCTGGGCGGCGTCGGGCACGATTGTTGCTTCATCAGCGGGTTCGTCAGCTTGCCGTGCGTGCTGGAAGACCAGCCGTGACTTGCCCAGTCGCAGCTCGTCTCCAGAACGCAGAACGCGCTCCGCTTCGATCTTTTCCCCGTTGACATAGGTGCCGTTGCGGCTGCCCATATCGCGTATCGACCAGGCAGAGCCGTGATTCTCGATGATCGCGTGCAAGCGAGAGACGGTTGGGTCGTGCTCGAGCGGCACCGTGTTTGTCGAGGCCTTACCGAGAGTCACCCGGTCGCCGCTCAGTGGGACCAGCTCCCGTCCCGACGGCTTCCAGACTTCCAGGTGGCAAGACATGTGGACCTCCTATCCGCGCAATTCTCACCCAGCTAGGGCGACTGGGTGACTTTCTTCGCGAAGCGGACGACCCGCGTGGCCGGTGCTGATTCCATCAGAGTTGGCCACGGCCAGTCGCTACGGTCCCGCCCGCGGGGCGCCTTCAGGAAAGCGAGCCCCAGCACCAGGCCGAAGATCAGGTGCCCGACCAATGTGATCGTGACCGTGGCGATGTTCAGGTCGAACATCATTTCTTCGCCACGCGGCAGCAGGGCGACGGTTGCCATCAGTCCCGCCCAGGTGGGGAAGACGGCGAAGACAACAGAGGCGAGCACCGCGTAGACGCTCTTCCACCGGTCGATGCCCACCGCGTAGGCGACGACGAAAAAGGCGACACCCAACCCGCCGGCATCGCCGATGTACCGCCATACGTAGCCGACCGCCGCGCTGCCTGCGGTATCCGGTTCGCCCGTGACGAAAGACCCCATCACGGGAATGAAATCTCCCATCAGTCCCAGGACATGCACGGCGAACAGCCGGGCTCCGTCGTAGACGATGCACGCGACCATGCCGGCGATCAGGCCACGGCCGACGATCATGTCGGTCCGATGTGGTGTGAACACGACGAGCGCCGCCAGTACAGCGGTCAGCGCGATGACCGCCACCGATGTGGTGCTCTGCGAGACCAAGCCGGACACGTCGACCGAGATCCCCAGGATCGGCATCGACGCCAGCAACATCACCAACCCCATCCGCGCGATCTCCCACTTGGTCGGCTTGCGCTGGATGGTGCTCAGGTCGGCGTAGCGTTGCCGCACTGTGTTGGCGACCGTGCCGATGACCGGCAGGTCGAGAGGGCGCATCCGCATTGTCTTGCCGTCAAAAGCGCTGACTGCCTTCGGCAGCTTCTTTGTCAGTAGGTCGGCCGAGCGCATCCGCACTGTCTTGGCCTCGTCGACGATGACCGTGTTCGGCAGCGGCTTTGCCGGCAGGTCGCCGGGGCGCAGCCGCACGGTTTCTTCGTGAGCCGGCCGAGTGCCACCAGTCGGTGCTGTCGCGAGCATGGCGCTTCCTAATGTCGATTGATTTCCAGGAGGGCGACATTCATAGTCGCGATCCCGTCGTCACCGCGAAATCGCTGGGAAGTCAGATTTTCAGCGGTCGATGGGAAGAGTTTCCTACCCCCCAGGTAAGTCCCCGGTTAAGCGCGATGTTTGCGGGGTAGCCCCTAGCGTCGGCGCAACACACGTGCCGCGACCTCCAAGGGGGAGAAATGCACAGATTTGGCATCAGCATGCGACGCGGAGCTCTGCGGGTACTCGCGGCCGGCGCGCTTGGTGGAGTGGTCGCAGCGACGATCGCGCTTCCGAGCGCTTCGGCTCAGCCCCAGTGCACTGCGGCAGGGCTGAGCGACGCGCTGGGCACGGTTTCGACGGCGACAGGTGCGTATCTCGCCGCTCATCCCGGTGCGAATGACGTCGTGACCAACGCTGGTTCGATGTCACCGCAGGACGGTGAGAACTCGATTCGGATGTACTTCGCTGCCCATCCGCAGGAGTGGTCCGACCTGCAAGGCATTGCACGCCCCTTGGCCAATTTGCGACAGCAGTGCAACGTGGATGTGGCACCCGCACAGATCGCACGACTGTTCGACGCGATGGCCTCATAGCCGACGCTCTAATCCTTTAAGCCTCGACGGGTTACCAGTCTGCCGAATAGTGCTGCTGCGCTGAGGATCACGAGCACCGCGATGCACAGGTAGGCCACGGTGTCGCCGATCCTGGAGTAGATCGTGGCGACGCCTCGTGTCGGCACGTCGGCCACCATCGTCAGCGCTGGCGTCGTGAAGTAGTCGGCGGTGGCCAGCGGTTGCCCGAGATGGTCCACCGCGACGGAGATTCCGTTGCCAGTCGGACGCACCATCGTGACACCGTTCTCGACGGCCCGGAATGTCGCTGCGCGGGCATGTATCTCATCGACCGGTTGCCAGTCGTTGGACGGCACCAGCAGGATGTCCGATCGCGCCTGACCTGCTTGGCGAACCAGCGCCGGGAAGTCCGCGTCGAAGCAGATGATCGTGGCGAGCCGGCCGTAGGGCGTATCGACCGTCGGGATCACGCCAGGCCCCGGCGCAAATACCTCGGCATCACCAAGAGGGTGGATCGCTTTGTAGTAGTTCTGCACGACGTTGCCTGCGGGGTCGATCAGGACGGCGCGGTTCTCCGCGAAAGGGTAATGCTCGGTGCTCAGTTCGACGATCAACCCCAGTTGCAAGTAGATATGTTCTTCGCGTGCAAGGACTTCCGCTCGGCGGATCAGCGCGGCCTCGTCTTCCTTGCGCACGAACGCAGCTGCTTCCGCCCAGCTGACAATCCTTGCCCCTGCTTGGGCTTCCCGGCGCGTCCGCGCCAACAGATCGTCGATCGCCGGGCCGTGCTGGTCGCTATCCCACAGGGCCCGGTCAGCGGCCAGTGCCGCGATGCGCACGGTCGGAACTGTCGGTTGAAAGAATGCCAGTCGAACGCTGCCGAGGAGCAGCGCCAGCAGCAGTACCGCCGTCAGTGGAATGATGCTCGAACACGCTGTGGCCCAATTGAATTCGCGTTCCCAAATCTCATTGACCACCGGCGCGAGCCACATGATGAGGAAGACCATGCCCCAAATGCCGGTGATCGACGCCATTTGGGTGAACGGAAGGAAGCCGAACTGGCTGTAGGCGATCGAGCCGAGAGTGCCGAGCGACGTCAACCCGAATGCCCAGTCCAGCACCACAGCCGTCGCTGGGAAGATCAGTGTGCGGGCCCAACCCGGTACCCGCCGCGTAAGCGCGGTATCGGCGACATATGGGAGCACGCCGAATGCCCCGCCCAGGGCGTAAA
>NZ_DASSCY010000222.1:0-7080 GCF_035697385.1 Mycobacterium sp. | reverse complement strand
GTCGGTGGGTGGGTGTTTACTCAGTGTATCGAACAGGTGTTCGAAAATATAGAGGTTCTGATGATGCAGGAGGTGCTGCTGTGACGGCAGCGATGACCCTGGAACAGCGCCCGCCTGACCGCGCTGAGCAGGTAGAACACCTGCGTCGCAAGATGGCGGCGGTGTCCGGCAAGGTGGGCGGCGGGCGTAGGGGAGAAACGCCGTCGACCGACCTGCTTCCGGACTCGGAAACTTTGCTGCCGGTGCCCGAATCGCTGGCCGAACTGCTGCCGTCGCCGTTGCCGCGCGGGACGGTGGCGGTGCTGTCGGGTGCCCGGTCGCTGCCGCTGAGCATGGTGGCGGCGGTGACGGCAGAGGGTGGGCACGCCGCGATCGTCGGCCAGCCCGATGTCGGCCTGCTCGCCGCCGCGGAGATGGGGGCGGATCTGAGCAGAATCGCGGTCATCCCCGAACCGGGAACCGATCCGGTCGAGGTGGCCGCGGTGCTGATGGACGGTATGGATCTGGTGGTGCTCGGCCTTGGTGGGCGGACGGTGCCGGCCACCCGGGCAAGGGCGGTGGTGGCCAGGGCGCGTCAGAAGGGCTGCACGCTGCTGGTCACCGGCGGCGACTGGCAAGGGGCATCCACCCG
Organism: Mycobacterium sp.; assembly: GCF_035697385.1. Classification (GTDB taxonomy): domain Bacteria; phylum Actinomycetota; class Actinomycetes; order Mycobacteriales; family Mycobacteriaceae; genus Mycobacterium. Next base: position 6,449 of record NZ_DASSCY010000222.1, on the reverse strand, counting down.
GCTGGAGGCCAGGGTCAGTGGCTACGAGGTAACCGGTGCGGGGGACGGGGCGCCCACTCCTGGCTGCGGACGGATCAGTCGGGTGCGGCTGGCCATGCGAGCCAGGGGACGCTCGTTCGGTCCCGTTCGTGCGGTAGGCGGATGAGTGTCGTCCCGGGTATTGGCCATCTGGTGCATGGACTGGCCCGCCGTCGCCGCCGCTGCCGCCGGCGGCCTACCCGCGACGGCCCCGGTCGCGGTGACGTTGGCCAACCGCGTCATCGCCTGTTCGGCGTCGGCCCGTTTGGCCGGCGTGCGACGGGGGCTGCGCCGCCGCGAATCGCAGGCGCGGTGTCCGGAGTTGCACGTGGTCACCGCCGATCCGGCGCGCGATGCCCGCTATTTCGAAGACGTGACAGCCGCGGTGGACGATCTGGTGCCGCGCGCCGAGGTGTTACGGCCTGGTCTGCTGGTGTTGTCGGTCCGCGGGGCCGCGCGCTACTTCGGGTCCGAGCAGGCCGCCGCTGAAAAGCTGGTCGACGCGGTGGCCGCGGCCGGGGCCGAATGCCAGGTCGGCATAGCCGACCAGCTGTCCACCGCGGTCTTCGCCGCGCGGGCGGGACGGATCGTCGAACCGGGCAAGGACGCCCTGTTCCTGTCCGCGCTGTCGATCCGGCAATTGGCCACCGAGCCGAGCCTTGCGGCGCCCGGTCGCGAAGATCTTGCAGACCTGTTGTGGCGCATGGGAATCCGCAATATCGGCCAGTTCGCCGTGCTGTCCCGCAGCGATGTGGCCTCCCGATTCGGGGCGGATGCGGTAGCCGCACATCGATTCGCCTGCGGTGAGCCCACGCGCGGTCCGTCCGGCCGCGAACCTCCACAGGAACTCGACGCGGTGATGAACTGCGATCCGCCGATCGACCGGGTGGACGCCGCCGCGTTCGCCGGGCGGTCACTGGCGAGCTCCCTGCACCGAGGCCTCGAGGCCTCGGGTGTCGGATGCACGCGGCTGGCCATTCATGCCATCACCGCCAATGGTGAAGAGCTGGAACGGGTTTGGCGCTGCGCCGAACCGCTGACCGAGGACGCCACCGCCGATCGCGTGCGCTGGCAGCTGGACGGGTGGCTGAACAGGCGCAATCCCAACGACCGGCCTTCCGCGCCGGTCACCGTGCTGCGGCTGCGGCCGGTCGAGGTGGTCTCGGCCGAGGCGCTGCAGCTGCCGTTGTGGGGTGGCGTCGGTGAGGAGGACCGGGTGCGTGCCCGCCGCGCGCTGGTGCGGGTCCAGGGTCTGCTCGGGCCCGAGGCGGTGCAGGTGCCGGTGCTATCCGGTGGGCGCGGGCCAGCCGAGCGCATCACCCTCACCCCGCTTGGTGACGAGCTGGTGCCGCGGGCAGATCCGAGTCAACCGTGGCCGGGGCAACTGCCTGAACCGTCGCCGACCGTGTTGCTCGACGACCCGGTCGAGTTGCTCGATGCCGACGGCACTCCGGTACGGGTGACCGGGCGTGGGCTGTTCTCTACCGCCCCGTCGCGGCTGGCAGCGCCCGGTAGGGACGACAGGTTGTCCTGGTGGGCCGGGCCCTGGCCCGTCGACGAGCGGTGGTGGGACCCCGAACAGGCCAAGGCCGGTCGGACGGCCCGAGCGCAGGTGCTGCTCGACGGCCAGCCCGCCCAGGCCCTGCTGCTGTGCTACCGGCAGCGGCGTTGGTACGTCGAAGGGATCTACGAGTAGCAGCCCTGGCTGATTGAGAACAGCGCGACGGGGTACGCGCCGCAACATGACTGCCATTCCCCCAGATCCTGATCCGGCAGAAACGCCAGGGCTCGAGCCCGGCGGCGGTGTAGCACCCGGATCAACTCCACCAGACTCGTCGCAGACATCGGGCCTGTCGCATCCGGAACCAACTCCCAGGCACCGATTCACGCCAACGCTCATCGCCAGCCTCATCGCCCTTGCCGTGTTCGTGCTGCTGTTCGTCGCGACCGCGGTGTGGCTGATCGTCGACATGTAACCGTCCGCGCCTATCTTTAGTTGTCCACAATTGAATTGTGGGCTACAGTTCGGTCATGGCCGCATTGAGCCTCGACCGTCAACTCTGCTTCGCCCTGTATTCGGCATCGCGGGCGATGACGGCGGCATACCGGCCGATCCTGACCGAGCTGAACCTCACCTACCCGCAGTACCTGGTCCTGATGGCGCTCTGGGAGGAGGACCGGGTAACCGTCGGTCGGCTCGGCGAACGTCTGCAGCTGGACTCCGGAACCCTCTCACCGTTGTTGAAGCGCTTGGAGGCCAACGGATTAATCCGCCGCGAGCGATCGACTACCGACGAACGGCTGGTCGAGGTCGCCCTCACCCCTTCCGGACGCCGGCTTGAACGCAAGGCCCAGTGCATCCCGGAACAACTCTTCTCCTCGACCGGCATGACCGAACGAGAAGTCGCGGACCTGCGAGACGCGGTCCATCACCTCACCGATGCTCTCAACGCATCCGTACGAAAGGAATCCGCATGAAGACGCTCTACACCGCAGAGGCCCTGGCCACCGGAGAGGGACGCGACGGGAAGGGCCGATCCTCGGACGGCAGGCTCGATCTCGACCTCGCCATTCCGAAGGAAATGGGCGGCAGCGGCAACGGCACCAACCCTGAGCAGCTGTTCGCGATCGGCTATGCGGCCTGCTTCCACTCGGCGCTGCGGTTGGTTGCAGGCCAGGAGAAGGCCGACGTGTCGGATTCGGCTGTCGGAGCGCGGGTTTCGATCGGGCAGATCGACAACGGCGGCTTCGGCTTGGCGGTGGAGCTCGAGGTCACCCTGCCCAACGTCGACCACGAAACCGCGCAACAGCTGACCGAGAAGGCCCACCAGGTGTGCCCCTACTCCAATGCCACCCGCGGCAACATCGACGTCAAGCTCATGGTGACCGACGACTGACGCTCATCGGGTGGCATCAGCCGTGCTGTGTCACCGCGTCCTCCGGCTTCGCGGCCGGCTTCAGTAGGTAGATCCCGATTGCGAGGATCAGCACGAACGGGATGTCGGTGAGGAACTTGCTCCAGTACCGGTCGACGTCCGTGAAGACCTGCGCGGCCATGAGCAGTCCGTGCGCGAGGTTCGCCCACATGGTGAAGGCGAGGAACGAAAAATATGCCGGTGGGTTGTTCGCCGCGCGCAGCAGGAATACGCCCCAGACCACGTAGATGAGCATCAGCATGGGCGGGACGTGGGCGTGGTCCTGTCCGAATTGGACGTCGTTCCAGATCGTCCAGTTCAGCGCGCCGCCATGTTCGGCGAGCAGTGGTGTCTGAACGATGAAGCCCGCAAAGAGCAGGCCGAAGATGATGAGCGTCAAGATGCCGTAGATGCGCAGGAAGACGCTGAGTGCCGCGAGCTTCCTCGGCGTGTCCGTAACCATTGATGTGCCCCTTCGATCGATAGCGGATAGTCGAACTGTACGACTACCTAGTTGGAAATAACAACTAGATAGGTGGATTGTTCAATCACGCTGGTAAGCTCAAGCCGATGGTGGGAAGGCGCAGGTACGACGAAGGCTGCGCAGTGGCACATGCGCTCGACCTGATCGGCGAGCGCTGGGCAATGTTGATCGTGCGCGAGTTGCTGCTCGGGCCGAAGCGATTCACCGACCTTCGCGCGGGCATGCCGGGCGCCAGCGCTGACGTCCTGGCCCTACGACTGCGCGAGATGACGGAATCCGGCGTCGTACGCCGAAGGAAACTGCCGCCGCCTGCCGGCTCCGAGGTCTACGAGCTCACCGAGTGGGGCGCCGATCTGGAACCGATCGTCACACACCTCGGGCGGTGGGGCAGTCGTTCGTCATCGCTGAATCCAACGGCCGACAGCAGCGTCGACTCTGTCGTTCTGTCGCTACGGGCACTGTTCAATCCTCAAGCCGCGAAACGTTTTAGCGCAACGATCCGCCTCCGGCTAAGCGGTAACGAATTCACCGTCGAGGTCGCAGAGGGTCAGCTGCGGGTCGCCCGTGGTGAGGCCGAACACCCGACGGCGACATTGGACACCGATCGGCCGACGCTTGCCGCGTTGCTCTACGGAGGGCGTCCGCTTGATGACGCGGTTCGCGCCGGAGATGCGACGGTCGGCGGCAAGCCCGACGTCGTCAAACGGTTTCTCGCCTTGTTCCCGTTGCCAACCGCTCACTGAGTGAGCCGCTTGGCGAACCGTCCCACCCTGGCGATGAAGCGCTCGAAGAACGCGTCCGGGTTCACCTCGATGCCGATGAGCGCGTTGGGTTCTCGGCCCCAATGTCCGTTCCAGTCAGCCACCGTCATGCCGCGGGTCAGCGTGCCCGTCAGCTCGACGTCGACCGCGGCGGGCCGGCACGCAACCAGATCGGGATCCAGCGCCACCGCGGCGGCCAACGGATCGTGCAGGTGCGCGAGATAGCCTTCGCCTTGGTCGAAGTGGAACTCGAAGTAGAAGCGCATCGCGTCTTCGAGCACCCGGATCAACGGATTGGACGCCACCGACCGGGTGCCGCGGTCGTCGAGCACGCTCATCGGAACCGATGAGGATTCCGCCGCTGTAGCCAGCCGGCTCAGGAGCGTCGGTGTCATCGCGATGTTCTCGGTCAGGTTGAGCCCCAACACGATCGGAATGTGCTTGGGCGGCTGCAGCCCCCACGCCGCACCCCACACCGCGAACACCTCCGCCGCCGCCTCGGGGTCGACGCTGATGTTCCACTCGGCCACCGGGGTGGTGTTGCCGCGGTAGTCGAACGCCCCGCCCATGATCACCAGTCGCCGCAGCAGCTTGGGCAGCGCCGGTTCGATGCGCATCGCCAGCGCCAAGTTGGTCAGCGGCCCGACGGCGATGGCCACCAGCTCGCCGGGATGGGCGCGGGCGGCCCGCACCCAGGCTTCGGCGGCGTCGTGCGCCGTCAGCTGCTGGTCGCCCGGCGGCACCTCCGCATAACCCAGGCCCTGCGGACCATGGGTGTCCTCAGCGGTTCGCAGCGGCGCACTGATCGGTCGTTCGGATCCCTTGGACACCGGGACGCCGGTGATCTGACACAGTTCCAGCAGTCCAAGGTTGTTGCGGCAAACCTGTTGCACGGGAACGTTTCCCGCAGTCGAAGCGATGCCCACTAGGTCGGCGTCGGAGCTGGCGAGCAAGTACACCAGCGCCATCGCGTCATCGACCCCGGTGTCGACGTCGGCGAATACGGGCAGCTGGGCCGCCTTCTCACCCCCCACGGTCACCCGCCAACGATAAAGCCCGCCATCTACCAGTGCACGCCCGGTACCAAGCGCACTGCACGCTTGATCGGCCGGGTGACCGGCTTGAGAGCCCGCAGCGGCGCATCCGACCGTGCTGGCCGTCTCGGTCGCCGCTGCGCCCCAGCCGGCGCGGGCGCCACTCCGCGGGCCGCCGCTGAATCGGGGTACCCGAGGTAGAGCTGGTGCAGGACGCGACGGGACAGTTTCGGCGTCAGGTAGTTACCGAAGTCCGCAAGCGTGCCCAGCGGCGTGTCGATCCGCGGGGGCTTTTCGACCAGGCCGCGCACCACCATCGCGGCGGCGTGCTCGGCGGTGATCGGTGGGACGGGGTTGAGCCGGCGTGACGGTGTGATCATCGGCGTCCGCACCAACGGCATGTGGATGTTGGTGAACGTGATGTGGTCCGACAGCGTCTCGGTTGACACCACGTCGGCGAACGCATCGAGCGCGGCTTTCGTCGGCAGATAGGAGCTGTATTTGGGGTTGCGGGCCTGCACGCCAGCGCTGGACACGTTGACGACGTGGCCGAACCGGCGTTCCCGCCAGTGCGGCAGCAGCGCCAGCACCATCCGCACCGCTCCGAAGTAGTTGACCGCCATCACGCGCTCGTAATCGTGGAGCCGCTCGGTGGAGTTCATGACCGATCGGCGGATCGACCGGCCCGCGTTGTTCACCAGATAGTCGACATGGCCAAACCGGCCGAGGATGTCCTTGACCGTGTGCTCGACCGACGTGGAATCGGTGACATCGCATGTGAACGCGTGCGCCTGACCGCCCGCCGCGCGGATCTCGGCGATGAGCTCGTCGAGCGCTTCGGCGTTGCGCGCCAACGCGAATACCGTCGCACCGCGTTCGGCGACGGCGATCGCCGATGCCCGGCCGATCCCGCTGGAGGCGCCGGTGATGATCACGTGTTTGCCGACGAGCGGTCCGGCCGGATCATCACGGCGGGCCCGGTCGGGATCGAGGTGTTCGGCCCAGTACCGCCAGAGCTTGGGCGCATACGACGCGAGTTCCGGAACCGATATACCGGTTCCGCGCAACGCATCTGTCGCATTGTCTGACGTGAAGGTGGGGAAAAGGTCGACGACGTCGAGGATCTCGGCGGGAACGCCGAGTTGCGTGGCCGCCATGTTGCGCAGCACCTTGGCGCGCCCGGTGGCCCGCACGATTGGTGTTGCGGCGGCACGGGGCAGCGTTCCACGCAGCGGCG
>NZ_DASSCY010000221.1:0-20317 GCF_035697385.1 Mycobacterium sp. | reverse complement strand
ACCGGGCGATATCCAAGTGAGATCGATCAAGTCTGTCCAGGCCGGACTTGGCAGACGGTCGGGGGTGGCCTTCTCAGTTTCCTGTTCGAGTCGGGGACGAGGAGTCACAAATGAACTTCAAAAAGGTCATGGCCCAGGGGGCAATTGCAGCCGTTTTAGGCGGCACGGCGTTCGGTGCCGGTGTTGTGCCGGCCAACGCCGACCCGGACTGGGAGGACTGGGACAACCAGGAGTGGGTCGACAACGACTGGCGTGACAACGGCTGGAACGACAACTGGCGCGACCAGGACTGGAACAAGTGGCGTGACCAGGAGTGGAAGCACTGGAACGACCACGACTGGGACAAGTGGTGGAAGCACCACAGGTGGCGCCACGATGACCGGCCGCCGTGGGGCTGGGGACCGCCGCCAGCGGTCCATTGGCGCGGACACCCGCCGGAATGGATCGATTACTGGGGCTACCGGGTGCACCCGATCTGGCATCCCCACTTCAACGTCTTCGGGTTCTGGTTGTTCGGAATCTTCATCCCGGTGTTCGTCATCTAGGCGATTTGTGGAGCGCTACCGGCGGTTAGCGCGGCTAAGACTCCACAAATCGCTGTTAGCGGGCGAACATCAGCGCGCGCTTGACCTCCTGGATGGCCTGCGTCACCTGGATGCCGCGCGGGCAGGACTCGGTGCAGTTGAACGTCGTCCGGCAGCGCCAGACGCCGTCGACCTCGTTGAGGATGTCCAGCCGTTCGGCGGCGGCCTCATCGCGGCTGTCGAAGATGAAGCGGTGCGCGTTGACGATCGCGGCCGGGCCGAAGTAGCTGCCCTCGCTCCAGTAGATCGGGCAGCTCGTGGTGCAGCACGCGCACAGAATGCACTTGGTGGTGTCGTCGTAGCGGGCGCGGTCGGTCTGGCTCTGAATCCGTTCCCGCGTCGGCTGGTTGCCGCTGGTGATCAGGTACGGCTTGACGGCGCGGAAGGCGTCGAAGAACGGCTCCATGTCCACCACGAGGTCCTTCTCGACGGGCAGCCCGCGGATCGGCTCGATGGTGATGGTGAGCTGCTTGCCCGGTTTCTTCGGCAGCAGGTCCCGCATCAGCACCTTGCACGCCAGCCGGTTGACGCCGTTGATCCGCATCGCGTCGGAGCCGCAGACTCCGTGCGCGCAGGACCGGCGGAAGCTCAGTGTGCCGTCCAGATACCACTTCGCGTAGTGCAGCAGGTTCAGCAGCCGGTCGGTGGGCAGGCACGGGACGCGAAAGCTCTGCCACCCCGCGGAATCCGGGTCCTCCGGGTTGAAGCGGGCGATCTTCAGCGTCACCATGACCGCGCCCTCAGGGACAGGGGGCAGCGGCTGGTCGCCGGCTTCCGGGGCTTCGATGGTGGGTGCGCTCATGTCAGTACTTCCGTTCCATCGGCTCGTAGCGGGTCTGCACCACCGGCTTGTAGTCCAGCCGGACGTCGCTCAGCAGATCGGTGCCCTCTTTGTAGGCCATGGTGTGGCGCATGTAATTGGTGTCGTCGCGGTTGGGGTAATCCTCGCGGGCGTGCCCGCCCCGAGACTCCTTGCGGTTCAGCGCGCCAACCACCGTCACCTCGGCGAGCTCGAGCAAGAAGCCGAGCTCGATCGCCTCGAGTAGGTCGCTGTTGTAGCGCTTTCCCTTGTCGTGCACCGTGATTCGGGAGTAGCGCTCCTTGAGGGCATGGATGTCGGTCAGCGCCTGCTTGAGCGTTTCCTCGGTGCGGAACACCGCGGCGTTGTTGTCCATCGACTGCTGCAGCGCGCCGCGGATGTCAGCGACGCGTTCGTTGCCGTGCTCGGAGAGGATGTCGCCGACCCAGCCGACGACCATGCCTGCGGGGTTCTCCGGCAGGTCGACGTGGTCGTGGCCCAACGCGTAGTTCGCCGCGGCGATGCCTGCGCGACGGCCGAACACGTTGATGTCCAGCAGCGAGTTGGTGCCAAGGCGGTTGGCGCCGTGCACCGACACACACGCGCACTCGCCTGCCGCGTACAGGCCGGGCACCACGGTGGTGTTGTCGCGCAGCACCTGCCCGTTGACGGTGGTGGGAATGCCGCCCATGACGTAGTGGCAGGTCGGGTAGACCGGCACCAGTTCCTTGACCGGGTCGACGCCCAGGTACGTGCGGGCGAACTCGGTGATGTCGGGCAGCTTGGCCTCGAGCACGTCCGCGCCGAGGTGGCGCACATCGATGTAGACGTAGTCCTTGTTCGGGCCTGCGCCGCGGCCTTCGAGCACCTCGAGGACCATCGATCGGGCGACGATGTCGCGGGGGGCCAGGTCGACGATCGTCGGCGCGTAGCGCTCCATGAAGCGCTCACCGTCGCCGTTGAGCAGCCGGCCGCCCTCACCGCGAACCGCCTCGGAGATCAGGATGCCCAGCCCGGCAAGGCCCGTCGGGTGGAACTGGTGAAACTCCATGTCCTCCAACGGAAGTCCCTTGCGGAACACGATGCCGAGGCCGTCGCCGGTCAGGGTATGGGCGTTGGAGGTGGTCTTGTACATCCGGCCCGAGCCACCGGTGGCGAACACGATGGCCTTGGCGTGGAAGACGTGGATGTCACCGGTGGCCAGCTCGTAGGCGATGACGCCGGTGGCCACCGGCCCGCTCGGGGTTTCGGTCATGGCGATGTCGAGCGCGTAGAACTCGTTGAAGAACTCGACGTCGTGCTTGACGCAGTTTTGGTACAGCGTCTGCAGGATCATGTGGCCGGTGCGGTCGGCGGCGTAGCAGGCGCGGCGCACCGGCGCCTTGCCGTGATCGCGGGTGTGCCCGCCGAACCGGCGCTGGTCGATGCGGCCCTCGGGGGTGCGATTGAACGGCATCCCCATCTTTTCCAGGTCGAGTACCGCGTCGATGGCTTCCTTGCACATGATCTCGACGGCGTCCTGATCGGCGAGGTAGTCGCCGCCCTTGACGGTGTCGAAGGTGTGCCACTCCCAGTTGTCCTCTTCGACGTTGGCCAGCGCCGCGCACATGCCGCCCTGGGCCGCGCCGGTGTGGCTGCGCGTCGGGTACAGCTTGGTCAGCACCGCGGTGCGGGCCCGCGGGCCTGCCTCGACCGCGGCGCGCATGCCTGCTCCGCCTGCGCCGACGATGACCACGTCGTATCGATGTTCGATGATCATTTGGTTAGCCCCCGATGCTCGCGTCGAACGTGACCAGCACGTAGCTGCCCAACACCAGCGTGAAACCGGTCGCCAACAGCAACAGCGAATTCAGCCAGAACTTGGTGGTGTTCTTGCGGGCGTAGTCGCCGATGATGGTCCGCATGCCGTTGGCGCCGTGCACCATCGCCAGCCACAGCAAGGCCATATCCCAGATCTGCCAGAACGGCGATGCCCAGCGCTCGGCGACGTAGTTGAAGTCGATGCGGTATACGCCGTCGTCCCACATCAGCATGATGAACAGGTGGCCGAGCGCGAGAAAGACGAGGGCGACGCCGGAAAACCGCATGAACAACCATGCGTATTTCTCGAAGTAGGGGATGCCCCTTGGCCGCCGGGGTGCGCGCGGGTGGTCAAGCCCGGCGGGGCGGTCGTGCTCCTTCTCGAGCACCGGGGCGATGCGGCCCTCGCGGTGGTGGGGTGTCCAGGCGCCCCCCGACGGCGCGGTCACAGGAACCGCTCCGCCATGTGCATGCCGAGCACGCCCAGCGCGGGGATCATCACCGCGAGGAAGACGCCCGCGACGATCCACAGCATCCGCCGCTGATAGCGCGACCCGTGCTGCCAGAAGTCGATGAGGATGACGCGGATCCCGTTGAGGGCGTGGTAGAGCACGGCTCCGACCAGTCCGACCTCCATCAACCCGACGATCGGCGTCTTGTAGGTCTCGATGACTTCGTTGTAGGCCTGCGGGCTGACCCGCACCAACGCGGTGTCCAGCACGTGCACGAACAGGAAGAAGAAGATCGTCGCTCCGGTAATGCGGTGCAGCACCCAGGACCACATCCCGGGATCGCCGCGATACAGGGAGCGCCGAGGCGACGGTTTGGTTCGCGGAGCCGGAACTTCCGTCGCCGCGGGTGTCGCTGTACTCATCGGGCCTCCAACGCCATCGGTGGACGCTTGGACCCCGTAGCCGGACCGCCGGCGACATCAGTCGGCGCCTGTACTGCCTGCCCAAGCCTCGGGGCGACTCTAAACCCACTTGCCACTGTTAACGAACTACGGTTTAGCGGTCTACGTAGGAAAAAACGCGAAAGTTAGGGTTACCTATTCCGCGAGCCGATCGAGAGCACGTGGCTTCGGAATGCATTCAGATTCGACCCGGTGAGGTTGACATGACGTCTGAGATCGACTGGAAAATGTTGCGGCACAAGGCAACTGAGGCGTCGACCCATGCCTACGCGCCATATTCGGGATTCGCCGTCGGCGCGGCCGCCCTGGTCGACGATCACCGAATGGTGGCCGGCTGCAATGTGGAGAATGTCTCATATGGCCTAGGTCTCTGTGCCGAGTGTGCTGTGGTCTGCGCCCTGCATTCCAGCGGCGGCGGACGGCTGATCGCGCTGTCGTGTGTCGACGCCACGGGGGCAGTGCTGATGCCGTGCGGGAGGTGCAGGCAGGTGTTGCTCGAACACGGTGGTCCGCAGCTGCTGATCGACCATCCGATGGGACCTCGGCCGCTGGGCGAGCTGCTTCCCGACGCGTTCGGACCCGACGATCTTGCGCGGGTCGAGCCGGCGCACGAGGAAACCCCGTGACCCAGTTCACATTCGATGCGCCGACGGTCATTCGTGTGAAGCGCGACGGTGGCGTGTTGTCGGACGAAGCGATCGACTGGGTGATCGATGCCTATACCCATGGCCGGGTCGCCGACGAACAGATGTCGGCGCTGCTGATGGCGATCTTCCTGCGCGGCATGACCGGCGGCGAGATCGCGCGCTGGACGGCGGCCATGGTCGCCTCGGGGCAGCGGATGGACTTTACCCATCTGCGCCATGACGGCAAGCCACTGGCGTTGGTGGACAAGCATTCCACCGGCGGAGTCGGCGACAAGATCACCATCCCGTTGGTGCCGGTGGTGATGGCGTGCGGCGGTGCGGTTCCGCAGGCCGCCGGCCGCGGACTCGGGCACACCGGTGGGACGCTCGACAAACTGGAGTCGATCCCGGGGTTCACCGCCGAGTTGACGAGAAACCATATCCGCCAACAACTTCGAGATCTGGGCGCTGCGATCTTCGCGGCAGGGGAGCTGGCGCCTGCCGACCGCAAGATCTATGCGCTGCGCGACGTCACAGCCACCACCGAGTCGCTTCCGTTGATCGCCAGCTCGGTGATGAGCAAGAAGATTGCCGAGGGCACCCGCGCCTTGGTGCTGGGCTGCAAGGTCGGCTCGGGGGCGTTCCTGAAGACGGAGGCAGAGGCGCGCGAGCTGGCGCGCACGATGGTCGACCTCGGCACCTCGCACGGGCTGACGACCCGGGCCTTATTGACCGATATGTACACGCCGCTTGGCCGGGCGGTCGGCAACGCGGTCGAGGTCATCGAGTCGCTGGAGGTGCTGGCCGGCGGCGGCCCCAACGACGTGGTGGAGCTGACGCTGGCCTTGGCGGCCGAGATGCTCGACGCGGCGGGCATCGACGGCGTCGATCCGGCGCAGACGCTGCGCGACGGCACCGCGATGGACCGCTTCCGCGCGCTGGTCGCCGCGCAGGGCGGTGACCTGGCCTCCCTTTCCGCTGGCGCGTTGCCGATCGTTACGCATTCCGAGACCATCACGGCATCGCGCGATGGCACGATGGGCAATATCGACGCAATGGCGGTGGGACTGGCAGTGTGGCGGCTCGGTGCGGGCCGCTCCCGCCCGGGCGAGCAGGTGCAGTCAGGCGCCGGACTGCTGATCCATCGGCGCCCCGGCGAGCCCGTCGTAGCAGGGCAGGCGCTTTTCACACTGCATACCGAGACGCCCGAACGCTTCGAGGCAGCGATGGCCGAGCTGGATGGCGCATGGAGCGTCGGCGATACCGCTGCGACCCAGCGGCCGCTGATCATTGATCGGATCACGCCATGACCACGCCGCTGACTCTGCAATCGATCCGCCAAGCGCCGAAGGCCCTGTTGCACGACCATCTCGACGGCGGCCTGCGTCCGGCCACGGTGCTGGAGCTGGCCGACGCGAACGGCTACGACGACCTGCCCGCGACCGATATCGATGAGCTCGCAAAGTTCTTCCGCACGGCAGCGCACAGCGGATCGCTGGTGCGTTACCTGGAGCCGTTCGCGCACACCGTCGGGGTGATGCAGTCACCGGAGGCGCTGCACCGGGTGGCATTCGAGTGTGTCGAAGACCTGGCCGCCGACAACGTGGTCTATGCGGAGATCAGGTTCGCGCCAGAGCTGCACATCGAAGGTGGCCTGTCGCTGGACGCGGTGGTGGACGCCGTGCTGGCCGGTTTCGCCGACGGCGAGAAGGCCGCCAGCGCGGAAGGTCGCGCCATCACGGTGCGCTGCCTGGTCACCGCTATGCGGCACGCGGCTCGGTCCCGCGAGATCGCGGAACTGGCGATCCGGTTCCGCGACAAGGGCGTCGTCGGCTTCGACATCGCGGGCGCGGAGGCGGGTTATCCACCTACGCGACACCTCGACGCGTTTGAGTACATGCGAGGCAACAACGCGCGCTTCACCATTCACGCCGGTGAGGCGTTCGGCCTGCCGTCCATTCACGAGGCGATCGCGTTCTGCGGCGCGGACCGCCTCGGTCACGGCGTGCGGATTGTCGACGACATCTCCGTAGGACCAGACGGAACCGCACAGCTGGGCAGGCTGGCATCGTTGTTGCGGGACAAGCGAATCCCGTTCGAAATGTGCCCGAGCTCGAACGTGCAGACCGGCGCGGTCGGCAGCATCGCCGAGCACCCGTTCGACCGGCTGGCCCGGCTACGGTTTCGCGTCACCGTGAACACGGACAACCGGTTGATGAGCGACACCTCGATGAGCCAGGAGATGCTGCGGCTTGTCGAGGCATTCGGCTACGGCTGGAGCGACCTGGAACGCTTCACGATCAACGCGATGAAGTCGGCGTTCATCGCGTTCGACGAACGCCTGGCGATCATCGACGACGTGATCAAGCCGCGCTACGCCGTGCTCATCGGCTAGCGCGCCAACACCTTACGCAACGCGTCGGCGAATTCGGTTGGGGCGCCCATGAATCCGCCGTGATCGCCGGGGAACTCGGCAGGCGTGCCGCCGAGCAGCTCGGCCAGCTTCGCCGAGGTGTCGTAGGTCAGCAGCTTCGTTGAGTCCACGCCGACGCCGATCACGACGCGCGTCTGGCTCGCCTTCAACGCCTCGATGTCGGGAACGTATTGGGTCGTCGGGCGCAGGTCGATTTCGAAGAAGCGGGCGGCCTGGCGCACGTCGTCCTCCGACTGCTCAGGCGGGGCGGTCGGCGCCTCGTCGGGCGACACGTCGAAGCCGGCATTGCGCATGAAGTGCATCCACGCCGACTCGAACCCGTCGCGGTGGAAGGTGTCGATGATGGCCTCGGTGTTCGCGTGTTGCTGTGCCGCGTCGGGCAGCAGCCCCAACAACGGCGGTTCATGGGCGATCAGTGTGCCGATGCGCCCGGGGTAGCGGGTGACGAGCGCGAGACCCGTCACCGCTCCGCCGCTGGAGCCGAACAGGTCGGCCGACTCGGCGCCGAGGTCGTCGAGGATGGCGTTGACGTCGTCGGCGCGCTGCTCGACACCGGACGGTGCGTCGGGGTCGTCGACGGGACTGTTGGCGTAGCCGCGCGGATCGTAGGTGACGACGGTGTGGTCACTGGCCAGCGCGTCGGCCAGCGGTGCGAACTCCGCAGCTGCCATCGGCGAGCCGATGACCAGCAGCAGCGGGCCGCTGCCGCGGATCTCGTAGTGCAGGCGCGCACCTGGCACGGATACGGAACGGGTGGAGATAGGCAGGGTCATGCCGTGTAGACCTCCGGGGCTCGGCGAATTCATCGCCGAGTCGTACCGTGGCGCCATGATCACTGGCAGCCACGTCATCATCTACAGCAGCGACGCCGACGCGGACCGGGCGTTCTTCCAAGATGTGCTCAAGTATCCCCACGTCGACGCTGGTGGCGGCTGGCTGATCTTCAAACTCCCGCCTGGCGAGGTGGCCGTGCATCCCACCGAAGGCCAGCAAGCCCACGAGCTTTATCTGATGTGCGACGACGTCAACGCCACCGTTGAGGACCTAAAAGCCAAGGGCGTCAGCTGCGGCGACATCAGCGACGAGGGCTGGGGGCTGTTGACCAGCATCCGGCTCCCCGGCGGCGGCGAGCTCGGCCTGTACGAGCCGCGGCATCCGCGCGCGACCGAGCTGTAGCGCTACTCCGGGCGCAGCCGCGACTCCAGGAAGGCCTCCAGCGCCTCCCACTGCTCGACGGCCGTGGCGTACGGCGGGCTCGGGCGTCGCACCGTGTCCGGGTCGAGCACATGGGCAACCAGCCGACCCAACTCCTGGTCGGCGTCCAGCGTCTCCTCGACAGTGGTGTCCTCGGCGTAATCGCCGACGTCCCTGAGCAGTTCGACGGCCAGCTCCAGCTGGTCGCGATCGAGTGCATCGGGCCCGTCGGCCAGGTCGTCGGCGATGCCGGTCAGCACGTAGACGTTGTCGTCGCTGACGTCGATACGCAGTGAACCGTCGGTGGCCGCGGTACGGATGTCGTCATAGGTGGCCAGATCCGACAGGTCGTGGTCGTGCTCGTCGGCCAGATAGCGGGCGAGCGCGCCACCGGAGCCGAACACGCTGATTCTTCCGTTGCGGCCCAAGAAGATCGGCTGGTCGTCGAGGTAGCACCGCAACGTGAAGAACGTGCCTCCGCTGGTCATTATCCGTACCGGATCGATGCCGACCCGCACCCAGAAGTCCACGTCGCTGCCGAGCACCCTCTGCTCGGCAGCGCTGGCGAGTGCCTCGGCTTCGGAGTCGGTGTCGACGATGTCGTCGATCACGACGTCCTCGTCGTCCTCATCGTCGGCAACCTCTTCAACCTCGGGTTCGGGCGCGGGCTCGGCCAGCTCGGCCTCGGCCTTCTCCGACGCGGCCTGATCGACCTCGGGGGTGGTGATGACGGCGTCCAGCGCGTCGACCACGTTGTCCCAGCCGCGTCCGATCACCGATTCGATCTCGGCCCACCGCTTGCGGCCGGGCCGGCCGGCGAACGCGTCGATGCCGCCGCCCAGCAGGCCGAGCACCGGGTTGCCGTTGTAGAACTTGGTGACCGCGGGCAGCTCACACACCGAGCCGAGGGCCGACACGATGGCCAGCGTGCGGTGCAGCTCGGCGACCGTCTCCTCGCTCGGCTTCTCCGCGGCCAGCTCCTGCACGCCGATGACGTCGTACTGGCGGTCCTCGGCGGGGTCGAACGTGTGCGCGTTCGCCTCGGTCAGCTTCTCCCACGCCGGGTGGTCGACGAGGTCGTTGTCCTTGTTGGTCCTGACGAACGCGGCCAGGTCAGCCACCGACTCGAAGGCATACAGATCGTCGTCCTTGCCGAGAAACGCCTCCCACTCGTCACCCTCGTCGCGCCAGCGTGGGGCCCACAAGGTGTACAGGTCGCCCTTGGTCAATCCGAGCCGGATCGGCACGATGTCAGCAGCCATGCGGCACAGCCTAACGACCGAGTTCAAGAGCCAAGTCGTCGAGCATGCGTCTGCGGTGTTGACCGGCGTCCTTGCGCCTCGCCAGTTCGTCTGCGGTCCTATTCATGGCGGCGGCCCGCGCACGTGCCCGGCCCATGGTCTCGTCGAAGCGCCGAGCCATCGCGTCGAGCCCGTCGACCCCGTCACGCGGTGGGGCGGAAGAATCCATGGAAGCCCTGGCCGGCGTTGGTTGTCCGCACCGATGAAAGCTGCACGGGATCGCCTGCCTCGATCATCGTGCCGTTGCCAACGATCATCGCGACGTGGCCGTCCCACACCGCGAGGTCGCCTGGCCGCAACGAGCCGGCAGAGACCGCGGCGCCCACATGTTGTTCCTGCGCCAGCCGCGGAATCTCCAGTCCCGCTTCGTGATACGCCCACTGCGTCAGGCCGCTGCAGTCCAGGCCGACGCCGGGTGTCGTGCCGCCCCACTGATAGGGCACCCCGAGTTGCGTCAGCGCGTGCCGGACGGCGCTGGCCGCGACCGCGTTGGGAGCCATCGCCGTGCTGCCGTCGGGCAGCCGGATTGCCACGCCGCTGCCGAAGTTGGCCGCATCGGGGGACGGGACGAAGGCCTCGGGCGACGAGAGCTTCGCGAGGTCGCCAAGCCCTGAACCGAGCATCCCGCCCGCCCCGGCGGCGGGGCTCATCGGCAACCCGCCGCCGAAGCCGGAGCCCATCGAGCCCATCGACGGCATCGCCGCACCGGTCATGCCCGCAGGCGTCGTCGACGCGGGGGAGGCGGGGGCGGTCAACGTGGCGCCATGCCCGTCCAGCTCGGCGCGCAGCTCCTCGACAACCGCGATGGCCTCGTCGAGCGACCGCTGAGCCTCGGCCAGCAGGTCCTCTGCGACGCCAGGCGAATCCAGGTTCGGTTCCAGCGCGCCAGCGCGGGCCTCGAATCGCTCGACGATGGCGCGCAACCGGTCGCTGGCCCTCGCAACCGCTGCTGCCGCGGTTTCAGCCGCCGCGCCCAACTGGCCGGAGCGGGCCGCCAGTGCGTCGACCGCCGCCATCGTCGACGCCGTGAAATCGGAAGCGCCGCCCGCTCCGGCTCCCGACCAGCGCGCACCGGCCTGGCTCCACGCGCGGCCGGTGGCCGCCGAAACCTCGGCCAGCGCATCGCGGACCCCGCCGAACGCGGTGGCCGGATCCTGCGAGGGATCGCCTGACCAGCCGGGGCCGACCATCGACTGCACTTCACGGATCGGCGCCGCAAGCGCGGCGACCAAATCGCTCGGCATCGCTAGAGCCCGCCGATCCGACCGCCGACGCGCTGGTCGACGTCGTCGTAGGCGGTCGCAGAGGCGTGCGCGGTGGTGCACGCGGCGCAGACGCTGTCGCTCAACTCCGCCGCTGCCCGTGCCTCGCAGGCCGCGGCGTCGGCAAGCGCGGCCAGGAACGAAGCCCCGACGGGGCCGAACATCGAAGCGGACGCCGGGCCCGGCAACGACGACAGAGTCGATGCGATAGCGGCGAGGTCGGCGGCGTGGGTCGAGCTGGCGGTGCCCAGCGCTCGGATGGCATCGGTATCGGCGAGCATGCGGTTACGACGGACGCGGCGGTATTACGGTTCCCGCCGACATAAGGTCTGCGCATGCATGTGCACGTCGTCGATCACCCGCTGGCCGCCGCGCGGCTGACCACTCTGCGCGACGAGGCCACCGATAACGCGGTGTTCCGTGCGGCGCTGCGTGACCTGACCCTGATGCTCGTCTATGAGGCCACCCGTGACGCCGCCGTCGAGACCGTCGATGTCCGCACGCCGCTGGCGCAAACCACCGGCTGCCGCCTGGCCAAGCCGCCGCTGCTGGTGCCGGTGCTGCGTGCCGGGCTGGGCATGGTTGATCAGGCGCATGCGCTGATTCCGGAGGCGCGAGTCGGGTTCGTCGGAGTCGCCCGTGACGAGGAAACACATGAGCCGACACCGTATTTGGAGTCGCTACCCGACGACCTGAGCACTCAGCCGGTGATGGTGCTGGACCCGATGCTGGCCACCGGCGGTTCGATGGCGTACACCATCGGGCTTTTGCATTCCCGCAATGCCGTCGACATCACAGCGGTGTGCGTGGTGGTCGCGCCGGAAGGCATTGCGGCGCTGGAGAAGGTCGCGCCCAACATGCGGCTGTTCACCGCCACCATCGATGAACGACTCAACGACATCGCCTACATCGTGCCGGGTCTGGGCGACGCGGGCGATCGGCAGTTCGGGCCGCGCTAGTTGTGACTAATGTGCCCGCGCTACAGCAGGGCCTTCGCCTCCGCTTCGACCTTCGCTTGGAGGTTTGCGGCTCTGTCCCGAGCATCCGCCAGCTGCCCGTCCTCGACGGCTTGACGAATCTCGATGTAGCACTTGACTTTCGGCTCAGTGCCCGACGGGCGAACGGCGAGCCGCACTGAGGTGTTCTTGTCTCCGCCGGTGAAGATCAGCGCATCGGTGCGCTCTTGGCCGCTGCGGGCGAGGAGATCCTCCACCCTGCCCGGTATCCCGGCCAGTGTGGTCGGCGGCTTGGCACGCAATCGTGCCACCACCTCGCCGGCATCTCGCGTGTCCGCCGTCACGGCCGATGTCAGGTGCACGCCATGACGGCGAGCCAGGTCGTCCAGCGCGTCGAACACCGTGCGGCCCTGATCCCTCAGTGCCACAAGCAGATCGCAGAACAAGACGGCGGCGCTGATGCCGTCCTTGTCGCGCACCGCGGCGGGGTCGACGCAATGGCCGATCGCCTCCTCGTACGCGTACACCAGCGTGCAGCCCGGCGTTTGAACATCGGCACGCGAGAGCCATTTGAATCCGGTCAGGGTCTCGACGTGATGGGCGCCGTGGTCCTTGGCGATCGCCGCCAGCATCCGTGACGACACCACCGTGCTGGCGACCACCGTCGTTTCGATGACGGGACCCGGTTCGACCTGGGCGAGGATGTAATCGCCTAACAGCCAACCGGTTTCGTCTCCGGTCAGCATGCGCCACCCGTCCGGTGTCGGAACCGCGACCGCACAACGGTCCGCGTCAGGATCGAGCGCGATGGCGACATCGGCGTTGGTCTCGTCGGCCAGTTCCAGCAGCGCGTCGACCGCGCCGGGCTCTTCGGGATTCGGGAACGTGACGGTGGGGAAGTCGGGGTCGGGCGCGAACTGGCTCTCGACGACGTGTACGTCGGAGAACCCGGCCCGCACCAACGCATCGAGGGCATATTCGCCGCCAACGCCGTGCAGCGGCGTAAGGGCCACCCGCAGTGAGCCATGCGTGTGCCGGACGTGTGCGGCGCGCTCGATGTAGTGCTGGATTGCGTCGATGCCCGACACCTCGACGGCTCGGCGCGGGATTTCGTCGGCGTAGGGCGCCTCGGCGATGGCGTCCTCGATCTGTTGGTCGATCGGCGCCACGATGGGGAAGCCGCCTTCGAAGTAGACCTTGTAGCCGTTGTCCGAAGGAGGATTGTGTGACGCCGTGATCTGGATACCCGCCGAGGCACGCATATGGCGGACGGCGAACGCGACCACAGGTGTCGGCGCCGCCGCGAGAAGTAGATCCGCCGAGAAGCCTTGGGCGGCAAGGACTTCTGCGGCCGCCAGCGCGAACTCCTCGGAACCGTGCCTGGCGTCTCGACCGATCACCACCCGTGATCCGCCAAGGCCATGGTCCTTGAGGACCTTGGCGACCGCCCATGTCGTGCGCAACACGACGGCCAGATTCATCCCGTTGGGTCCGCCGCGCAGGGGCCCACGCAGACCCGCGGTCCCGAACGTCAGCGACTGAGCGAACCGTTGCTCGAGTTCTTCGTCGCTGCACGCCGCCAGCTCGGCAGCGGTCTGCGGGTCGGGGTCATGGGCAATCCACTCCTGCGCGGCCGTAGAGGTCCGCGACGAAGTCATACGGCTAGTGTGCCCGCTTTCGCGTCCGCATAAGCCAGCTTGCGAAGCACCGGCGCGACGAGCATCAACAGATCGAACTCGAGCTGGGACAGGTGCTCGCGCATGGTGTCGTGCAACCAGGCGTCGCGCTCGGCTCGGTCCGCGTCGAGCAGCGCCGTACCCGATTCGGTGATCTCGATCAGCTGACGACGCCGGTCTTCCTCGTCCGGGCGGCGGGCGACCAGTCCACGGCCGACCAGTTCGTTGATGCTGTCGGTCAGCGACTGGACGCGCACGTGCAACCGGGTAGCAAGCTCGGCGGGGGTCGTCACGCCGGTGCGGCTGACCTCCCCGAGCAACTCCATCTGCGTCAGCGTCAGGCCGTGGTCGGGGCGGTGCCTGCGCATCTGCCGGGTCACCGCCATCATCGACTCGCGCAGTTCGGTGGCTGCGGACGTGGGGGCGGAAACGTTCGCGGTAACGCTGGTCACAACCAAGTTATACCTTGGCAAAGTTCCCCTGTCACGGGCATCTACGGCGTTTGCGATCGCGAAATAGCAAGGGCATACTTGTAATCATCGTGGAAAAAGTGCGGCGGATACTCAGGTGGGTCTTACTCATAGCGGTAACCGCCGCCGTCACCGTCCCGCTCGACCTGATCGGCGTTCCGTCCGCGGCACTGTTCGCCGCCTTGGCCGTCGGTATCGCGCTGGCCCTACTATCACTGGCTCCCAGCCGCGTACCCCGAAGAGCCGGTGTCGCCGCGCAAGGCGTGCTCGGCGTCTACATCGGCACGATGGTCAACGCGGACGCCGTCGGGGCGCTCGGCTCCGATTGGCCGATCGTGGTCGCCATCGCGGTGGCGACACTGGTCGTGAGCATCGTCGCCGGGGTGCTGCTCGGGCTGCACCGTGATGTCAGCCCGCTGACCGGGTCGCTAGCGCTGGTGGCCGGGGGCGCATCCGGCATTGTCGCCATCGCGCGCGAGCTCGGCGGTGATGACCGCGTCGTCTCCGTCGTGCAATACCTGCGTGTCGCGCTGGTCACCGCATCCATGCCTGTGGTGGTGACGCTGATCTACCACGCCGACAAGTCGCACGAGGCGACCATTGCCACTCAGACCGACACCGCCCCTTGGTATCTCAGCATCGGCATGATCGCCGCAATCATTCTGGTCGGCGCCACCGTCGGCCGGTTGATCCGGTTGCCAGGCGCCGGCCTGCTGGGACCGTTGGCGATCACCGTCGCCCTTGAGCTCACCGGCATGTCGTTCGGCCTCACCGTGCCCGTGGCGCTCGTCCAGATTGGCTATGTGTTGATCGGCTGGCAGGCCGGATTGGCGTTCACCCGCGAGTCAATGCGTGCGGTCGCCCGGATGCTGCCCGCGGCCATCGGCCTGATCGTCGTACTGTCCGTCGCGACCGCCGGGCTCGGCATGGTGCTGGCGCACTTCACCCGCCTCACTCCGCTGGAGGGATACCTCGCCACCAGTCCCGGCGGCGTCTACGCGATCTTGGCCAGCGCGGTCGAGACGGGATCCAATGTCACGTTCATCGTCGCGGCCCAGGTACTGCGCGTTCTGCTGATGCTGTTCGCGGCGCCGTTCCTGGCCCGAGCCGTGATCTGGGTGACCAAACGGCGGCTGCAGAGTCAGAGTCGGGCAATCACTGCCGACAGCAGGGAGCCCATCCGGGTCGCGGACTGACGGCCCGCCTCCAACACCTCGTCGTGACTGAGCGGATGCCCCGTCATGCCTGCGGCCAGATTCGTCACCAACGACACCGCAAGCACCTGCGCACCGGCCCCGCGTGCCGCGATCGTCTCGT
Organism: Mycobacterium sp.; assembly: GCF_035697385.1. Classification (GTDB taxonomy): domain Bacteria; phylum Actinomycetota; class Actinomycetes; order Mycobacteriales; family Mycobacteriaceae; genus Mycobacterium. The sequence continues at coordinate 4,985 of NZ_DASSCY010000221.1, read as the reverse complement.
GCACGGTCGACATCCCCACTAGGTCAGCGCCCAGTGTGCGAAGCATTCGGATCTCCGCGGGCGTCTCGTAGTGCGGGCCGGGCAGCCCGGCGTAGACGCCCTCGGCCAGCGACGGCTCGATCTCATGGGCGATGGCCCGCAGCCGCGGCGAGTACGCGTCGACCAGGTCCACGAACTCCGCGCCGACCAGGGGTGATCTCGCGGTCAGGTTGAGATGGTCGCTGATCAGCACCGGCTGGCCGACGGTGAAATCCTCGCGAAGCCCGCCAGCCGCGTTGGTCAGCACCACCGTCTGCGCCCCTGCGGCACACGCGGTGCGCACGGGGTGAACGACGTGGCGCAGGTCGTGCCCCTCGTAGGCGTGGATACGGCCGACGAACACCAGCACGCGGCGGTCGCCGATGCGCAACGACAGTGCCTCTCCGCCGTGGCCCGCCGCGGTCGGCGGGGTGAATCCCGGCAGCTCCGCCATCGGCACCACTGCCACCGGATCGCCGAGCACAGCAACGGCAGGTGCCCAGCCAGACCCCAGGGTCACCGCGACGTCGTGCACGTCGACCCCGGTGCGATCGCGAATGGCGGCCGCCGCAACTTGGGCCACCGCCGCTGGGCTCGTCACAGTGGGCGAGCTTATCTGTCACCATGCGCTTTGCAGCGCAATGAGATACTGCCAAGATGTCCACCGCCACCGCGTCGATAAGCGTCGAAGACGCCGTCAACCGACGCCGTGGAGATCTGATCGAGCTGTCGCACGCGATCCACGCCGAGCCCGAACTCGCGTTCGCCGAACACCGCAGCTGCGCCAAGACCCAGGCGCTGGTCGCTGAGTACGGCTTCGAGATCACGGCGGCGCCCGGCGGGTTGGACACCGCGTTTCGCGCCGACTACGGCAGCGGCCCGTTGGTCATCGGCATTTGCGCCGAATACGACGCGCTTCCCGGTATCGGACATGCGTGCGGGCACAACATCATCGCCGCTTCCGCGGTGGGCACCGCGCTGGCGCTGGCCGAGGTGGCCGACGACCTGGGGCTGACGGTGGCGCTGCTCGGCACGCCAGCCGAGGAGGCCGGCGGCGGAAAAGCGTTGCTGCTCAAGGCCGGAACGTTCGACGACATCGCCGCGACGGTGATGCTGCATCCCGGCCCGCTGGACATCGCCAGGGCGCGGTCGCTGGCGCTGTCTCAGGTCGCGGTCGGCTACCTCGGTCGAGAGGCGCACGCCGCCGTCGCGCCGTATCTGGGTCTCAACGCCGCCGACGCGATCACGGTCGCGCAGGTCGCGATCGGGCTCTTGCGGCAGCAGCTGGCGCCGGGGCAGATGGTGCACGGCATCGTCACCGAAGGTGGGCAGGCCACCAACGTCATTCCCGGGCACGCCGAAATGCAGTACACGATGCGGGCCAACGACGCCGCGTCGCTGCGCGAGCTCGAAGCCCGGATCGCGGACTGCTTCCTCGCAGGCGCAGTGGCGACGGGTTGTGACTACCAGGTCGAAGAAACCGAACCGCCCTACCACGAGCTCACCCCCGACAAATGGCTCGCCGACACCTTCCGCGCCGAGATGGTGCGACAAGGCCGGACTCCCGTCGCGGAGGAGGTGGAGGCAGCGCTGCCACTGGGCAGCACAGACATGGGCAATGTCACACAGGTGATGCCCGGCATCCATCCGATCGTCGGCATCGACGCCGAGGGAGCTTCGGTGCACCAACCGGCGTTCGCCGCGGCCGCCGCGGGCCCCAGCGCCGACACGGCCGTCGTCGAGGGCGCGATCATGCTGGCCCGCACGGTCGTCACCCTGGCCGAGACGCCGGCCGAGCGGGACCGGGTTCTTCAGCTGCTGGCGGAGCGAGTGGGAGTCGAGGCATGAGCATCGTCGACACCACCGAGCTGTGGCTGGATGCCCACTACAACGACATGGTCGCGTGGCGCAGGCACATTCACGCGCACCCGGAGCTGGGCCGCCAGGAGTTCGCGACCACGCAGTTCGTCGCCTCGCACCTGGCCGACGCGGGCCTGAACCCGAAGGTGCTGCCCGGCGGTACGGGACTGACCTGCGACTTCGGGCCTGAGCATGGGCCGCGGATCGCGTTGCGGGCCGATATGGACGCGCTGCCGATGGCCGAGCGGACCGGCGCGCCGTACGCGTCGGTGGTGCCCAACGTCACGCACGCATGCGGTCACGACGCGCACACGGCGATCCTGCTCGGCACGGCGCTTGCGCTGGCGTCGGTGCCCGAACTGCCGGTCGGTGTGCGGCTGATCTTCCAGGCCGCCGAGGAGCTGATGCCCGGTGGGGCGATCGACGCCATCGCGGCGGGAGCGCTGACCGGCGTGTCGCGGATCTTCGCGTTGCACTGCGATCCACGGTTGGCGGTCGGCAAGGTCGCGGTGCGGCCCGGCCCGATCACCTCGGCGGCCGATCAGATCGAGGTGACGCTGCAATCGCACGGCGGGCACACGTCGCGGCCGCACCTGACCGGCGATCTGGTGTACGGGCTCGGCACGCTGATCACCGGTGTGCCCGGCGTGCTGTCGCGTCGCATCGACCCGCGCAACAGCACGGTGATGGTGTGGGGTGCGGTCAATGCGGGCGTGGCGGCCAATGCCATCCCGCAGACCGGCACGCTCGCGGGAACGATCCGCACCGCCAGCCGCGACACCTGGGATGCGATGGAATCCATTGTGCGTGAGATAGTCTCGTCGCTTATGGCGCCGCTGGGCATCGAGTACAGCCTGCAGTATCGCCGGGGCGTGCCGCCGGTGGTCAACGAGGAGATCTCGACGCGCATCGTTACCCACGCGATCGAGGCGATCGGCCCCGACGTGTTGTGTGATACCCGGCAGTCTGGCGGCGGCGAGGACTTCTCGTGGTACCTCGAGGAGGTGCCCGGCGCGATGGCCCGGCTTGGCGTGTGGACGGGCCGCGGCCCGCAACTCGACCTGCACCAGCCGACGTTTGACCTCGACGAGCGGTCGCTGGCGGTGGGTGTTCGGGTGCTGGTCAACATCATCGAGCAAGCCGCCCACTTCTAATTTCTTCCTGCGCGAGCGACCGTGTCTGTACGCGACACGCCGTTGGTTGTTGTCATTTCGCGGTCGGTCGCGCGAGACCGCTGTCCACAAATCGCCACTTATCCACAAATCAGTCCTCGTCTCTTTCGATCGTGGTCGGCGTTCTCGACGATCGACTCCATGGAGGAGCTCGACCGATTGTTCGACGAACAGGGTGGGGTAGCGACGAGTGGCCAGATTTTGCGTCATCTAACGAGACGTGGGTTCGAAGCTGAGCTGAAAACAGGCGATCTGGAACGCATTTGGCAAGGCATTTACTGTCGCGGCGAGCCCACCGACGAACTGCGACTACGCGGTCTCGATCTGTCGTGCGGCACCGCCGTACCTGTTTGCCTTGGCACCGCCGCTGCCCTGCTTGGCTTCGACACCGAACAGCCCGCCGACCTTCATGTGCTCAGCCCGCCGGGTTCCCGTCTCCGTTCCGCTGATGGTCTGGTTGTGCATCGTCGCGACGGCGCACCGTTGGTCTTAGTTGGCGAACGTCCGGCCACCTCGCCTGAATGGACGGCCGTGGAAGTTGCCCGCAGCCTGCGTCGTCCTCGCCTGCTCGCGACACTCGACGCAGCGCTGCGCACCCAAAGTTGTTCCCGGCCCGAACTGTGGCGAGCGGCTAGCAACCAGGCTGGTCGGCGGGGGATCGTCGCGGTTCGGGACCTGATTGCGCTGGCAGACGGGCGTGCAGAATCGCCAATGGAAAGCGAGGCGCGGTTGGCAATGATCGACGGTGGGCTGCCGATTCCGGAGTTGCAGTACGAGATCATCGATGGAAATGGTGATCTCCGGCGCGTCGATTTCGCCTGGCCCGAGCAGCGGGTCGCGGTGGAGTACGACGGCGTTGACTGGCACAGCGGCCCTGACGCGATGCGTCGCGACCGGAGGCGCGCTGCGGCGCTGTTGGATGTCGGCTGGGTGGTCATCGCCATCGTCTTCGAGGACGTGAGGTATCGCGCGTGGGAGTTCGTAACGCGCATCGACGCGCAGCTTCGTCGCGCTCGCGCCGCGTGAGCGACCCCGAAAGGCCAACAACGCGCGGCGTGTCGTGCACAGACACGGTCGCTCGCGGGGAGGGGGCCTAGGACGTGCCGGGGCCGATGTTCCGCGCGGGGCGAGTGCGAATGTTGTGTACGTATTCGGCTGGCGCGCCCGCGATTTCGGCTGCGTCGGCCATGACGCCGAGGTAACGCGCCGACGGTATGCCGCCCTCCCACGCGTCCACCACATACAGCCAGGCCAGCACCGGGTCGGTGTCGGTGTCCGACGACAGCCGTTCCACGCGACAGCGGATCTTCTTGTGGAAGCCGAGCTCCGAGCCTTCCCAGCGGTCGAGGTTCTCCTCGTCTTCCTTGGTCACGTCGTACAGCACGACGAACACCTTCGACGACGGGTCCTCGACGACGGTGGCCAGCGCGCCTTCCCAGCCGATGTCCTCGCCGCCGAACGTCAGCCGCCAGCCGTGCAGCCACCCCGTACCCGCCATCGGCGAATGGGGCGCCCGCTGCAGCATCTGATCCGGATGCATGTTCGATCCGTAAGCGGCGTAGATCGGCACGGGGGAAAGCCTAAGGCTTTGCCTCCTGCCCGGGCGATCAACGGTCGGCTTGGCTAGGTTAAGGGCCGTGGCAACCCGCATCGTGATCATCGGCGGAGGACCCGCCGGCTATGAGGCGGCACTCGTTGCCGCAGCCCGCGGCCCCGAGGTCGTCGACGTCACCGTCGTCGACTCCGACGGCATCGGCGGCGCCTGCGTGCTGTGGGACTGCGTGCCATCGAAGACGTTCATCGCCTCCACCGGCGTGCGCACCGAGCTGCGCCGTGCTCCCAACCTGGGATATTCGCTGGATTTCGAGCAGTCCAAGATCTCGTTGCCGCAGATCAACGAGCGGGTGAAGGTCCTGGCGACGGCGCAGTCCGACG
>NZ_DASSCY010000220.1:0-12094 GCF_035697385.1 Mycobacterium sp. | reverse complement strand
GATCCGGCGAAACGACTCTGCGAGGACGGCCGGATATAGCGCGGTGGGGTTCTCACGCTCCAGGCGCTGCTCGTTGTCCGCGTAGGCAACCAGCAGTTCCTCGGCGGTGAGATCGAGACCAGCCTCGCGCGCCCACGGCACCAGAACCGACGAAAGTCCGGCCTCCCAGTCGATGAGTGTTCCGTAACAGTCGAAGCTCAACGCGTCGTACTCAGCAAGGTTCACCCTCGCAATCCTTCCCAGGAACGTCGACTACATCAACGGTGGTGTCCGCGGCGGTGCCGCCCTGCGCTCGCCTGTCGCCTCGAACGCCGCGGCGATGCCCAGCAATGCGACGTCGTCGTAGGCGCGCCCGGCAAACGTCAACCCCACCGGCATACCGATGTCGGCCATCGTGCCCATCGGTACCGTCACGGTGGGAATACCGAGGTGGCGTACAACAAGATTGCCGTTGGCCACCCAAACGCCGTTGCGCCAGCCAAGGTCCGCTGATGACTCGTTCACATCCATGTCGGCAGGGGCGACGTCTGCGACCGCTGGGAAGACGACCGCGTCAAGTCCGAGGTCGTCGATCCACTCCTCGAGGTCCACACGCCGCGTCTGCTCGAGCCCGCGCAAACCTTCCTCCAAGTGCGCGATGTCGAGGAATGAATCAACGGGGTGATCGCGGACGTGGCGGGGATAGGTTGCGATGTCGTCGTCAAAGCCGGCGTAGCGGTCCGGCAGCGCTCCTTCGGGGCGAGGGAAGATGCGACTGCCATCCACGTTGGCCAGCCGGTTCAACTTCGGATCGCCGTTGGCATCGAGAAAGTCGTCCCACGCCCACGCCGAAAGATCCAGAAGCTCTCGCCGCAGGAACTCCCGGCTGACCAGCCCCCGCGTGAAAATCGTTGGCGCGCCGGGTCGGTCACCTTCGTAGTTGCTCACGACCGGAAAGTCGACATCCACCACCTGCGCTCCGGCTGCCTCGAGGTCGCGGCGGGCCTCCGCGAACAAGTCGAGTACCGACAGCCGGGTCTCGATCCGTTGACCGGTCGGCCCGCCGATGCCCGTCGTCCGTACTGGCTCGGCGGTGCCAGCGTCCGGATCGGCGTTGATGTACATGCGTGGCACGCCGAACCGCTTGCCGGCGAGTACGCCTCGAGCCTCACCTTCATTGGCCGGCGCCAGGGCCGGATACGCCGCGGGGTGCACGTCACTCACACGCGGCAGATTGATCCACGGCTGTGCCCGCCAGAAATCTCCACGCACATCGGGGTCGTCGGCGACGATCACGTCGAGAACCGCGAACAGGTCGGCCATCGTCCTGGTGTGTGGCACAACGACATCCATCGTCGGTACCAGCGGCCAACCACCCCGCGTCGAGATGACGCCGCGCGACGGCGTGTAGGCACACAGGGCGTTATTCGAGGCCGGAGCCCGACCCGATGACCATGTCTCCTCCCCCAGCCCGAAGGCGCAGAACGACGCCGCGGTTGCCGTACCTGACCCGTTAGACGAGCCAGAGCCGAACGCCGCGGTGAGATAGGCGGCGTTGTAAGGGCTTTCGGCGCGGCCGTAGAGGCCTCGCTGCATGCCTCCGTTCGCCATGGGCGGTATATTGGTGAGCCCGATGAGGACGGCGCCGGCACCGCGCAGGCGCTCAATCACAAACGCGTCGCGTTGGGCGACAAGCTCGGCGAACGCGGGACTACCGGCCGCAACAGTGAGGCCGCGCGCGCAGTAGCTGTCCTTCGCGGTGTAGGGAATGCCGTCCAGCGGCCCGCGCGTCTGACCGCTGGCCCTGCGCGCATCGGATGCCGCGGCATCCGCGCGGGCCTGCGGGTTCATCACCACGACGGAGTTCAACTGGATCCCGGTGTGGTCATACGCGGCAATGCGCTCATGATCGGGATGGCACTTGGGATGGGCTGGGCAATGACGGCGTGCGGCGACATCGGCAATGTCATCCGCCGGCTTGTCGTCCCGCGACTGCATCTCGTTCCAGGATTGCGCGACAAGCTCGTCGAAAGTAGGACACCGGCGCTGTGCCGATCGGCGTTGGTCATGAAGGCGCGCGCGCCCTGGCAGCTGGCGGGGACGCTGTGCCCCAACCCTGTGTTAGCCGACGGCAAGCGCCTCGACACCGTCCTGGGCAACGGCTTCGCCATGGTCACCACAGCGCGGCCGTACGCCTTCCAACGCGCCGTTCTCGAGGAGCATGGCGCCGTAATCCACATCGCCGAACCCGGCAGCGAGCTGGCACGCTGGCTGCATCACGGCCGCGCGACGGCCGCCATCATCCGTCCCGACCGCACCGTCATATGCGCCGGCCGAAACCTCAGCGCGTTGTGCGCGACCGTGCCGCAATTCAGTCACGAGTCAAAACGTTAGGAGACTCCGGTGTCATCTTCCTGTACCGGCTGCGCAGGCTCGCGGCGCGATGACGCCGGTTAGTGCTCTCTGTGTGGCTGTCGTTGCCGCCTGCGCCGCCGCGGCGCTCCACCGTCGACTACAAGAAGAACCAGAGATTGGGCCCGGTAAGACAAGCGGATTGCGACAATTGACGCGTCGCTGTTCTGTGCGATGCAGTCCGGGTCCCCTCCGGTCGTCGATAAGCGAGGTGGGGCGTTTGAGGCGGCTCAACGGCATGGACGCCATGCTGCTGTACAGCGAGACGGCAAATGTGCACACGCACACACTGAAGATCGCGATCGTCGATGCGTCCGCCGACGACGTCGTGTTTGACTTCGACGCGTTCCGGCGAACCTTTCTACGCCGACTTCACCTGCTGGAGCCGCTGCGTTACAAGCTGGTTGACATCCCGTGGCATCTGCATCACCCGATGTGGCTGCAGAACTGCGAAGTCGATCTCAACTACCACCTGCGCAGAGTGACAGTACCGAGTCCTGGCGGGCGCCGAGAACTGGACGATGTCGTCGCAGAAATCGCATCCATCCCGCTGGATCGCAGCCGACCGCTGTGGGAGTTTCACTTCGCAGAGGGCATGGCCGGATCGCGATTTGCACTGATCGGCAAGATCCACCATGCCCTGGCCGACGGTGTCGCGTCGGCGAATCTATTGGCGAGAGCAATCGACTTGCAGGGATCTGAGCAGGACGAGCGGGACATCGACATTGGGTGCGTCCCGCCATCCACGACGGAGCTGCTTCGCGAGGCCGGACGCGATCACGTCCAACAGATCGCCGAACTGCCGGCCGTCATCAATGCAACGGTGTCAGGCATTCGCAGGGTGCGGCGCCATGCGCGAAAGCGAGACGAGCCACCGCCGGATCTCGCTCGGCCGTTGCACGCGCCAGCGACGTTTATGAACCACATGGTGTCGCCGGCACGGACGTTCGCAAGCGCAACACTGTCCCTCGAGCAGGTGAAGCAGACGGGTAGACATCTGCGGGCCACGGTCAACGACGTGGTCATGGCGACGGCCGCAGGGGCCTTGCGCCAATTGCTGTTGCGCTACGACAAGTCTGCGGATCATCCTCTCGTCGCCTCGGTGTTGGCAAGCACGGACAAGTCGCCAAGCCGGATCACCGGCAACGAGCTCAGCGGTATGCCGGTATCTCTGCCTGTGCACATCGATGACCCCCTTGAACGCGTGCGGCTGACCACGATAAGTAGCGAGATCGCCAAGGAGAACTACGAGCTACTCGGCCCGGAGCTGTACGGCCGATGGATGGCCTACCTCCCGTCGCCGCTGGCTCCGTTCGCGTTCCGCTGGTTGGCCAGACGCGACCCGCGCAACAGGCTTTTCAACGTCCCCATCTCGAATGCGGCCGGCCCTCGTGAGCGCGGCCAGTTCGGCGGCGCACCTGTCAGCGAGATCTATTCCGTCGGCCCGCTAGCTCCCGGCTGTGGGATGAACATCACGGTGTGGAGCTATGTCGATCAGCTCAACATCTCGGTCATCTCCGACGACGAGACACTTGACGACACACATGAGGCGACGGACGCGATGATGCGTGCTTTCGCCGAGATACGCAGCGCTGCAGGACTTTCCGAAACGCTCATACGGGTCGACACCGCAATGCCGCCTGCCACTGCACGGCACTAGAACCAAATAATTGTTCTGCTGTACCCTTGAGCTTGCGTTTGGCTGCCGGACGGGCCGGGCGCGAGCTTTCCTGCGCTGTCTGCAGGCTGATCCGCCGAAGGAGTGTTCGCAATGCAGGACGCCGAGCCCCGCGATGACCACCCTGGCTGGGACCCCGAGTTCACCCGCCAGATGGTCAACGCCGCCCGACCAATCGGCAAGCGCTGGTTTCGGTGGGATGTGCGGGGCCTGGAGTCGTTCCCGCCCGCCGGCGGCGTTCTGACGGTGTCCAACCACTCCGGCGGCATCCTCACCACGGACACATTGATCTTCGCCACCGCGTTCTACGACCGATTCGGCTACGACCGGCCCGTGCTGACCCTCGGCCACAGTGCGCTGTTCACCGGCCCTATGGCCGACTGGATGGCTCGCATCGGCCTGATCCGCGCGGACCCCGCGGTCGCGGCGGATTCACTGCGGTCGGGCGGGGTCGTGCTCGTATTTCCAGGAGGAATCTACGACGCCTATCGCCCGACACTGAGCGAGAACGTCATCGACTTCAAGGGGCGTACCGGTTACGTGCGAACGGCGTTGGCCGCCAACACACCGATCGTGCCCGTGGTGTCGATCGGTGGCCAACAGAGCCAGCTGTTCCTGACCCGGGGTACCTGGCTAGCGAAACGATTGGGGCTCAGCCGCTTCCGCTCGGACATCCTGCCGATCACCGTTGGCTTTCCGTTCGGGTTGAGCGCGATCGTGCCGGTGAACCTCCCACTGCCCACGAAGATCGTCACACAGGTGCTGCCGCCAATCGACATCGTCACGGAGTTCGGCGAGGACCCCGACACCGCGGAGGTCGACGCCCATGTCCGTTCGGTGATGCAGACCGCGCTGGACGACCTGGCACGTCAGCGTCGCCTACCTGTGCTGGGGTAACCGCCACCTAGCCTTGTTCCAGGTCGGTGAAGGTCTGGCGGGCGATGCGGAAGCTGTCGACGGCGGCGGGGACGCCTGCGTAGATGGCCACTTGCATGAAGACCTCGCGGATCTCGTCGCGTGTGACGCCGTTGGTCAATGCGCCCACGATGTGAGTGCGCAGTTCATGCGGACGGTTGAGGACGGAGATCATCGCCAGGTTGAGCAGGCTTCGGGTCTTGAGAGTCAACCCGTCACGACCCCACACCGCTCCCCAGCAGTACTCGGTCACCAGATCCTGAAACGGTTTGTTGAACTCGTCCGCGTCCGCGCTAGCCGCGTTGACGTATTCCTCGCCGAGGACGGCGGAGCGGACCTCGCGCCCCTTGTCAAATGTGGGTTTATCCAATGGTTTTCCTGTTCCTAGCGCCTACGTCCACGGCTTGTCACCCGCTCCGGCAGGAGCTCACAACACCGCTCCCTGTTGCTTGTACTGCTCGATTCTCTCCCACTCGATCCCGGCTGCCAGCATGATCTCTTCGGTGTGCTGGCCGTGTTCGGGGGCGCCCGTTGGCTGGACGTGTTGCCCGTCGAACTGAACGGGGTTGGCCGGCAGTATGTACGGCGCACCGTTCATTGCGTTCACCGTCGGGATGTAGCCGTTGGCCACGACGGCGGGATCGTCGCGCAACTCGCTGGTCTTCTGCAGGACACTCCATGCCCCGGACAGCGGCTCGAGGATTACACGCCACTCATCGGCTGAGCGCGCAGCGAATTCGTCGTCGAGGATTGCGATGAGCTCGCCGCGGTTCTCGTAGCGCGAGTGACCGTCGGCAAAGCGCTTGTCCTCTAACAGATCTGCACGGCCGATGAGCGTCACGAACTCAGGATAGAATTTGTCGCCCTGCAACATCATCAACGTGATGTAGCGGTCGTCCTTGGTCTTGTATGTCCCCACAAGAGGGTTGGGCATATCGCGGTGGGTGAATGTCGGTATCGGGTCGCCGCCGTACAACATCGCGGCCGTGACTTGTGGACTCATGGCCCACGCCGCGAGCCCGAGCAGGGAGACGTCGACTATCGATGTCTCCCCGGTGGACTTGCGTCGATACAGTGCGGCCGCGACGCCTCCGGCGATCGTTACGCCGCCCATCAGATCCCCGAAAGCAGGGGTTTGCATGACGGGCTCCGGCAGATCGCGGGTGAGTGCATCGCTGATCCCGCCGCGCGACCAGAACGACACACCGTCGTAGCCGGCCTTGTCGGCGTCGACACCCTTTGGGCCATAACCAGATCCACGCACGTAGATGATTTCGGGGTTGACAGCGCGAATGTCGTCGACGTCGATGCCGAATCTCGCGCGTCTGCTCGGCAGGTAACTGGTCAGAAAAACGTCGCAGGACTTCGCGAGCTCGTATACGACCTCGCGTCCGCCGTCGGTCGTCAGGTCGATGCCGATCGACTTCTTGCCGCGGTTGGGCATCTCGATCATGTAGTTGACGCCATCAGGACCGCCGGGCAGCAGTCCCATCGTGACCAGGCCCCGCTGCGGGTCGCCTCCCTCGCGAGGCTCGATCTTGATCACTTCCGCACCCCATTCGGCCAGCACCGCACCGGCCGCGGGCACGAACGTCCATACCGCCGCCTCCAAAACGCGGATGCCTGCTAGCGGTTTGTCGGGTGTCATTGTTTTTCTCCCTTCGGTTCTCAGCGCGAACTCACGAGCATCGAGCCGGCGACCGGACCTCCGCCGACTCCGACGGCCACCACCTCGGGCGTGGTGGGCGCTTGACGGGCACCGCCTTCCTCCCACAGTTGGACGCAGGCCTCGTGCAGGAAACCCATCCCGTGCAGTCGACCCCCGGACAGCTGGCCGCCACTGGTGTTCAGCGGCAGCGGACCGTCCAACGCGATGCGGTCGCCGCCGTCGATGAAGGTTCCGGCGGTACCGTGTTCACAGAAGCCCATGGCTTCCAGCCACATAACGGTCAAGAAGCTGAACCCGTCGTAAAGCTGCGCCATGTCGACGTCGGCGGGTGTGAGCGAGGTGTTGTCCCACAGCGTCGCGGCCGAATCGTGGGCCGCCATGGTGGTGAGGTCGCTTCGCTGGTCCCACGTCGCCCGCTCGAACATCCCAGGTCCAACCGACTCCACCGTGAGCGGGTGCTTGGGCAAGCCCTTGGCGGCGTCTCGGTTCGAAACGACGACGGCGGTTGCGCCGTCGCAGGGCACATCGCAGTCGTACAGGCACAGGGGCTCGGAAACCATCCGCGCCTCCATATAGTCGTCGATGGTCATCGGATCGCGGTACACCGCATCGGGATTCAGCCCGGCGTTGGCACGGGCGGTGAGTGCGATCGAAGCCAGCTGGCGTCGCGTCATCCCGAACTCACACATATAGCGCATTGCCGGCATCGCCAACCAGTTGGCGGCCGACACCGCACCGTAGGGAGCCACCCAGGCGAGCTGGGGCGGCAGCCTGCCGCCGTTGCCCAGCACCGTCGAGGCCCTCCCCCCACCGGCCTGCTGCGCCGCCGTCGACTCCCACACCGATCGGAACACCACCACGTGGTTCGCCAATCCGAGCGTGACCGCCATGCATGCTTCGATCACCGGGCCGATCTGGCCGGCCGTTTCTATCCCCGACATGTACCAGCGGCTGCGTAAACCCAGCGCGTTGCGGACTTCGGTGATGTCTGCACCAGAAAACCCCGGCAACGCAGCACCGGCGGCGCCGGGATAGCTTGCGATGCCGTCGATGTCGTCGAGGGACAGGCCGGCGTGCGCCACGGCATGAATCACCGCTTCCAGCGTCAGGTCCATGCCGGTGCGACCGAGGCGACGACCCACCCGCGACTTGCCCGCGCCGGTGATCACCGCCTTGCTGTCGAACGGGCCGCCGGTCACGTCGCCGCCTGCGCGGCCACCGGACGGAACAGCGGCACCCAGACCGCGACATCGTCACCGCCGGGCGTGGTCCACCGTTCGAAGAACACCTGCACCGCCATTCCGATCTGTACCTGCTCAACTGGAACACCGACGACGTTGGTGATCAGTCGAACATCGCGCTCCTCAGCGAGTTCGACCATGGCCACGACGTACGGCGGATCGAAGCCGGGAATCCACGGTTGCCGGTTGACCGTGTAGGCGGCGACCGTCGCCCGGCCGGAAACCGCCTCCGGCGCGACATCGGTAGCACGACACCGCCAGCACACCGGAGCGGGCGGGTGAAAGAACCGCCCGCACGCCCGGCATCGCATGATGAGCAGATCCCCGCGTTCGCCTCCGGTCCAGAACGGTAGTGATTCGGCCGTCGGAGCTGCTACCAGCCGGAAATCCGGCCGTTGGTATGTGTCAGTCACCGGCTACGCAGACACCGGGTGGCCGACCTTGAAAAGCTGCATCATGTTGCCTCCCATGATTTTCTCTATGTCGGCTTGTGGCAACCCCTCAAGGTCGTCGACGAAGTTGAGCGGGTCGCGCATCCCCTCGGCGTGCGGCCAGTCCGAGCCGAACACCACGCGGTCCGCCCCGACGAGATCGACGTACTCGGTGAAGTTGTCCTCCCAGAATGGGCTGATGTAGACGCACCGCTTGAACGCCTCGACCGGATCCTCGGCGAACTCGGTCGGCATCTTCTTGTAGATGTCCTCGAGGCTGTGGAGCAGATGCGGTACCCAATCCGCACCGTTCTCGATAGACAACACGCGCAGGTCGGGATTGCGTGAAAGCGCACCGTGACAGATCAGGGCGAGCATCGAGTGCTCGATCGGCAACTTGCCCATCGCGGTCAGCAGGAACGGTGTCGGTTTGAACGGCGTGAATTCCTTGGAGGGTTCCCAGATCCGCAGGAGGTCGGCGTACCCGCTATCCGATCCGTGCATTGAGACGGGAATATCGGCCGCGACGCACGCCTGCCAGAAGGGGTCGAACTCTTCGAAGCCGAACGACCGCGAGCCCTTGAGCCCCGGGACGGGAGCGGGACGCACCAGGACCGTGCGCGCACCGCGATCGAGCACCCACTGCAGCTCCTCGAGCGCACGGTCGACGATCGGCAGCGTGATGATCGGGACACCGAAGATGCGGCCCTCGTAGTCGAACGTCCAAGTCTCGTAGATCCATTGGTTGAGGGCGTGAATGACATCGTGAGTGAGTTCGACGTCGTCCTTCATTCGTTCCTCGACGAGGCTGGCCAGAGTCGGAAACATCAGGGCATAGTCGAGACCCATCTCGTCCATGACTTCGAGCCGGGGTCCCGGCTCACGGAACGCGGGGATGGCCTTCATCGGCTCGCCGAGCACCTCGCGGTAGCTCTTGCGTTCGGGGTTGCCATGCCGGAAGTAGTCCTCCTGCGCACCGGGCTGCGCGACCACGTCGAACGTCGGATTGGGAATGTAATCGGTGATCTGCCCGCGCACGACGATCTTGGTGCGGCCACGCACGTCGACGTAGTCGATGGCGTACTTGGCGTGGTCAGGCAGGAACTTGGTTAGTGCGTCCTTCGTCTCGTAGAGGTGGTTGTCTGCGTCGAAAACGGGAAAGGACAACTGGCGGGACGGCATAGTGAACTCCTGTCGTGGAGATGGGGCAGTATTCAGTTAGGTTGCTGTTCAGTGGTTTTGGCCTCAACACCAGCCTCAACCTTCGATCAATCCGAACTTGCGATATGCCTCGCGGATCTCCTGCCGGGCCCGGTCGGGAAGGTTGACCTGCGGTGGACGCGACTCCGGATAGGAGCCAACGGGAAGCCCAAGCACCGACGCCGCGTACTTGTAGGCGCCGCCCCAATGCGTGAAGTAGTCGGGCCGGCCGGGGTAGCAGGTGAACCAACCGCGCATGTCGAGCTCGAACTGGTCCAGTCCCGATGCCTGCGCGTAGTCCATCGCCTCGACCAGCTTGTCGTTCCAGACAAGGTCCCAATACTCGGAGAAGGCCCGCTTCTGCGGCGTCTCGAACAGATAGGCGGCGGTGCCCAGCTGGGCCGGTCCGACGATGCCGGCTTTCAGCCAGCCGGCCCGGTATACCGTCGAATCACATTCCCAGATAACGAGGTTCGGCGCCAACTCGTGTAGGAGCCGACTTTGGTGCGGCCGGAACGAGCCCTCCTTGGTCGCACACACAGCGGGAATCTCCTCGACGATGCGGGCGGCCTCCTGGGCGGACAACACATAGCCGGAGCTGGGAGAGTTGAACATCCCGAGCGCGATATCGGTGCGGTCGGCGACGTAGCGGAAGTAGTTCAGCGCACCCTCGCCGCCGTGCAGCTCCATCATCGGCGTCTGGATGTATGCGACGTCGGCCCCGGTGTCCTGCGCGTGCCGGGTGAGCTCGAGGCAGTCTTTCGCGGACAGGGCAGCTGTGCATGACTGGATGACGACGTCAGGGTTGATCGCCCGGGCTTCCTCGACGGCGATCTCGAGCAGCTTCTTGCGCTCGTCGAGCGTCAACGACCAGAACTCCGCGAGACCGCTGGTGACCCACAGCATTGGATGCCCGAGAGTGCCGACGCAGTAGTTCACCAGCGTTCGGTATGCGTCCCAATCGACGTCGTCACCGTCGGAGCCGCTGAACGGGGTATACAGCGAATTGCCGATTCCGCGCAGTGCAACGGCGGCCCACTGACGCGCGTTTTTCGCAGTTGCCATCGTTCACTCCGTGGATTCAGTCGAGGACATCGAAAATCGCCGCGGCCGACGTGACGGCCTTGTCGCCGTTGCCCTCGTCGTGCAGCAGCATGCGCACGCCGACCCTTGAAGCTCCGCCCGTGTGCGCGGTGCCTTCGACCCGGAAGGGGCCTATCTTGCCCCGTGACATGAACATGACGTGCCAGCTCACGACTTGGAGCTTCCTGGTTCCTGCCGCCGCGGCCGCTAGATCGATCGCGGCGGTCTCCAGCACGACATGCTGCGGCCCGATGTGCAGCGCCGCGTCCGGAGACGCGAGTTCGAGACTGAGAGCCGGTAGCACCCAACGGCCATCGGGACGCTTCGAGGCACCGAACGCCTCCCATAGCGGCGGCAGATCCGGGGAATCCTCGATCACCAACTCAGTGCCCGAGACATCCATCTTGCCAAGGCCTTCGGGTGGCGTTCCGATGACCGCACCCTGCCCTTCGTTGAAGGCGATCACCCTATCCGGGTTGTCGGCGTCGACGATCTTGCAGCGGCCGTAGCCCATCATCCGACCCTGGTGCACGTTGCCGGAATCCACGATCTCGATTCTCTTCACATCGAAACCCGGATCAACGATCTGCACCGACGCGATGACGGGATTCGGCACCGCGACCATGTCGGTCTGGCACCCTTCCGGCGAGGAGATTGCCAACGGCGCCACCATGATTCCGCCAGCATCGTTGCGCATGTCGCGACGAATCGTGACGGTGTCGTCACTCTCGCCGATGTTCATCGACGAATGATTTCGACCGATATAGCGGTAGCTCAGCAGCCCGGTCCAGCGACGGAACAGCTCGTCGCGGTACGCCTCGGCGTCGCCGGTGAACTCACGAATGTCCCGCAGTTGTCCTGCCATATGCGTCTCTCCCTCTTTGTGGTGACGGACGAATCAGACCGACCGGCTCCGCCGTACTTCTTTGAAAGGTATGCCCCGGTCGGCGGCGTGCTCACGTGGCAAGTTCAGGACACGCTCGCTGATCACGTTTCGTGCCATTTCTGTTGTGCCACCGCCGATGTTGGCGGTCTGCCTCCCGAGATATCGAATCCCGATGTCGAGAAGGTCTGCGCCGTCGTCGACGACCGACGCGGTGCTGGCGATCGCGAGCGCAGTGTCGGTCTCGAGGTTGTGCGACTCGGCCAGGAAGGCGCGGGCGATCGAACCTGCCGGGGGCGGTAGCGTCCCGTCGACCACCGAGTGGAAAACGTGCTCGCTGAGTTGCTGGTTGACGACGCGGTGGGCGAGCGCGCGGCCCGCCATCTGCCTTGCACGTACGCTGCCGGCCTGGCCCGTCCTCTCGAGCAGTCGCACGAAGTCGACCAAGAGATCTTGCGAGGCTTCAATTCCCGCCCCCACGGTGAACTCCGAGCCATCACCCATGGTGCGCCGCTCGTGATAGAGCTGCCGCGAAGCGACCTCCCACCCCTTGCCTGGTTCACCGATTACAGCGTCGTCGCTCAACTCGACGTCGTCGAAGAA
>NZ_DASSCY010000219.1:0-4222 GCF_035697385.1 Mycobacterium sp. | reverse complement strand
CCCGAGTGTTTTGAGGGCCCCGTCGAGTCCGGTGGCCGTATTCGGCTCCGAACGACTCGCCGCGACGACGACCAGCACCCCGGCGCCGGCGATCACCAGGCCTTTGGCGATGTAGCCCACGGTGCCCAGTCGTCGCACCAGGTCGCTGGAGTTGCCTTTGAGGTCGTCGAGAAAGCTGCGGCTGGCCCCTTTGTAGACGTGGTATCCACCGACCGCGACGATGATCACGCCGGCGGCGATGAGTGCGATCATGCCGGTGGTGGTGTGCATCAGGCGTGCGCTGATATCCGAATTCTGCTCACCAGTGGACTTTCCAGCACCTCTGGCGAATCCGAACGTTGAGTATGCGAACCCGAAGTAGACCACCGCCAGTGCAAAGGCCTTCGCCCGATCTAGGACTTCCGACGATGCGCCTTGGGATTTCGGGTCGGTCGATCGACCAAGGGCTGTTTCGACGAGTCGCCACAGCCCCATCACCACAAGCGCGACCACGGCGGTCCAGAGCGCGACCACACCATACGGTTTGGCCGCCAATGCCCCGAGCGCCCCGGATTGGTCGGCGGTGCCGCTGTCGACGCCGAGGGCGATCCGGATGGCGAGGTAGCCGATGGTCAGGTGCAGCAGGCCGCTCACGACGTACCCGGCGCGGGCGAATCGTTCGAACACGCTGTTTTGGGCGATCTGTGTCGCGGTGGACGACGACGCGCGGTCAGACATTGCGGGCCTCTTCTAAGGGGCCGGATGCATCACCGGCCCGATGCTGTACGTGATACTCGCCTGTGACGTGGCTCAGCACCCGGGCGCTGCTCACTGCGTTACGACCGATGAGCAGTGAGCAGCCCGGTCCGACGACATCGTCG
Source organism: Mycobacterium sp. (assembly GCF_035697385.1). Classification (GTDB taxonomy): domain Bacteria; phylum Actinomycetota; class Actinomycetes; order Mycobacteriales; family Mycobacteriaceae; genus Mycobacterium. The sequence goes on along the minus strand of NZ_DASSCY010000219.1, from coordinate 3,362 downwards.
AGGTAGCGGGTGCCGGAGACCGTCAATGGTCCTGGTGTTCCTTGCGATCGGCGGTCCTAGGCGTTTCGGGTGTCTGCGAGGCGGGGTCCATCGTGTCCGCGCGATCCAACTGCTCGTTGAGCTGATCACGGGAGGTCACTGCTTCGCTGCGGTGCGCGGCGGCTTGCTGTTGCAGACCGGAGGCTTGGGCCGCCTTGACGTCGGCTTCTGCCTGGGCGGCCCGCCCTTTGGCCGCGGTCTCGTCGGCCAGTGCTTCGCGCTGCTTGACCTGCAGTGTTTCCTCCTTGGCGGACTCGCGGATCTTGTCGGCTTCGACGTGGCGGTGTTGGTTGCGTTTGTTGCGCGCCACCCACGTGACTGCGGCGATCAGCAGAATTGCCACAACTGCGACGACGACGATCAAAACGATGGTGCTGGTAGTCATGTCGGCTCTTTCGGGTTGGTTGAGCGTGGATTTGGTTGCGCCGGAAGGCTTTACCGGTGCGGTCGGTGTTGCGGGTTAGGCACTGGGCTGGGGCATGTTGCAGTTCGTCACTTTGGCATTCACACCGGCATAGTTGAGTGGTCCCGCGATCACGGTCATCGCGGTCGTCCCGGCGCTCGCACAGTTCTGTGCGGCGTTGGTGAAATACCCGCGCTGGTAGGCCGCGACTGCACCCACGATCAGCCATACGATCACCAGTAGCCCTACGAAACGCATGATGTACCTCCTTGGATATTCGGCGGCCACGGGCGGCCGAGGGGTAATTCGCGGGGGTGGCGAATCATGTGGTCGTATTGCCGGCTAGTTGCGTGTGCCAGTTAGTAGTAGTGGCGGCGGCCGCCGACAGCGCGCCCCATCCTTCCCATGACCATCAGCACCAAGCCGACGATCAGCAGGATGAGTCCGACGACCCACAGCAGGGAGATGTTGAGCAGGAATCCTGCGACGAGAAGGACGATTCCGAGGATGATCATGGTGTCTACCTAGCTGCGATCGATATTGATGTACGGGAATCGAAAAGGCGGCGGCGTCAGTGCTTGAAGGCGTCTTTGACGTTGTCGCCCGCCTGTTTGGTGTTTCCTTTGAACTGATCGACGCGTCCCTCGGTGCGCAGGCGAGTGTTGCCGGTGGCCCGGCCAAAGATCTTCTTCGCGGTGCCTTTGGCGGCTTCGGCCTTGTGGGCGAACTTCTTACCGATGCTCATTGGCGGGTTCCTTCTTTCTTGCTTTCGTGGTGATCACGGGGCCGCGACTGCGGCTGACCGCGTCGATCGGGGTTGGGTGCCTACCCGCGGCTATGGACATGCGCGGCGGTCGGTTGGCGACCGCGCGACCAACGACCGAGCAGGGGAACCCTGCTGCGGCGGGTATTGGCGCGCTCCGAGGTCACCGTCGAATCGGTGGCCGAACCGAGGTGTTGCTGTTCGAGCAGTTCCGCGCGGTCGCGGTTCAGAAACGCCGTTTCGCGTTGGGATCTTTTGAGTTCGTGTCGGGCGTCTCGTGCACGACCCGCGGTGCGCCGGGCGCCGGCCAGCAACACGCTCAGGCCCAGCATCGCCACTGCCCCGACCACGATTCCGAAGAGGAACAGCGTGCCGGTTGAACCGGTGACGTGGTAGCCGAATACGGCGAAGTTCTCGGTCAACGGGTGACCGGCACCGGCGTTGGTCAGCACCCCGGTGAACCCCACGATCACCGCGCCGAGCAGAACAACTAATCCAACGATGACGATCATGCCGACGCCTCTGATCCTGGTGCTAGAAGTCCAGTACACGCCTGATGTACGGTGATGTCAACACTGTTAATAGACAGTGTTGACCAACACCGTTGAATGCCAGGTATGCGCCCATGGTTTGGGCGGTCCTTCGCTGAAAGAAGGCAGAACGGCAGAGGAGGTGCTGTGCCGATGGTTAGACCGCCGACCACGCCCAACGCGGGCGCTGACGACGCTGACCCCCGCACCGCGGCGGGCCGAAACAACGGTCAGCTCACCCGGTCGATGATCCTGCAGACTGCGCTGAGGATCGTCGACCGCGACGGCGTGGACGGATTGTCCATGCGCCGCCTCAGCGACGCACTGGGCCGGGATCCTGTGATGCTCTACCGGCATGTCGCCAACAAGGCAGCAGTGCTCGACGGCGTCGTCGAGATCGTGCTCGAGCAATTATCGGTGAATACCACAGACCCCGACTGGGCCGACCAACTGCGCACGGTCGCGCGCGACTTCCGCCAACTAGCTCTGGCGCACCCGAACGTGGTACCGCTGCTGGTCACTCGCCCGCTGGCCACCCCGCTCGGGCAACGGCCCCCGGGAATGCTGCGGCCACTCGAAGACGTCCTCGCGCTGCTGACGTCCGCCGGGTTCACCGGCGAAGATGCGCTCAATGCCTACCGGGTGCTGTTTGGCTTCCTGTACGGCCACATCCTCAACGAGTCGCAGGAGCTCATCGAGCAGCCCGAGGAAACCGACCACGTGCTCAGGCTCGGTCTGCACCGGTTAGCGATCACCGATTTCCCTCGACTACGCGCACTGGCGCCCGTCCTGGCCTCCTACGACGGCGCCGCCGAACTAGACCGTGGCCTCGATCTGCTGCTTCCTGGTCTGACCGCAACTCTCACTCAACCCGACAAACCACCACCAGCCATCTGAGACGACGCCAGCGGGGCATTGCTCCCACTAGACGCCGAATACGTCTTGGCCACTGGCGCACTCGGCGTACTAGTTCGTCGGCGGCCACGCACCGCCGGGCAGGTGGATACTTTCGTACTCGCAGCCACGGCGCGGGAAGAGCGAAGATCGAATGACAAGAGTCCCGACGAGGTAGTGAGGGAGTCACACTGATGCCGCGCATCACGGTTGAGGTCACCCATCCGGACCGAGTGATGTTCCCGGCTGACGGCATCACGAAAGGCGAGTTGGTCGACTACTACGCCGCGGTCGCGGACGTGATGGTCCCCCATCTGAAGGGCAGACCGCTCACCTTGTGGCGCTACCCTCGCGGAATCGAGGCGCAGGGTTTCGTCCAGCAGGACTTCGCAGGTGCGTTGCCGGACTGGATGGGGTGCGCCGAGGTCGCCAAGGAGGGCGGAACCGTCGTGCATCCGGTCGCTGATCGCCGGGAGGCCCTGCTGTGGCTGGCCAACCAGAACTGCGTAACGCCGCATACGTGGCTGTCGCGCAGCGACCGGCTGGACGCGCCGGACCAGATCATCTTCGACCTGGACCCGTCCACCGAGGATTTCGCGCCGGTGCGGGCGGCAGCCAGGGCCTGCGCCGATGTGCTCCGCGATCTGGGCCTCACGCCGTATCTGAAGACGACGGGGTCGCGCGGGCTGCACGTTGTCGTGCCGCTGAGCCGTGGACCCGATTTCGACACGGT
>NZ_DASSCY010000218.1:0-5492 GCF_035697385.1 Mycobacterium sp. | reverse complement strand
CCCACCATCACGGTGTTCTCGGAATGCGCTTCGATTCTGTTCAGGGCGCTGCGGAACATCATCGGGTTCGGCTTGCCGACGAAGTAGGGTTCGCGGCCGGTGGCCTTGGTGATCATGGCCGCGACCGACCCGGTGGCCGGCAGTGGGCCCTCCGCCGACGGTCCGGTGACGTCCGGGTTGGTGGCGATGAAGCGGGCGCCGCCCAGAATCAGCCGGACCGCCTTTGTGATCGCGGTGAAGGAATAGGTCCTGGTTTCGCCGAGGACGACGAAGTCGGGTTCGGTGTCGGTGAGCGTGTATCCGACTTCGTGCAATGCGGTGGTCAGGCCGGCCTCGCCGATCACGTAGGCCGAACCGCCGGGCAGCTGGTCGCTCAGGAACGTGGCGGTGGCCAGCGCGGACGTCCAGATCGAGGACTCCGGCACGGATAGACCGGATCGCAACAGCCGGGCCGACAGGTCGCGTGGCGTGAAGATCGAGTTGTTCGTCAGCACCAGGAACGGCCGCTTCTCTTCGACCAATCGCGCGAGGAACTCCGCGGCGCCCGGCAGGGCATGTTCTTCGCGGACGAGGACACCATCCATATCGGTGAGCCAGCACTGCGGTGTGGAGCGCACGGGACCAGTCTGTCAGGCGGCGCAACTTTGGTTGCCCGATGCATAGGCTGACCCCATGGACGGCGTGTCGATGCGGCGTGCCGCGGCTGCTGACCTGGCTGCTATTCAGCGACTGATCGCCGATGCGTACGCGAAGTACATCGTTCGGATCGGCAGGCCGCCTGCTCCCATGACGGCCGACTCTGCCGCTGCTCTGCAGAATTCACGGGTCTGGGTGCTCCAGGAGCGTGACGCGCTCGTCGGAGCGATGGTGACCGAGGACCGCAGTGACCACGTTCTGCTGGAAACTGTCGCCGTTGACACCCGTTCGCAGGGACGTGGTTATGGACGATTGCTGCTCGAAAGGGCCGAACGGGACGCGGTCGAGCTGGGATACGGCGAAGTCCGCTTGTACACCAACGAGGCGATGACGGAGAACCTGCGCTTCTACCCGCGGCATGGGTACCGCGAGACGGGCCGCGCAGTCGAGGACGGTTTCCGCCGCGTCTTCTTCTCAAAGGCAGTTCATGTGAGCGAGAACGGCGTCGGCGACCGCAGCGACGGGCACCGTGGTGACGACCTCTAGGGTGGCAGACTCCCGCAACAGCGGTTCGACCGTCTCCAGGTACTCCAGCGTCTCGGCTACCTCGGCCGGGTCCTTCCCGTACACGTTGGTGCTCCGCGTGGTGAGCCGTTCGACGAGAACGTCTGCCGGAGCGCTGAGCAAGACGATGTGGTCGAACCGCGGATAGAACTGGACCTGATTGCGCGTCGTGCCTTGCACAAACAACGGTCCGGCGTCGGTGTCGTCGGCCAGCAGGGCATCGATCCGGTCGACGCGCCACAGCCACTCACCATCGATGATCTCGTGGTAGTCGCCGTAGTCGCCGTAGTCGGTGTCGACGGTGCGATAGCCGCGCCTGGCCAGCTCCTGCAGCAACGACGACTTGCCCACACCCGACATTCCGGTGATCAGCACGCGCGTCATATCGGGTCAGGGTAACTAACCGTCTCGGCGGGAGTGCGAATCAAATATTCGAGTACCCAACACCATTCGAAGTGCCTGGGTAGCCGAAGCGCGGCATTGCCCGAAGTTCGGGTAAACCCCCGTGCCATGCCGGGGTTAGCCCCGTGTCGCGGTTTGGCCGACGCGCTTACCGTCGTTGACGTGCCGGAACCGGCCGTATACGCATCACCGCGCGGCGTCCGACGCCTGCTGGTGGCTCTGTGCCTGATCGCGTTGGTCACCGGCCAGCTGCCGCCGCTCGTGCCGCCGACCTTGCCGGGCGCCCATCGTCCGGTGTGGATCGCGATCGCCATGGTGTGCGGTGGGCTTGCGCTGCTTGTGACCGTTCGGCCGATGACCCGCCGGTGGATTCGGCTGACCGCCGGATGGTTGTTGGTGGTGCTGACCGTGATTCAGGGTTTCGTCGTCGGCGACTTGATCGCGATGTTCGCGACCTGGCTCGCGGTACCCGTGCTGGCGCTGGCCGCCGGTCAATTGCGGCCGAAGCCGCGCAAGGCGCTGGTAGCCGCACATGCGGTTTCCGCGGCCTGCTGGATCGGCGTCGCGTTGACGTTTGTCGCAATGGCGGTAGTCGCGATGTCCACCAACGATATTCACGCGACTATGGCGATATACGAGCTGATGGCTACCTTCGACATCACACTGCTGCCATGGACCAACTTCGCGACGTTCCTCACGGGCATCGCGCTGAGCATGACCACGAAGTGGGGGCTGATCCGCTACTACTGGGTGGCCGCCAAGATCGCCATCGCCGTCGGAATTCTGGTCGTGGCGTTCGGTTTTCTGCACGACAGCCTGGAGCGCGCCGGCGAAGAGGCCGCGACGCTGGCCGCGTCCGGAGGAACGGCCGCGCACATCAGCGGTGCAGCCGAGGTCGTGTTGTGGGGTTTCGGATGCGCGCTGCTGAGCCTGGTCGGAGCCCTGCTGCTGTCGCTTTACAAGCCGGGCGGCCGGACAACGCGGGGTCGACGCTTCACCGCTGTAGCTCACCGTCCGTCGGCTGTTCCGAAGGTGGCTTCCGCCAAAACCGGTGGCTAGCTGATGCATACTCATGCGGCATGAGCCCTGCCGAGCCGCTGGCCGATCTGCGTTTCTCGCATCTGGTCGTTGGCGTGACCGATATGGACCGCGCGCTCGCGTTCTACCAAGGGCTTCTCGGCATGGACGTGGTGTTCGACCAGCTGTTGGGCGGTCAGCCGTTCGACCATGCGCTCGGCGGCACGTCAAGCCATCAAGGACGCGCGGTCGGAGGTGTCGTCGGCGGCGTCATGCTTGAGTTGCTCTCGCTCGGCAGCAGCCCGACAGGGCGGCCCTCACGCTCCACCGTCGGCAACCAGAACATCTCGCTGTCGGTCACCGACCTCGACGACACCCACCGGCGCGTCACGGCAGCGGGATGCGAGCCCGAGCAAGCTCCCTTCGAAATTGAAAGCGTACGAATGTTTTTCGTCAAAGACCCGGACGGGACACGCGTCGAATTCATCGAGTTCCCCACACCAGCGCGCACGTCATACGAACTTCACCGCGGCGCGCCAAATGGCGATGCGGAATGACTCGTCCCGGCACGTACTGGCACAGCAAGTCACTGGCGACCACCCGAGCCGTCGTGACCGGCGCCTGCCGCGGCATCGGCAGGGGCGTCGCGCACGCTCTGCTCGAACGGGGTGCCGCCGTTCTGCTGGTGGATCGCAGTGAGACGGTTGCGGACACCGCCGCGAAGTTCGCCGAATCTGGATTCGACGCGCACCACCTCGTCGCCGATCTGCGTGACCGCACCAGTCCCACCCGGGTCATCAATGCCGCCGTCGAGCGGCTGGGTGGCATCACCGCATTGGTCAACAACGCGATGGCCACCAACGAACCCAAGCCGTTCATCGACATTGCGGAAGGCGACTTCGATCTCGCGTACGAGGTCGGCCCACGGGCGACCTTCTTCCTGATGCAGGCGGCATACCCGCACCTGCTGGCGGCCGGTGGCGGGGCCATCGTCAACTTCGGCTCCGGCAGCGGGACGGCCGGCGAACCCGGCTGGGGCGCCTACGCCGCCGCCAAGGAAGCCATTCGCGGCATGTCCAAGGTCGCCGCGCTCGAGTGGGGTAAGCACAACATCCGGGTCAACGTGGTATGTCCGTTCGCCAACTCGGACGGAGTGCAGTACTGGCAGAAGGCATTTCCCGACGACTACGAGCGAGCCATCGGCAATGTGCCGCTGATGAGAGTCGGTGACACGCACACCGATATCGGTGCCGTCGTCGCGTTTCTGCTCAGCGAGGACGCGTCGTATCTGACGAACCAGACCATTCATGTCGACGGGGGCACGGGAAGCTTCCGCTGACGCCGCGGACTGTCAACCGCTACATTTGTCCCGGTGCCGATGATCACGCTTAATACGCCTGACGGATCGATTGACGCACTGCTCAGTGTCCCCGAAGGTCAGGGACCGTGGCCCGGAGTGGTGGTCATTCACGACGCGGTCGGCCATGGGCCAGACAACGAGTCAACCTCGCGTCGAATCGCTGGGGCCGGGTACGTCGCCATCACACCGGACCTGTACTCGCGCGGCGGCAGGGCACGCTGCATGACACGGGTCTTTCGCGAGCTGCTTGCCGAGCGAGGCCGTGCCCTCGACGACATCTTTACCGCTCGCGATCACCTGCTCGCTATGCCGCAAACCACCGGATCGATCGGTATCGCCGGATTCTGCATGGGCGGTCGGTTTGCACTGGTCATGTCTCCCAAAGGGTTTGCTGCCTCGGCGCCCTTCTACGGGGTCCCGCTGCCTCGCAAACTGAGCGACACGCTGGACGGGGCATGCCCGATCGTCGCCAGCTTCGGCCGCCGCGATCCGCTGAACATCGGCGGGCCCGCTCGCCTGCGCAAGGTAGTGCAGGAAAGGGACATCACCGCCGACATCAAGGTCTATCCCGACGCTGGACACAGTTTCGCCAACCAACTTCCCGGCCAGCCGCTGCTTCGGATCACCGGCTTCGGGTACAACGAATCCGCGACTGAAGACGCCTGGTCGCGGGTCTTCACGTTCTTCGACGAACACCTCAGCTGATCAACCGGGCGACCCGCTCGACCTCGTCGGCTTACCGCTTGCTGCCGTGTTCAAATGCGAATGCTTGTAGCTGTAAAGCCCATAGATGGCCAATCCGATCACCAGCCAAATACCGAACCGCATCCACGTGGTCGTCGTCAGGTAGGTGGTCAGCCAGATCGACGACCCGACCCCGATGAGCGGGATGACCGGCATGCCGGGAGTGCGGAACCCACGCTCGATATCGGGCGACCGGTACCGCAACACGATGACCGCGGAACACACGACCGCAAAGGCGAGCAGGATCCCGATGTTGGTCAGCTCGGCGGCCTCGGCGATCGGCAGGAAGCCGGCGATCAGGCCCGAGCCGATGCCCACGATCCAGGTGACGCGCACGGGCACCCGGTGTTTGGGGCTGACGCCGGCGAACCACTTGGGCAGCAACCCGTCACGAGACATCGAGAACCAGACGCGGGTCACGGCGTACATGAACGTCCACATCACGGTGGCGATACCCAGGATGGCACCGACCGAGATCAGCGTCGCGATCCAGGGCAGCCCAACGCTTTCGAAGGCCTGCGCGAACGCCGATTCCGGATCCACCTCGGTGTACTTCACCATCCCGGTGAGCACGAGGCAGGCGAGCACGTAGAGGACCATCGAGATCGCCAGTGAGTAAATGATGGCCTTGGGCAACAGTTTTCGAGCACTTGTGGACTCCTCGGCGGCCGTGCTCATTGCGTCGTACCCGAACACCGCGAAGAAGACCACCGATGCGCCGGCGAACACCCCGGCCCAGCCGAACGGCAGGAACGGCGTGTAATTCTCG
>NZ_DASSCY010000217.1:0-24057 GCF_035697385.1 Mycobacterium sp. | reverse complement strand
GGGATGCGGTAGCGATACGCTGCGGTCATGGCTGAATCAGACGCGGCGTCCAATCCGGAGGGCAGGAGCGAAGCGACCCGGGAAGCAACCCCCGAGGACGAGAACAAACGCAAATTCCGCGAAGCGCTGGAACGGAAGAAGGCCCGCACGGCCAGCGCAGCCGACCACAAGGACGCCGGGCTCAAGCAGCCGACGCCGCACGGCCCTGCCGAGCATCGCCGGGAGTTCCGCCGCAAGAGCGGTTAGTCCGTGACGCCCGAGTTTCTGCTGACGACGCTGGTCGTGGTGGCGACTCCAGGCGCCGGGGTGCTGTACACCCTTGCCGCCGGAATTTCGCGCGGCTGGCGGGCCAGCCTGGTGGCCGCGTTCGCCTGCACGCTGGGGATCGTCCCGCACATGATCGCCGCGGTGACAGGCCTTGCGGCGATCATGCACGCCAGCGCGCTGGCGTTCTCGATCATCAAGTGGCTCGGTGTGGTTTACCTGCTTTACCTGGCGTGGAAGACATTTCGCGATAAGTCGGTGTTCGAGGTTCAGAGCGGGCCTGCCAGGGTATCGCCGTGGCGGGTCATCATGGCGGGCATTCTGGTCAACACCCTCAACCCGAAGCTGACCATTTTCTTCTTTGCGTTCCTGCCCCAGTTCGTCACGGCCGGTAGCGAGGGCGCGGTGCCACACATGGTGTGGCTGAGCGCGATCTTCATGGCGGTGACGCTGGTGGTGTTCAGCATCTACGGCGTGTTCGCCGCGGCGGTGCGCCGTGAGGTCGTTTCGCGGCCGCGCATCGTGGCGTGGATGCGACGCAGTTTCGCCGCGACCTACGTCATCCTCGCAGGCAGGCTGGCGACGCAGACGCGCTGAGGCTCGTCGGCCAGCCGACGGGCGGCGACCAGCGCCGCGAGCATCGCCGCCACGCAGTAGAGGCCCTGATCCTTCAGACCCCAGCCGACCGAGGCCAGCGTCGCCGCACCCGCGATCCACAGCAGCATCCCGACCGCCGCGCTGCGCGCGCCCGGCTCTGCGACGAAGCCGCCGTCCCATAACGGCAGCGGATTGTTCTCCAGCGGCCGCAGCGTGACGAACGCCAGTGCGACCAGTGCCGCCATGATCGCCAGTTGCGCCACCGACAGCACGATGAAGCTGGGCGACGCCGGGTCGAAGCGGGGATAGCCGAGGTAGTCGAACACCAGATGTGTGGCAAGCAGCGCAGGGATGTGCCAGAGGTACAGCGTCATCGCCCCCGAGTTGCCGATCGCCGTCAGCCACCACACCCTCGGCCGCTGCGCCCACCGGGCAATCGCGGGCATCGCGGCAATCGCGAACGCGCACATCATGATTGCGTGCCCAGCCAGCAACAGCGATGGCGGCGTCATGTTCTTCAGCTGCTGCGTCTCTATGCCGACAAGGCTCAGTTCGTATGGCCCGAACACCATCAACGCGAGGTTGACCGCGAACATCACGACGCCGACCGTCAGGGGCGCGCGCCCTTTGAGCAGGCCGCGGCGGTACGCCACGCCGAGCATGCCGGGGATCAGCCACGCGGTCATGTTGAGGTAGCCCAGCGCCGAGTATCCGTCGACGTTGATTCGCACGGCGTCGACGACGGCCACGCAGGCGTACGCAGCTACAACCGCGGCGACCAGCTGCCCGGTGGTGGTGATGCGCGCGAGCAGCGGAACTGCCGCCAGCACCATGACGTAGGCGCCCAGAAACCACAGCAGCTGGATGCTGATCCCGGCGACCGGTTCGTAGACGTGTTCGGGCAGCACCTCGTGCAGAGCCACCAGCGTGACGGCCCAGAAGGCCAGGTAGTAGAACACCGGACGGTAGAGCCGCGTGCATCGGCGCATCAGCCAGTTGCCCCAGCTGATGCCTGGCCGCCACGAATCGACGCATGCGGCGACTCCGGCGAAGAAGAACAGCGGCATGATCTGAAACACCCAGGTCAGTGCCTGGAACACCGGCGAAACCGTGAGCAGGTTGCTCCAGATGAACACGCCGTCGCGCAGCGTGCTGGTGGCCATGATCGTGTGCCCGAGCACGACGCCGACGAGCGACACGATGCGGACGACGTCAATGGCCCGGTCGCGGGTGGCCGGCGTGCCGGCCTGGACCTCGGCCGGGGTGGGAAACAATGCGGCATTTGGCATGCAGCAAACCTATGGCCGGCCGGCCTAGGTAAAAGCACTCAAATTTTCGGCCGCGACTCAGTCGAGGTTCGTCGGTGCGTCCGACACCTTGACCAGCCGCACCTCGGGCCGTGCCGGCACCTCGTCGGCAAGGAACCACCGGAAGGCGAGATTGCCGCGCGGATAGTCCAGCGTCGTCAGAGAGTTGGGATGTGTTGTCATTCCGCGGGATACGACGACCGTCACCGACCCGTCGGCATTCGGAACCGCACTGTGACCGTTGACCGAGCTGCGCGCGTCGGAGGCGTTATGGGTGGCCATGAACTGGTTCCACACCACCAGGTTCCAGAACCTGCACTGCGGCGGCCGGTGGGTGATGACCAGTGCCTCGTCCTCCTCGAGCACGAAACTGCCGTACGAATAGCAGGCGTCGCGCGCCGACCAGCCGAAGTTGGCGTCGGGCACCTGGTAGGGATCGGCGAATTGGTTTGCGGCCTGCGAGATTTCATGGCCCAGAGCGTGAGAATCGTCGACTCGCACACCGACGGCGAGCGGCACGATCGCGAACATGGTGCGCAGCCAGGCGGCGCTGGCCCGAAGGGCTGCCGCGGTTTCGGCGTCGCCATGCCGTATCGGGTCGGGCTCGTCGAGCGCCTCGATGTGCCAGGTGACGGGGCGGCCGGTCTGCGGGTCGGCCTGGTAGTCGCGGGTCATCAGCACCGCGGCGTCGGGCGTCGGTCCCAACTCGAAGGAGAAGTTGCCGACGGCGTCAATGTCGAGGTCGTCGTCGCGCACGATCGCGACGATCCGGTCGGACCAGGTTCCGGGTGAGGGCTCGTTGTAGGCGGTCACGGAGAAGTAGACGCTGTCGCCTTTGGTGCCGCTGATGCGATAGCGGCGCTTCGGATCGATCGGGCACAGGCGGTAGTAGGCGTCGGTGTTGTCGCCGCCCCACCGGCGGTCGCGCCGGTACGGGGTGTTGACTTCCACGAATTGCGGCCTGCTCGGTTCGGCGAAGAGGTACGTATCCAGTGCCACGCCCAGCGTGGTTGCGAGCATGCGGTAACCGTCGGCGATGTGCCGGTCGTCGGTGACCGCGCGGTCACCCTCGAGGAATGAACGGTCAAGGCCGCCAAGGGTTTCGAGCAGTTCGCGCCAGGCTGCGGTCGATTCGTGAGTCGTCAAGTGCTGATTCCTCTCAATATCAAGGTGGCCGCCCGCTCGACCCACGCGTTGTCGATGGCCGCACCGCGGGTGAGTAGCGCGAGAAGTGAAATCCCTGCGACCGCTTCGGCCAGATCGGCTGCGGTGACCTCCGGTCGGACCTCACCACGGTCCGCGGCGGCCGTGAGGCGTTCGGTCAGCCCGCGCGAGAGGACGTCACCGAAGCGCTCGAGCAGCGCGCCGTGCAGCGTCAGGTCGGCGGCCATCTCGCCGACGAGTCCTGGCAGTGCCGCACGTGCCGCCGGCGTGGTCAGCACGGCCATCGTGCGGCGCATCATTTCGTGCACGTCGCCGGCTAGCGAGCCGGTGTCGGGAAGCTCGGTGGCGTCGCTGATGGGAAACACCGCCTCGTGCACGAGGTGTGCCTTGCTCGGCCAGCGGCGGTAGATCGCCGGCTTGCTGGTACCCGCCCGCCTGGCGATCGCGTCGACCGAGAGCTCGGCATATCCGGTCTCGCCGAGCAGGTCGACCGTCGCGCGAAGCACCGCACCGTCGATCCGCGGATCACGGGGCCGACCCAGGTCTGTTGTCATTACGTAACTCAGAGTAACATAAGTGTCTGTGACCGACGCCACAGCAGACATCGTCCAGCTCGACGACCTCGCCGAGCCCCGGTTCAGCGCCGCCGCCGAGGCGATCCGCGACGTGATGGCATCGATGGCGCCCGACTGCCGGCTCGACTCCGGTGCGCTGCACGCCAAGGCCAGTGCGGACACCGGGCTCGACGATTTCGGTGATGACGACTACCGCGAGCGGCTCGACGTGTATCTCGCGGCGCTGCACGAGATCGGCGATATGCACGACCCTGGGGTCGTCAACTTCTACTCGCAACTGGTGCAGCTGCTCAAGAACCGCCTGCTGCTCACCGACCTGCTGGCGCGGCACCCGCAGATCCACGACATCGAGCTGCTGCCGCCTGTCGTCATCGCCGGTCTGCCTCGCACCGGGACCACTCATCTGCACAACCTGCTTGGCTCCGCGACAACCTTCCGCACCCTGCCGTATTGGGAAAGCGTCGAGCCGTTCCCGCTTCCGGCCGAGGCCGGTATAGAACCGGATCCACGTCGCGCCCGGATGGATACGGCGATCGCGGTGCTGGATGTCGTCATGCCGCACTTCCGGCTGATGCACGAGATGACTACCGACCACGTTCACGAGGAGATCCAGCTACTGGCGAACGACTTCTCGACGATGCTGTTCGAGACCCTCGCGCACGTGCCGCGATGGCGCGACTACTACCAATCCCACGACCAGACAACATATTACGAGCACCTGGCCACCCAGCTCAAGGCGTTGCAGTTCCTGCGTGGGGGACGGCGCTGGCTGCTCAAATCGCCGCAACATCTGGAACAACTGCCGGTGCTGAACCGTGTTTTCCCGGGCGTAGTCGTGGTGTTCACCCACCGTGACCCGGTGCCGGTGGCGCTGTCGATGATCGCGATGATCACCTACTCCGCGCGCATGCACCGCAGCCAGGTGCCCGTCGAGGAGATCGCCGCCACCTGGGCCGAGCGCCTCGATCAGATGCTGTGCGCGCTGGTGCGCGACCGCGATGTGATCGGGCAGGAGCGCTCCCTCGATATCCGCTTCGACGACTTCATGGCCTCCGAACTCGGTGTGGCCGAACAGGTATACGCCTTGGCGGGCGAGCCGATCACCGACGACGCCCGCGCTTCGATGGCCGCCTACATCTCGGGCCACCAGCGCGGCCGCCTCGGCAGGGTGGCGACGTCGTGCGAAATGTTCGGGCTGGACGAGAACCAGTTGCGCGCGCGGTTCGCGCCGTACGTAGAGCGCTTCCTGGCTTGATCAGGCCGGGACGGTGCGACGCTGCTGACGCGCCTCCTGCACCAGGATCGCGACCAGACACAGTGCCGCCAGCACCCCGACCGCGATGGCGAAACCGACGCCGGCGGTGCGCAATCCCCACGCGTGGGCTGCGAAACCTTCGCTGACCACCGGGACGGACAGCGCTACGTAGGCAACGACGAAATACATCGAGCTGACCTCGGCGCGCCGTTCGGCCGGCGTCTTCTCGACGACCGCGGCTAGGCCGCGGCTGAAGCTGATCCCCTGTCCGATGCCGGACACCACCGCGGCGGCGATCAAGCCGACGAGCGACGAAAAGTGCAGCGCCGCAGCCAGAATCGCGATGCCGACAATCAGGATCGCACAACCGAGGGCCACCGCCCGTTCCGGTTTGATCCCGGTGGCGAAAAGTTGTGCCACGGCCGAGGCGGCGAAGATGGAGCAGACGATGAGCCCGGCCACCAGGTGGTTGTCGATGCCGACCACCTGCGAGAGAAACGATGGCGCCACGGCGGTGAACAGTCCGCTGACCGCGAACCCTGCGAAGGCGGCGATGGCGGCTATGACAAACACCGCGCGGACCTCGCTGGGCACCGAAAGCCGCTGCAGCCCAATCCGCCCCGTGCGCGAAGAGGTTTCGGGTGCGACGAAGATCGCAGCTGCGGCGAGCACCACGAGCGCGATGTGCACGATGAAGGTCAAGTGCAGGGGTGACGGCGCGTACTCGACGAGCATCCCGGCCAGAAGCGGCCCGGCGCCAAGGCCGCCGATGTTCGCGACGGTCGCGACGGCGGCCGCGCGGCCCCGCCATTTCGGTGGCGCCGCCTCGATGACGGCGACGGTCGCGGTGCCGGTGAACAGGCCCGCCGACACGCCTGACAGCACTCGGCCGACCAACAGTTGTGGCACAGAGTCGGCGACCAGGAAGACGACGGCGCTGGCCAGCGCTGCCACCAGCCCGGCCGCGAGCATCGGACGTCTGCCCACCGCGTCGGACCATCGCCCGAACGCCAGCAGCGCGAACAGCACGCCGCCTGCGTAGGTGGCGTAGATCACGGTGGTGGTCAGCACCGCGAAGTGCATGCGTTCGGCGTACAGCGCGTACATCGGCGTCGGCAGCGTCGTGCCCAGCATGATCGCCGCGAATGCGTAGGCCAGCAGCGGGAATGCGAATCGCCGCGCGCTTATGCGCCCTTGCGGTGAAGCAGTATCAAGCACATCGAATGATATCGACGCAACCTGGCAGTCTTATTCCTCAGACCTGTCCGCCGGTCAGCGCCAGCAGCTGTCGGGTACGGGCCTTGGCCAGGTCGCAGTACGTCCTTGCGGCCGCCCGAGCCGCGTCGGCGTCGCCGTTCTCGAGCGCCTCCAGCAGGTCGCGCTGCACTGCGAGAAACGTCGCCGACGACTGTGCCGTCGTGCCGAAGCTGCGGGCCATCACGTTTTTGATGGACAGCGATCCGAACGCCGCGATGAGCAACGGATTGCCCGACAGCGCCACGATCGACTCGTGGAACGCGTAGTTCGCATCGAGGTAGGCATGGAAGTCCTCGAAGTGGTCGTCGACCAGATAGCGCGACATGGTGTCCAGGTGGCCGCGCGCGACGGCGAGCACCCGAGGATCGGACTCGCCCGCCACGCGGTCGATGACGCCGAGCTCGATCGCGAGCCTGGCCTCGAACGTGTCGTCGGATGTGCGCACGTCGAAAGGTTCGATGACGTAACCGCGTTCGGGGTCGCGGCGGACAAGGCCGTCTCCGGCGAGTCGGGTGAGCGCGTAGAACGCCCTGGCCCGATCGCCGTCGAGGTGGTCGGCGAGTTCGTCGACGGTGATCACCTCGCCAGCGGCGAAGACCCGGCTCAGCACCATGTCCCTGGCGTGTTCGTACGCGCGGTCGTTGCGTTCGAACTCGAAACGCCCGAAGTCGCCGCGAAAGTACGTCAGTGGACTGCCTTCCCGCGCAGTCGCCGCGATGACGTGGCCGAGGAACACCGAATGGGTGCCTCCGACGACCTGCTCGGTCACCTCGCACTCCAGCGACGCGATCGCCTCGGCGAGCAGAGGCACCCCCCCGGCGCCACGCTCGATGGGCACTCCGGCGAACTTGTCCGGCCCCGGTGAGGCGAACTGGTATGCCAGGTCGCCGTGTGTCTGGCCGAGCACGTTGACGGTGTAGCGGCCGCTGCGCTCAATCGCCGTCGCCGTCGGCACGGCGTTGTTGACGCACGCGAGCATCATCGGCGGCTCCATCGACAGGGACGTCACGGAACTGGCGGTCATGCCGTGGTCGCGGCCGTCGACGCGGGTCGTCACCACCGTGACACCGCTCGCCAGATGACCGACGACATGACGGAACAGGCCCGCGTCGACCGCCTCATGGGCGGTCACGTATTCCTGCGTCATGCGTGTTTCTCCCGTCGTGCCCTGATATGTCAATTGAACGTGGGCCGTTGCGAGCAATCACTCACGGAATGCGGCAGGTCCACGCCCGAACTTCACGCCGAGCGACAATGCGCGGACGCGGCGCCCGCTCTTGACTGGTCACGTGATCAAGGCAGCCGTTGCCGGACTGGGATGGTGGGGCCGAAAGGTCGTCGCTGACCTTTCGGGAAGTGACCACGTGCAAATCGTCGCCGGGGTCGACGTCGACGCCGCGGCCCGTGATGCCATGCGGCCCTACCTGCTTGCCGTCAGCGATCAGCTCGACGACGTGCTGTGCGACGACACCATCGACGCGGTGATCCTGTGCACGCCGCACAAGTTCCACACCGACCAGATCATCGCCGCCGCCGCGCACGGCAAGCACGTGTTCTGCGAGAAGCCGCTGTCCACGTCGGGCGAAGAAGCGCAACGCGCCGTCGACGCGATCACAGCGGCAGGACTGCAGCTCGGCATCGGGCACGAGCGCCGGTTCGAGCCTGCGGTCGTCGCGCTGCGGCACTCGATCACAGACGGCGAGCTCGGGACTCCGTTGGTCTTCGAAGGCAACTTCAGCCAGGACAAGTTCCTCGATCTGCCTCCCGACAACTGGCGGTTGTCGGCAATCGAGGCGCCCGTAGGACCGTTGTCGGCGACCGGAATTCACTTGGTGGACTTGGCGATAAGCATCTTCGGGCGGCCCACGCAGGTATGGGCGAGGCTGTCGACGCAGGCGACCAGCTTCGCGAACGGCGACACGCTCGCCATCACCCTTGCGTTCGAGAAGGGGCAGACGGCGCTCATCACGGCAATCCTGGCGACGCCGTTCGTCGGCAGGATCACGGTGCTCGGTTCGGAGGGCTGGGTGGAGATTCGCGATCGCACCCACCCCGAGGATCCGCAGGGCTGGGACGTCACCCGGCAGGTTCGCGGGGAAGACGCGAGTTCGGCCTTCTTCCCGCCGCATTCGTCGGTGCGGGAGAACATCGAGTCGTTCGCGAGGGCCGCCGCCGGCGAGTCCGTCTACCCGATCCCGTTGGAGGAGATGGTGGCGAACGCACGGACGTTCGAGGCCATCACCCGATCAGCGATGAGCGGGGCGGTGGAAGTCGTCGGGTGATGCGTCGTCCCGACTAGGATCGCCATGTCGATGACCGTTGATCGAGAACCCGCCACGCCCCCCGCTGACATCCCGATGCCGGCGCCGCTGAACCTGTGGCGAGACGAGCGGCCACTGCCGGATTGGGTGCAGGCCCTGGCCAAGGACTTCGATGTCGACGAACTCGTCGACGTCATCATCGGTCGGTGCCTGGCCATCGCGTTTCCGAACCAGGCGCACGACGACGAGTTCCGCGGTTACCTCACGGCGAGCACGAGTGCGAACGCCCGCTGCCTGCGCTCGGTGATCGCTGGCGAGATCGCGCTGGAGGACGTCTACCTCGAGCAGGTGCTGTCGTTCGCGAAAGTGCAAGCGCAGCTGCGTATTCCGCAGAAATCCATGCAGCGCTCCTACCGGGTCAGCTTCTTCACGATGTGGGAGGCGTGGAGCGCGCACCTGCGCCAGATCATGGTGGATCGCGATGTCGACCGCGACGAGGCGGCGTTGGCTCAGCAGCTGCTCACCCAGACGATCCTGGGCTATCAGGACTTCGTCGCCTCCCAAGTCGCCGAGACGTACACCCGCGACTACGAGGCGCTCAACCGGTCGCGGGCACATATGCGTCGCAGTCTGGTCAAAGACATTCTGCGCGACGAGAGCGGGGCGCTGTCCGGCTCCGATGCGGCGATCCTGTCCTACGACCTGACGTACAGGCACATCGCTGTGCTGCTGCCGACTGTCGCCGAGGGCGCGGCCACACAGCTCGCGGTCGGCCTGCGTGCGGCGGTCAGTTGCCAGCACGCGCTGGTGTACCCGCTGACCCTGAGCTCGACGGTGGTGTGGCTCGGGCGGATCGGGGAGTGGAAGCGGACCGTCATCGACGCGCTCGACGCCATGCTGACCGAAGCGGGAGTGCCCGCTGCGGTGGGTGGGTCGCACGCCGGAATCGAGGGCTTCCGCGCGACATTGGCCGAGGCGATCGACGCCGAGCGGATCCGGGCCGCATGGGATCGGCCAGGAGCACCGTCGGTGGTGCACCACAACGACGTCGGTCTGGAGATCCTGCTCATGCGCGACCCGGCGCAGGCCCGCCAGTTCGTGGAGCGCGAACTCGGACCGCTGGCCGGGGACACCGTGGAGGCGTCGCGGCTGCGCGAGACGCTGGAGGCATCCTTCAGATTCGGCTCTCATGTCGCCGCTGCCGAGCACCTGCAGCTGCACGAGCACACCGTCCGCAACCGCCTGCACAAGGCCGAGGAGCTGCTGGGTCACACGTTGAGCGAACGACGCACCGAGCTGCAGGTCGCGGCTCGGTTGATGCGGCTGCTGGACGGTATCGAGGAGGCCTGAGTCCGCGAACGTTCCCTACCGCCCGACATTTCGTCGATTTTTCGAGCGGTAAGGAACTTTCGTCGAGCTGGTGACGAGCAGTTCGGCGAACTTCGCCGGATTCTCGACGGCGCAGGCATGCCTGCCGGGCAGCCATTGCACCGTCCCGTCGCCGGTCGTCGACGCCAACCACCGCGCCGCGTCGCGAAACGGCGGAGCGTCGTCCTGTCCGCACACGACCACGGCAGGGACCGTCAGCGAGGCCACGCGCTCGCGCAGGTCCACCTCGGCCAGCGCGTCGCAGGTGCGGGCATATCCCTCGGGGTCGGTTGAGAGGAAGGTGTGTCGCGCCTGTTCGACGCGTGGATCGGCGGTGGCCGCGAACTCCGCGGAGAACCACATTTCGACCATCGGCTCCACGAGCGACGACAGGCCGCTCGTCCTGGCGATATCGGCCCTCTCCCGCCACATCTGCCGCATTGGCTCGGGGTACACCGCCACGGTGTCCACCAGCACGACCGACGCGACGAGGTCAGGCCGGGAGGCCCCCAGCTCCTGCGCCACCAACCCGCCGAGCGACATGCCCACCAGATGGACGGGCTCGTCGAGCTGGCCGGCGACCGCGGCGGCATACGCATCGATGCCCGCCCCCAGCGCCGCCGGCCGCGCCGATCCGTGCCCGGGCAGGTCGAGCGACGTGCTCTTGTGCGGGACGAGCTCCGCACGCACCGGGTCCCAGAAGCGGGCGTCGGCGCCGAGCGGGTGCAGGAACACGAACGGTGTACTCACGGCAGGCGTTCGTAGTCGTCGGGCACAGGGGTTCGTGCGGCGTTCATCGTCATCGCCAACGTCGTGTAGTAGCCGACCGTGGCGATCAGCTCGACGACGCCGGTGTCGCCGACGGCGCGCATCACATCGTCGAACGTCAAGTCCGTCACCGCATGGTGCTCGCCGAGCTCGGTGACGAACTGCCACACCGCCAGAACGTCGTCGGAGCCGCCGACGGGGCTGCGGCCGTCGCGGATGGCGGCGATCACCTGTTGGTCGAGGCCTGCGGCGCGGGCCAACGGGGCGTGGTGGCCCCATTCGAAGTCCTGGTCCCAATCGCGGGCGACCAAAAGGATCACCAGCTCCCGCAGGTGAGCGGGCAGCCCTGAGTCGAAGCGCAGATACTCGCCAACCAGTTGCAGCCGCGTCATCAGGTCCGGGCTACGCAGCAGCGGTATGAACGGGCCCACGAGGGCGCGCCGTGGCCCCGCCACGATCTTGTCGACCGCGCTCTGCTGGTCCTGCGTCAGCGCCTCCGGCAACGGCAGCCGGTCCGGGCCCGTTGCCAGGTTAGGCGGCATTGATCCGCGGCATGACCTGCTCGGCCATCAGCTCCATCGACCGTCGCGACAGCGCTGGGTCGACCCAGTCCAGACCGGCGTACACCAACTCACCGAAATCGCCGGTCTGCTCGCGGAATTCGAGGATCTGGTCGGCGACCGATGTGGGTGTACCGGTGATGACCAGCTGATCGAGGACACCGTCGAGGGTTACCTCCTCGTCGGGTTGGTCGCGGTGCGTCTTGAACAGCTCGAGCCGGCCGATCTTGCGCATCTTCGTCAGCATCTTCGTGTAGTAGAAGCGGTACGGGCTGTTGGCGTCGCTGCGGCCGTAGGACTCCGCCACCGCTGGGTCGTCGGCAACGAACACGGTGCGGGCCACGCGCCAGTCCTCGGTAGCGGCTTCCTCGCCGATCGATTCCTTGCCCTGGACGTAGTTCGGCCAATGCGTGGCGACCCACTGGGGGAGAAGGAAATTCGCCGACAACGGATGGAAGTTGCGCGCGCCCATCGCGACGACTCCCTTGGAGAACGGCGCGACCACGGTGCCGACGATCTCCGGTCGCGGCTGCTGCAACGGCTTGGGCAAGATTCCGACACCCAGATCGAGATCGAGAGTGCGTTCGGTGGTGACGGAGAACCGGCCCCCTTCTCGGACAAGCGAATACGGGGGTTCGCTCTCCCAAATCGCGGTGATGACGTCGATGGCCTCGGCGAACATCTCGTTGCGGTCCTGGTCGAGGATCCCCAGCGCCTCCGCATCCGACGGCAGCGCCCCGGGGCTGATGCCCAGGATGAACCGGCCGTCGGCGAGGTGGTCGAACATCGCCGAGTTGGCGGCGACCAGCACAGGGTGCTGTTGGGAGAGGTTCGTGGTGCCGGTGCCGAGGCGGATCTGCTCGGTTTCGGAGATCAGCGTCGCGAGGAACACCAGGCTGTTGGTGATGGTCTCGTGGCGGTCGGTGAGGTGTTCGCCGATGAATGCGTCGTGGAAGCCCAGGCGGTCGGCCAGGATCACCGCCTCACGATCCTCGCGAAGGGTCTCCGACCAGTTCCGGCCGGCGGGGTGCAGGGGCATCGAGAAGTAGCCGAGTCGCATGGGTCCATCCAAGGCGCGGTGGTGCCACACGTCAGTGGCGTTCGGCGCGAATTCGGAAGTGTCTGGATCACGCGATTCGTCACCGCGCCCGGTGCCTGACGGGCGACGTCACAGGCCGCGACACCCGCTGGGAGCGAAATTCACGGTCGACGACATAGGCCGGTCGCGAGCCCGGCGCTTCACTCAGTGGTACACATCACAGTCATGTTCCATCCCAGGTGGACGTGTACGGAGGAGGACCATCGTGAAGGCCATGAAGACAATGAGCGTCGCCGCGGCCGCGGCCTTGGCGGTGACACTCGCCGGCTGTTCAGGAGCGGCCGAGCAGAGCGGCGACGCGCAGGTCATCCGCTTCGCGTTCGCGCCGGAGGCGGTCTGGGACATGATGAAGGACAACGGCACCCTGGCCAAGTGGGAGCAGGAGAACAACGTCCGCATCGAGACTTCCACGACGTGGGACGAGTTCACCTACTTCGCAGGCGGCCACGGGGACATCGTCTCGATGTCCACCCAGGAGACACCCGTCCTGGAGGCGGAAACCGGCATCAAGACGGTGACCTTCGGCAAGTACAACTACCAGCGCGTCCCGATGTTCAAGCGAAAGGGCGACCCGTACAAGACGCTTGCCGACATCCCGAAGGGTTCCAAGATCTGCGTCTCCGGGCCGACATCCAACGCCGCGTTCTGGGGCGTGCTGGCCAAAGAGATGCACGACCTGGACTACCGCGTCGGCGGCGGCGATTTCGATCTGCTCGTCAATGACCACTTCGTGAACCCGACGAACCTGTTGCGCGGCGACTGCGAGGCCGCAGCGATCATTCCTGAGGCTGCCGTCCCGCAGATGCGCAAGGGCGAGTTGGAACTGATGTACGACGGCAAGTCGCCGTTCCAGCTCTACAAGGAGTTCGCGCCCAACAACGACGGGTTGAACCACGTCAGCGGCAACAACTTCGTCGCCACGCAGGAGTGGTACGACGCCAACCCGGAGCTCGCCGCGAAGTTCCTCGACCTGTGGCAGCAGGGCGTCGACCAATGGAAGGACCAGAAGGCCGAGATCATCCAGAAGTACCCGCAGCACTTCTCGGTCGAGTCCGAGGAGGACATCAACTTCCTGATCGACTACATGTCCGGTGACGCCGACTGGTTCGTCGACAAAGTCGCGATGGACGAGGCGTGGATCGCCAACGAAACCGAGCTGTGGGAGCTGATGAAGCACCTGCATCCCGACAACCCCAACTACCTCGCCGCGGACGCGCCGAAGCCGCGATTCGAGGCGATCACCCCCCAGTGACGTTCCAGGGCCGGGGTCGGCAGTAGCCGGCCCCGGCATCGACGAAGAAAGGCGATTGTGGCGACGACGTTGGATTCACCGCCGACATCGGTGAAGCGCACTAGCGAGGAAGACCTCGTCCGCGCGGCCAAACGCAAGGACCGCATCACGACATGGGGCTGGCGGATCGCCGGTTACGTGTTCTTCCTCGGCATCTGGGAGTTGGCTTCCGGCCGCGTGATGGACGAGGCGCTGCTGCCGGGACCGTCGACGGTGTTCGAGACCTTCGGCCGGCTGTGGGCGACCGGCGAGGTGCCCGGCGCATTCGCGACGACGTTGTCGCGCATCGCGGTTGGGTTTGCGATCGCGTTCGTGGTGGGTGTCGGCATCGGCATCCTGATGCAGAACCGTTTCCTCAACGGGTTTTTCCGCGATGCGGTGACCATCGGCGTTACGACGCCAGGCCTGATCTGGGCGCTGATCACGGCCATCATCTTCGGTAACCGGACGGTCGGGCCGATCCTCGCGATCGTCCTGACGACCTTCGCGATCATCACGGTCAATGTGTCCGAAGGCATCAAGTCGCTGCCCAAAGACCTGCTCGACATGGCCAAGTCGTTCGGTGTATCGCTGTACAAGCGCAACCGGCACATCGTGATCCCCCACCTTGCGCCGTTCATCTTCACCGGCGTTCGCTTCGGCTTCTCGATCGCATGGAAGGTCACGGTGCTCACCGAGGTATTCGCGGCATCCCAAGGAATAGGCTTCGAGATGCGAACAGCCACACAACTTTTCCGCCTCGATGAGTTCCTGACCTGGATCCTGGCGTTCTACGTGCTTGCACTGTTCCTCGACAAGATTGTGCTCGAGTCGCTGGAACGACGGTTCTTCGCCTGGCGTGGGGAGCTCAAGTCATGAGCACCTCGACGATGAGCCCGCAGCGCCTGTGGCGCTCGTTCCGGCGTGGTTCGCTTGCGGGCCGGTTGCTGTTCCCCGTCGTCTGCCTGGTGTTCTGGGTGCTGGCGATCAAGCTGGTCACCAGCATCTGGCCGTTCGCGGTCGATGTGCTGCCGACACCGTGGCAGGTGATCGAGTTCATGTGGAACGAGATCACGCTGAAGACCGTGGCGCCGCACAACCTGTACGAGACCTTCGCGATCTCCTTGCAGCGCTTGGCGATCGGCATGGTCATCGCGTTGATCATCGGAACGGCAATCGGTATCGCGATGGGCCTGTCCAAGGCTGTCAACGCGTTCTTCAACGACTGGGTGGTGGCGATCCTCGCGATGCCGAACCTTGCGTGGGCGCTGTTCTGCAGCCTGGCGTTCGGCTTCGGCGACATCGGACCGATCATCACGGTCGTATTGACCGGCGTTCCGTTCGTGATCATCAATGTTCGCGAGGGCGTGCGTAATACGCCGTCCGACCTGTTCGACATGGCGCGCGCCTTCGATGTTCCGCGGCAGCGGGTGATCCGCCAGGTGCTGATCCCGTCGTTGTTGCCGTTCTTGTTCGCCGCGGCCCGGTACTGCTTCGCCCTGGGCTGGAAGGGTCTGGTCGTCGCCGAGGTCTTCGGCGGCATGGACGGTGCGGGGTGGACGATCAAGTTCTGGTACGACGCACACCGGGCCTACGGCGTGATCGGTTACGCGCTGTTCTTCGTGATCTTCGCTTTGGTGTTTGAGAAGTTCATGTTCGACCAGCTGTCCAAGCGGATGTTCCGGTGGCGGCCATCGGTTGACGGCTTGGACGTCGTCGAGCAGCAGTTCGACGCACCGACGAAAGCCGCCGTCGGCGCTGCCACCGCGACGGGCGCGGCGATGGGCAGCATCTCACTTGTTACCGAAGGACCTGACAACTCGAGGAGCGAGAACGACCATGGCTGACATCACGATCTCGGACCTGCACAAGCACTTTGGGCTCGGTACCGACAAGGTAGTGGCGCTGGAGAACGTCAACCTCAGCATCAGCGGACACGCCTTCGTCTCGATCGTCGGGCCGTCGGGCTGCGGTAAGTCGACGCTGCTGAACATCCTGTCCGGCATCGATGTGCCGACCAGCGGACGGGTGAGCATCACGCAGAACGGCAAGCCTGCGCATGCGGGCTATGTGTTCCAGGCCGCGCGGCTGCTGCCGTGGCGCTCCGTCATGGAAAACATGTTGTTCGTGCAGAAAGACCGCTCGGAGCAGACCCGCGCGCGTTGTCAGCACTATCTCGAGATGGTCCAGCTCGGGGACAAGGGCGGCAAGTATCCGGGTGAACTGTCCGGCGGCATGCAGCAGCGTGTCGGTATCGCCCGGGCCTTCTCGACCGAACCCGACGTGTTGTTCATGGACGAGCCGTTCAGCCACCTCGACGCCATCACCGCCCGAACCCTGCGCAAGGAACTGCACACGATCTGGGCGGAGACCGGCAAGACTGTCGTGTTCGTCACGCACGATGTGGGAGAGGCGGTCGAGCTCTCGAACCGAATCCTGGTGTTCGCCAAGGGGGGACGGCTGGCCGACGACGTCGAGGTCACGCTGCCGTTCCCGCGGGACGCCGCCAACGCCGATGTCGCGCTGATGAAGGCCGATGTCTTCAAGACATTCGAGAACCTGGGAGCGTTGGCGGTCTCGTAGGCTCGCGAACGTTCCTTACCGCTCGAGGTTTCGGCGATTTTGTCGAGTGGTAAGGAACGTTCGGCGGCGATTAGACGGCGGGGTTGGCCAAGGTGCCGATACCGTCGATCGTCACCTCCATGCGATCGCCTGGCGCGAGAAACCGCGGCGGCGTGAAGCCGATGCCAACTCCGGCAGGCGTCCCAGTCGCGATGACGTCGCCTGGCTCCAAAAGCACTGCCGCAGAGATGGATGCAATCAACCGCGGGATGTCGAAGATGAGGTCCTTCACCGGGGCATCTTGCCGCAGCTCGCCGTTGATGCGTGTCTGCACCCGCAGCGCGCCGACATCGGCGATCTCATTGGCGGTCACAAGCACCGGGCCCATCGGGCAGTAGGTCGCGGCGCTCTTGCCGATGAAGAACTGCACGTGCCGCTTCTGCAGGTCGCGGATGGTGACGTCGTTGACGATCGTGTACCCGTAGACGTGATCGAGCGCGTCGGCCTCGTCGATCTTGTGCCCACCGGGCCCGATGACGACTCCCAGCTCGCCCTCGTAATCACTTGTCGCCGTGGGATCATCGCTCACCCGCACCTCGTCACCCGGTCCGATGAGCGAGGACAGTGCCTTGGTGAAGATCACCGGGGCCGTAGGCATCGCCTGCTTCGCCGACGCGTCGAATCCGCTGCTGTTGAACTCCACGGCGTGATCGATGTAGTTCTTGCCGACGCACATCACGTTGTTGCGCGGCCGGATCGGCGCCAGCAGGCGCACGTCGGGGGCAGCTATGCGAGCCCCGCTGGCCTGCACGGCGGCGGCCCGCTCGAGTCCGTGTGCGCCGAGTGCGACGAAGTCGGCCATGTTCGTGGGCAACGCGTGATCTGCGACCAGCGGCACCACCTCGTCGCCGTCGAGGATTCCGATGCCTGACGACCCAGTGTCATTACGGAAGGTGATGAGCTTCATCGGGTTTCGGCCTTGATGAACGGTGAAGCAACGCCAAGCTCGCCAGCGAGCTGGTCGAGCTCGGTGGCGAGGCTGTCGGGGATCGGAATACCGTGCAATTCGTTGTCGGCACGTGTGCGCGCGGCTTCGTCGCCGGGTAGACGCACGGCGCCGCCGTCGCGGCTGCCCGAATTCCGCAAGTCGTCAAGGTGGCGTGTGAGGTCGGCCAGCACTTCGCCGCGCGGCCGGAACAGGTCGGGCGCCAGCACGAGTATCGCTTGGCCGGTGTTCGTCGGGGTCACCTCGTCACGGCGATGGTCGACGACATCGTCGCCGAACGCGGCGCCGTTGAGGACGCCGGCCAGCAGCCCGATGGCAATCGTCAGACCGGAGCCCTTGTATCCGCCCATCGGCACCAGGAAGCCCTCAGCGGCCCGCCCGGCGTCGGTGATCGGCCGGCCGTCGGCGTCGACGACCCAACCCTCCGGCAGCGGACGGCCTTCGCGCGCAGCCACTTTGATAGACCCGTGCGACGCCGCCGTGCTGGCGATGTCGAGCACGAACGGCGTGTCGTTGGTAGGTACGGCGATCGCGATCGGGTTAGTCCCCAGCATCGGGTTGGTGCCGCCCCACGGAGGCATGCCGTTGGCGTTGGCCACCGCGAAGTACATCCCGACCAGTCCGGCATCTGCCGCCATCTGGGCATACAGGCCGGCCGCCCCGGCATGATTGGAGCGCACGGTGCCGACCCAGGCCAGTCCCGTCTGGCCAGCCTTTGCGATGGCCAGCTCCGTCGCCCGGGTCATCACCACCTGACCGAGCCCGTTGTCCCCGTCAACCAACGCCGAGACCGGCGTTTCGTGAGTGACCTCGATGACGGGTCTCACGTTGACCCCGCCCGCACGGATCCGGCTGACGTATGACGCAAGGCGGATCAGTCCGTGCCCAGAACGCCCCCGCAGATCAGCCTCCACGAGCCGCGACGCCGTGATGTTCGCGTGCTCGGGCGCGACGCCGCACGCGCGCAGGATTGCCGCAGCGAGCTCCGTGAGCTCCGACGCGCTATGTCTGCTCATGCCTTCGCTCCCTTGATGTCGAACAGTCGGGCGGCGTTTCCGCCGAGCACGAGTTCGCGGTCGGCATCGCTCAGCTCCGCATCCGTGAGAAAGCCGACCGGGTCGACCGTGCTCATGTCGAACGGATAGTCGGTACCCATCAATACATGGTCGGCGCCGAGGTCGGCCACCAGCTGCTCGACCATCCGGGGGTCGAACACGTTGGTGTCGACGTAGATCGAGCGCAGCACCTCGCTGGGCGGCACGTCGAGGTGGTGCCGCAGTTCGGGCCGCACCCGCCAGGCGTGGTCGGTGCGGGCGACGTAGAACGGGAGATAGCCGCCACCATGTACGACCATCACACGCAGCCCGGGATGCCGGTTCCACACTCCGCCGAGAATCATCCGGGTGACTGCGAGCGTCGACGCCAGGGGCATACAGATCACGTTGACGAGGTAGTAGTCGCTGAACCGCTGCCCGTGGGTGAAGCCCTGCGGGTGCAGGATCACCGTCATGTCGAGCTCGGCGACGGTCTCCCACACCGGATCGAAGCGGCGGTCGTCGAGGTCCTGTCCCAGCACGTCCGCGCTGATCTCCACGCCGCGAAACCCGAAGTCCCGGTGGGCCTCCCGCAGTACCTCCACGGCCAGTGGCGGATAGGCCATCGGCACGTTCGCCACGGCGGCGAATCGTAAGGGCCACTGCCTGACTATCTCTGCGAACCGCTCGTGCTGAACCCGGTTGGCGCGCAGGGCCTCGTCCTCGGGCAGCCAGTAGAAGTACTCCGTCGGCGGAACCGAGAGCAACTGAACATCGACGCCCTGGGTATCCATGTCGGCCATCCGCTGCTGCGCATCCTCGAACTGCGCGGTGTTGAGCGCGCTCGCGCGGTACTCGGTGTTGTAGCGCAACGTCTCTGCCGACGAGTAGAGCGCTCGCGGTTCTAGTTCAGGACGGAAGTACGGCTTCGCAATCGACGAAGCCTGCGGGACCGAGAGGTGCGTGTGGGAATCTACGCACAGGCATCGCGGACGCGGTGCCCGCGACGACTCGATCTTCGGTGCAAGCTCAGGCCACCACACGGCGGGCATCATCGCGGCTCAGCGGCAACTCCACAACCTGGTTCAGCTCTGCGGAAAGATCAGCCGCCATGTAGACCTCCATCGTGATGCGGGCCAGGTGCGGGTCGACCATGACGGGGCGGTCGAATGCGACGGCCTCAATGAAATGCGTTGTCTCCCTTTCCATTGGTCCGGCATAGACATGGTCGACGAATTCGCCGGGCATGGTCGACAGTGGGAACTGCACGCCCTGCGCGACGGTATTCAGCACGATGTCGCGGTGGCTGGCGTCGGCAAGGACCGCGCCATCGGTGCCGATGACCTCCATCCACGTGGTGGAGGCGTTCGGATAGCCCGGTGGTAGGGACATGCCCGCCCCGACGGTCACGACGACTCCGTCGTCCATGGTGACGACGATGTACTGGGTGTCGGGCACTCCGAGAGTCGCTTTTCTTACGCCCCAGGCATTTTGGGAGTAGACCCGCACGGGCCTGCGGGGCTCCAGGCACCAGAAGGCGAAGTCCAGGTCGTGCGTGGCCTCCATGGCGGCGGGCGAGAGTTTGGTCCGAGAACCGATTTTGGCGCCGAGCGAACGGGTGATGTGCCGGCTCAGCAGAATGCTGGTGACGTCGCCTAGCGTGCCGTCGGCGATGGATCGCTTGATCATCGCCTGCTTCGCGTTGAAGCGCTGCGAATAGCCGATGGTGAGTTTGAGCCGTCGAGTGTCGGCGATCTCGATGAGCTCGTCGGCCTCGTCGAGCGTCAACGCGATCGGTTTCTCCAGCAGGACGTGCTTTCCGGATTCCAACGCCGCCTTGGTCATCGGGTGATGCAGGTCCTCGGGCGTGGCGGAGACGGCGACCGCATCGATATCCGGGTTCTCGACGATGTCCTGCCAGCGGTCCGTGGTGGACGCCGGATTGGTCTGCGCAGCCATCTCGGCGAGGCGGGCCGGGTCGATCTCGGCGAGATGAAGCTCATTGACGAGTGGGCTGCGCGCCGCGGCGACGGCGCGAATACCCCCGCACCATCCGGTGCCGATGATGCCGAAGTTGATCTGCTGCACGCTGTGTCCTTCCGCTAGAGCCCGGCGACCAGCTCGTCGGGGGAGATGGGCAGGGCTACTGGACGTCCTGTGCGGGCCGAGAGATCCATCGCCATCGTGTGCAGGAGATTGGCGTGGCCGTCAGCCGCTGTCGCATGCGGAGTTTCGATGCCACGGCACACCCGCGCGAACCACGTCGTGGTCTCCTCACGCATCGGGCCCCACAACAGGCCGTCGGACACATCGCCGGGCGGATAGCTGCCGATGAAGTCGACGTGCCGTGGAGTCGGCGGCGCGAAGCCGCGGCTCGTATAGCCCGCGGGCTGACCGATTTCCGACGCGAGAATGACATCGCGGTGAGTGTCCTCGACGTCGATGACGCCGTGGGTTCCGACGATGCCGATCTCCAGCCCGTAGACGGCGCCGGGCCACACCGTCGGCAACGCCCAGTTGATGTTCATGGAGAACACCACACCGTCATCCATCGTGAAGATGCCCGACGTCCCGTCCTTCGTGCCGATTGGTCCGAGGGTGCGATCGGTCGAGCGCGCGTACACCTCGACCGGCCTGCGCCCCTCAAGCAGCCACATGCACATGTCGAGGCTGTGCGTGCCCGAGACCACCATGGGTGTGAGACCTGCGGGGTCGGTGACCTTGCGCAGCGTCGCCTCCGGCACCATGCGGTTCATGAAGGCGCGCGTGACAACCGTTGTGACATCGCCGATTTGACCGTCACGCAGCCGCTGCTTGACGGTCTGGAACCGTCGGCGGAACCGCTGTGTGTACCCGACGACGGCGTCGACGCCGGCCTGCTCGATCGCCGCCAGTACCCGGGCAGACTCCACCGGGTCTGTGGCGAGCGGCTTTTCGATGAACAGCGGCACGCCGAGCTCGACCGAGCGCAGGATCGGCTCGACGTGCTCCTGCTCGTCGGTCGCGACGATGACCGCCCCGACCTCAGGGCGTGCGAGGAGCTCGCCCAGATCGGTGGTGGCGAAGTCGGACCGGGTGTCGTCGGCCAACCCCTTCAGTGTCGGCTCGTCGATGTCGCACAGACCCAGCCAGCCGATGCCCGGGTATTCGCGGGCGAGCATCGCCCGGATCCGACCGACCGTGCCGCAGCCGATGACCGCCAAACCCACGGTGCCATGCGCCCGTATTGTCATGTCAGTCCCAGCAGACGGGCGGCGTTGCCGCCGGCGATGAGGTCGATCTGGTCCTGGCCCAGCGCGGAGGTCGCGCCGAGCAGCGCCAGTGGGTCGTCATCGCCCATGTCGTACGGGTAGTCCGTGCCCAGCAGCACGTGGTCGGCGCCGTAGCGGTCGACCAGGTACTCGAGCTGGCCGGGTTCGAAGACCATGGTGTCGAAGAAGAACTTGCGCAGATACTCAGTCGGCGGCCGCGGAACGCCTTCGCGTACGTCTTCGCGTGCGCGCCAGCCGTGGTCGAGTCGGCCGGCGTAGGCCGGCAGGTAGCCGCCGCCGTGCACCACGACGATCTTGAGGCCGGGATGCCGCTCGACGACACCGTCGAAGATCAGGTGCGCGGTGGCCAGCGTCGCTTCGAAGGCATGACCGACGATGTTGACGAAGTTGTGGTCGGCCATCCGCTGCGGGTGGCTGGCGCCCTGCGTGTGGACAACAACCACCAGACCAAGGGCCTCGACCTGCGCCCAGAAGGGTTCGAGGCGTGTGCTGGAGATCTCCTCACCCTCGATGTGTGTGCCGATCTCAATGCCGCGCATGCCGAGTTCGGTTGCCAGATAACGTAATTCCTGGACAGCGGCCTCGGTGTCCTGCAACGGGACGGTGCCGAACGGCAAGAAGCGGCCGGGGTAGCGGGAAGTGGCCTCGACAAACTCCTCGTTGACGATCCGCGCGACCTTGGCCCCGAGCTCGGGGTCGGCCCAGTAGTAGTACTGGTACACCGCGACCGCCACCGCCTGCACGTCGACGGCCATCCGATCCATGTCGGCGATGCGCACGTCGAGCATGTCCATCTTGGGTCTGATCGCCTCGAGCTGGCGGCGGTTCACCGCCTGAGTCGTCGGATTGCCGTGCCCCAGCGCGACCTTGCCGGCCGCGACGGCCGCGTCCTTCATGAACTCGGCGGCAGGCGCACACTCGCGATGGCAATGGATGTCGATGACCGGACCGTCGTTGCGGAACGCCCTGACCACTCTGTCCTCCTCCAGCCGCTATCCGTGAGCGTAGGACGGCTGGGGTGGCGCCACACTGCCGTCGACCGTGAATGTCTGTGCGGCGGTCTCCCGCACGACGACATCGACTCGCGCGCAGGCGGCCCATGAACAAAGGTAGCGCCGCCAGCGGGGGGTTCTGGCGGCGCTACCGAGCGGAGGCGGTCAGTGAGCGGCGACCGCCTTTTCCGCCCCGATTCCGGTCAGGGCTCGCACCTCGAATTCGGCGTTGATCTCCGGGTCGCCGCGGTCCGAGGAGCTCAGCGTGCCGACGATGCCGAGGATGAACGCCAGCGGGATCGACACGATGCCGGGGTTGGCCAGCGGGAACCAGGCGAAGTCGATGTTCGGCAGCATCGCGGTCTTCGCACCCGACACGGCGGGGGAGAAGATGATCAGCACGATTGTCGAGATCAGGCCGCCGTACATGCTCCATAGCGCGCCGCGGGTGTTGAACCGCGGCCAGTACAGCGAGTAGATGATGGTCGGCAGGTTGGCCGCGGCGGCGACCGCGAATGCCAGCGCCACCAGGAACGCGATGTTCTGCTCGGCGGCCAGGATGCCAAGCCCGATCGACAGGATGCCGATCACCACAACCGTGATGCGTGACACCCGGACCTGCTCGTCCTCGGTCACCTGGTGGCTCTTCAGCACGCTGGCATAGATGTCGTGCGCGAATGACGTTGCCGCGGTGATGGTCAGGCCTGCGACGACCGCGAGGATCGTCGCGAACGCCACCGCCGAGATGACGCCGAGGAGCACGACACCCCCGAGTTCGAAGGCGAGCAGCGGTGCGGCCGAGTTCTGCGCGCCCGGTGCGGCCAGGATGGTGTCCGGTCCGACCAGGGCCGCGGCGCCGTAGCCCAGTGCCAGCGTGAACAGGTAGAAGGCGCCGATCAACACGATCGCCCACACCACCGACTTACGGGCCTCCTTGGCAGTGGGCACCGTGTAGAAGCGCATCAGCACGTGCGGCAGGCCCGCTGTGCCGAGCACCAGGGCGAGACCGAGGCTGACGAAGTCGAGCTTCGTCGTGCCGGTGAGGCCGTACTGGGCGCCGGGATCGGCCACGGCCGCGCCGCCGGTCTCGACCGCCCCGCCGATCAGCGCCGACAGGTTGAACCCGTACTCGGCGAGCACCCACACCGTCATCACGAACGCGCCGGCGATCAGGAGCGTCGCCTTGATCATCTGCACGTACGTGGTGCCGCGCATGCCGCCGACCAGCACGTAGAAGATCATCAGCGCGCCGACGATCGTGACCACGATCGCCTGGGCCGCCTCCCCGCTCACGCCGAGCAGCAGGGTGACCAGGCCACCGGCGCCGGCCATCTGCGCCAGCAGGTAGAACAGCGACACGGTCAGGGTCGAGATCGCCGCGGCCATGCGGACCGGCCGCTGCCGCATCCGGAAAGCCAGGACGTCGGCCATCGTGAAGCGGGCGGT
>NZ_DASSCY010000216.1:0-5812 GCF_035697385.1 Mycobacterium sp. | reverse complement strand
ACGAGTCCGTCGAGACTTTCGACAACTGTGGCCAGTGATGCGCGACTCGCGGCACGCAACTTCGCGGCGACGGCATCCTCGAAGACCGTCGTCGACGGTGCCATCTCGTCAAGCTCTGCTAAGAAACGGTCCACGGTTTCGGACTGCTCCGAAGGATCGGCGACGAAGTCGCGTACCAGATCGCCTGCGCGATGCACGGACTCGGCGCCGAGGCTCTGCCGAAGCTCGCGGATGAGCTGACCGCGCAACAACCGAATCTGCTGTGCGCCTTGAGTTTTGATGCGTTCCAGTTCGACGTCCGCCTGGGCGCGCAGCTGCTCGGCAATGCTTTCGGCGTCGTGCCGCGCATCCTCGATCACCTTGGCCGCCTCGGCCTTGGCTTCTTCCAGCGCCTTGGCATGCTCTTTGTCGGCGTCGGTGACCTTCTTCTCCGCCTCAGCGTGGTCCGAAAGCTGCGTGCGAACGACCTCCTGCTGCCGCTGCATCATGTTGCGCACCGGGGGCACAACGTATTTCCAGATGATGAAGACGATTACCGCGAACCCGACGAGCTGCCCGATGAATGTCGACATTGTTACCGCCCCTGCCCTGTGCTGACGGGCACCGTGCGGGTGGTCACGTCGACCCCGAGCACGCGGCTGGCCAGGCTAGCCGCCAAGGTCTCCACCGATGTCTGCAATTCAGCGGTCAACGCGCGAGACTGTTGTGTCAGCTCCTCGTTGGCCTGTTGGAGCAACCCTGAAACTTCAGCATTGGCCCGGGCCCGCGCGTCATCGACGATCTTGCGCCCTTCGGCGCGGGCTTCTTCGCGGACGGTGGTCGCTTCCCGGCGTGCCGTCGCCATCACCTTGCGGTAATCGGCTTCGGCTGCAGCCCTCAATTGGGCTGCGCGCCGGTTGTCCTCCACCGTTTTCTGCACCATGGCATCGCGCTCGCGCAGCACCTTGCTGATCGGTGGCACGACCCATTTGGCGATCACGCCGAGCACGATCAAGAAGATGATCAGCACAAAGAAGAAGGTGCCGTTGGGGACGAGGAAGTTACTCGTGCCGCCGCCACCTTCTTCTGCCGCAAGGACTTCTGCCGCAAGGATTTCTCGGGAGAGGACCGACGTGCTGAGGTCAACCATGGTTTCCACTACCAAACTGACTAGGCAACCGGGGTTGCGAAGACGAACAGCGCCATGAAGGCCAGGTTGATGAAGTACGCCGCCTCAACCAGACCGACGGTGATGAAGAACGGCGTGAACAATCGGCCCTGAGCCTCAGGCTGGCGGGCGATGCCGGCGATCAACGCGTTACCGGCGATACCGTCACCGATACCGGCGCCGATAGCACCGCCGGCCATGATCAGTCCACCGCCGATGAGCGCGCCGGCAGCGATTGTGGGATCCATCCTTATCCTCCTTGATAACTGGTAGTCGTCTACCAGGACGTGGGTCGAACTTGTGGGGTCGCGTCAGTCATGGTGCTCATCGAGTTCCATCGACTGACTGAAGTACAGGATCGTCAGCAGCGCGAAGATGAACGCCTGGATCGCGCCGACGAACAGGTCGAAGCTCTTCCAGATCGCGTTCGGCGCCCACATGATCCACGGCGGGAACAGCGCGATCAGCGCCACCAGGATGCCGCCGGCAAAGATGTTGCCGAATAGTCGCAGCGACAACGAGATCGGCTTGGCGAGCTCTTCGACGAGGTTGATCGGCGCGAGGAACACGACGTGACCCTTGAGCACCTTCCATGGGTGTCCGAGGGGGCCGCGGCGCCAGAAGCCGGCCAGGTGGTAGCAGATGAACACGAACAGGGCCAGCGCCAGCACGAAGTTGATATCCGACGCGGGCGGCTTGAGCAGTTCGTGGATCGCCCCGTTGGAATCGGTGTACTGCACGGGGAACACCGACAGCCAGTTAGCGACGAGGATGAACACGAAAAGCGTTACCGCGAGCGGTAGCACGAACGGCGCGACCTTCATACCGATCGCCGTCTCGACCTGGTTGCGCAGCTGAACGGTGATCGCTTCCCAGAAGAGCTGAACTCCGCCGGGCACACCCGTCGAGGTCACCTTCGCGCGTAGGAAGAACGCCAGCCCGAGCACGATCGCCGCGGCGATCGCGGTGGCCAGCACCGTGTCGGTGTTGACCGTCAGCCCGAACCAGTGGGCCTCCGTGTGGTGGCCGACCTGGATCCCGGATTCGGCGGCGAGGATCGTCGTCTCACTCATTGCTGTGGGGCCTCTCCTTCGAGTCCGCCTGTGCTTGTTGGGCTACCGGCTTTCAGCTTCTTCATCACTGGTAGCGCGGTGGACAACACCAGCACTACCTGAAAAAGGGCCATGCCAAACACCACGCCCAGTCCCTGCGGCCGGAAGATGAACGCGATCGTCAACCCGATGACCGTCATCACCAGAAGTCGGGTGGCGGAGTTCAGCGCCATCTTGCGCTTAAGCGGATGCGCTTCGGCGGTAATGGCATCCACCGACCGCTGCACCAGTACGGCGTTGAGCAAACCGAGGCCGAGCCCGACGCCGAAGAACACTCCGACCATCGCGTGACCAAGCATCGCAGCGCCCGCGGTCACCAGACCGGCGAACACAACGCAGATTGCGAGCAGGCGCAACGGCCTGAAAGCAACGGACGGAAACACCAACGGCGCGTCTTGCGCTGGCGTCGTCACTGCTTCACCTCAATCCCGCGGTCGAAAGAGAGTTGCCCCGATGATTCTGTGCGTGGCGCCCCGAGCGTATCGGAGCGCAAAATGCTCGCTGGAATCACCCAAGGGGTAGCTCCCTTTGTCGGTCGTTTTTCCGTGCCAGTCGGCGGTGAACCGATGGCCCGGAGGCCGGCAACCCGCGAGGTTTTTCGGGTTCTGCCTGCACCCTAACACATAGTCGGAGGCGTCTACTACTCCTCGTCGTACACGTCTTCTCGACTACGCAGAAGCGGAATTAGCGTCACCACGATCGCGACCACAATCGCCCCCAGCATGACCGCGCCGGTGTGGCGCGGATCGAGGAAAACCGTGCTTGCCGCGCCAAGCGCGACGATGCCCACCCATAGGTAGATGAGCAACACCACCCGTCGGTGCGAATGACCGATCTGTAGCAACCGGTGGTGCAGATGCATCTTGTCCGGCGTCGAGAAGTGCACGCCCGCGCGCGTGCGGCGAATGATGGCCAGCAGCGTGTCGAGCGCCGGTACGAACATCACGGCCACGACCAAGAGGAACGGCGACAGTAGAGCGAACACGTCACGCGCGCCGTACGCGGTCTGAGAGATGGGCCCGGCCGCTGTGGTGGCTGCGGCGGCCAGCATCAGGCCGATCAGCATGGAACCGGAGTCGCCCATGAAGATCCTGGCGCGGTGGAAGTTGTGCGGCAGGAATCCGAGGCAGACACCGGCCAGCACCACCGAAATCACCGCGGGTGGATAGAACAGGACGTCACCGCTGTGGTCCCGCAGCAGCCCGATCGAGAAGATGCAGATGGCAGACGCGGTGATCAGGCCGAGGCCGGCGGCCAACCCGTCGAGGCCGTCGATGAAGTTCATCGCGTTGACGATCGACACCGTCAGCGCCAGCGTCAGAAGGATCGAGGACACCTGGTCCAGCACGATCGTGCCGACGCCGCCGAACGGAATGTAGAGCACACTCCATGCGACGCCCATGGTGACAAGCACGCTGGCGGCAGTGATCTGGCCCGCGAACTTGGTCAGCGAATCCAGACCCCAACGGTCGTCGATCAACCCGATGGCCATGATCAGCCCGCCCGCGACGACGACAGCGGGCATGCCCGTCGAGTACACGAAGCCTCGCGTCAGCGCGGGCAGCTGCGACGCCAGCAGGACCGCGGCGGCCACTCCGATGTACATCGCCAACCCACCCATGCGGGGAATCGGCTGTTGGTGCACGTCGCGGTCGCGGGGAATCGCGACGGCGCCGAGCTTGGTGGCCAGCACCCTGACCCATCCAGTCGCGAAGTAGGTGATGATCGCCGCGGTAAGGCCGACGAGCGCGAGCTCGCGCAGCGGGACGCCGGCGCCGCGATCGGACAGCGCGAGAAGGCTGTCCCCTGCCATCACCATCGGTGCACCGTACTGCAGCAAGCTGAGTTCACTCCGTCAACGTCTGGGGCTCCACGCCAAGCACTTCCGCAATTGATTCCACGGTCACCGGACCCTGCCGGAGCACTCGGGGGTGGGCGCCGGTGAGGTCGACGATCGTCGAGGCCGCCTGCTGTTCGGACGGCCCGCCGTCGAGATACACCTCGACGAGGTCGCCGAGCTGTTCGCGGGCTTCGTCGACGGTGACCGCCGCAGGCCGGCCCGAGATGTTCGCGCTCGACACCGCCATCGGCCCGACATCGCGCAGCAGTTCGATTGCCACCGGGTGCAGCGGCATTCGCAACATGACCGAGCCGTGCGCGTCGCCGAGGTCCCATTGCAACGACGGCGCCTGCCGCACGACGAGGCTCAGCGCGCCCGGCCAGAACGCCCTGATGAGTTCGCGGGCACTGTTCGGGACCGAGTACACCAGGCCCTCGATGGTGTGCCATGAGCCGACCAACACCGGGACGGGCATGTCGCGGCCGCGGCCCTTCGCCGAGAGCAGCGCAGCGACGGCGTCACGGTCGAAGGCATCGGCGCCGATGCCGTACACGGTGTCGGTGGGCAGCACGACCAGTCGCCCGCTCTTGAGCGCACTGATGGCCGATGCGATTCCGCCTGCGCGCTGTTCGGCGTCAGCACAGTCGAACACCTGGGTCATGCCTCGAGCCTCTCACTCACCCCGGGTCGCGGTGACGAACCGGGGTCGGCCCGCCAAGTCGTGTCGAGCAGTGACGTCTACGAACCGCCCGGTGTGTGTGAACGCTTCGACGGTGAGGGCCGACGTGGTGTCGTCGTGCTCGACGGCGCACCGGCCGCCGGGACGCAACCACCGCGCGGCCAATTCGGCGATGGCCCTGATAACGGTCATCCCGTCCGGCCCGCCGAACAGAGCATGCGCCGGATCATGTTCGGCCACTTCGGGTTCCAGCGTCGCGCCATCAGGGATGTAGGGCGGGTTGGCGACGACGAGGTCGACGCTGCCGTCGAGTTCATGGAGCAGACCGGGTTTCGTGATGTCGGCGCGCAGCAACTCGACAGGCGTGCCGGCCGCATTGCGCCTGGCGTAGGCGAGCGCGTCCTCGGAGTCGTCGACGGCTATGACCCGCGCGTCGGGCCAGTGCGCCGACAACGCCAGTGCGAGCGCGCCGGAGCCGGTGCAGAGGTCGACGATGACCGGACGATGTGACAACGGTTGAGCCACAGCCCATTCCAGCACTGACTCGGTTTCCGGCCGTGGAATGAAAACGCCTGGACCGACCTCGACGGTCACCGGGCCGAACGGTGCGGTCCCGGTGAGGTGTTGCAGCGGCACACGTTTTGCCCGCGCGGCGACGAGGTCGTCATACCGGTCGAAGAACTCGGGTCCCGCGTCGACAACGGCAAGACGTCCACGGTCGGTGCGGGCCGCATGGGCGGCGAGCAGTTCGGCATCGGTGCGCGGCGAACCGACTCCCGCCTCGGCGAGCGCCGCCGCGGCGGCGTCGATCACCTGGCGGAGCCGGGTCATTTCTGCTCGAGCCTGGACTGTTTGTCGGCCGCCGCCAGGGCGTCGAGCAGCGCGTCGAGATCGCCGTCGAGGACCTGATCGAGGTTGTGTGCCTTGAAATTGATCCGGTGATCGGCGATCCGGTTTTCCGGGAAGTTATAGGTGCGAATGCGCTCGCTACGGTCCACCGTGCGGATCTGGCTGGCCCGGTCGGCCGACGCGTC
>NZ_DASSCY010000215.1:0-5226 GCF_035697385.1 Mycobacterium sp. | reverse complement strand
GCTGATACCGACGGAGATTCACTGACCTACGCAGTCAGCACCCCCGCAGGCAAAGGCTCAATCACCATGACCGGGCCCGGCCAATTCACCTACACCCCCACCTACGCCGCCCGCCACGCCGCAGCAGCCACCACCGCCACCACCGCCGACAAACAAGACACCTTCACCATCACCATCAACGACGGCCACGGCGGACAAACCACCACCACCGTCACCGTCTCCATCACCCCCGCCAACTCAGCGCCGAACGTGACAGTGAACCCAGGCACCCCCAACACCACCACCGGAGTGGTCACCGGAACCATCACCGCCACCGACGCCGACGGCGACCCGCTGACCTACACCGGCTCGACCACCACCACCAAGGGATCGGTGACCGTCAACGCCAACGGCACCTTCACCTACACCCCAACGGCCGCCGCGCGGCATGCCGCTTCGGCAACCGGCGCCACCACCGCCGACAAACAAGACACCTTCACCATCACCGTCACCGACGGCTACGGCGCCACGGTCAGCGTTCCGGTGACCGTGGCGATCGGCCCTGCCAACGCGGTGCCGAACGCGACAGCCAATCCGGGCGCCCCCAACACCACCACCGGAGTCGTCACCGGAACCATCACCGCCACCGACGCCGACGGTGACTCCCTGACCTACACCGGCTCGACCACCACCACCAAGGGATCAGTGACCGTCAACGCCAACGGCACCTTCACCTACACCCCAACGGCCGCCGCCCGCCATGCCGCTTCCGCCGACAACGCCGCGGCCACGGGCGCCACCTCCGACACCTTCACCATCACCGTCACCGACGGCCACGGCGCCAGTGTCACAATCCCGGTCACCGTCAGCATCAGCCCCACCAACATCGCGCCGACGGTTCCGAACCAAACCGCCGGCGTCCGCACTCCGTTTACAGGTACCGGCTTCTATCACGTGGTCGGCTCCGACGCCGACGGCGATGCGCTCACGTTTACCGTCACGACGCAGGCCCTTCACGGAACGATCCTCAATTCGGGTAGTGGGGTTCTCACGTACACCCCCAACATGTCCTACTACGCCGGAATGACCACGGCGTCAGACACATTCGTGATCACGGTGAACGACGGCCATGGCGGCACAGTCACCCAGGTCCTCACCTACAACTGGTCTCCGCTGACCACGCCGACGAATTCAATCAACACGTCGAATACGACGGTCGGATTTGCCGACTCGGACCTGTACTTCATGTCGCAGGCCGACATCAATCGAACCCTCGACACGATGCAGGCGATGGGTGTCAACAACGTCCGGATGATCATCCCGTGGGCCGGCGTCGAGGGGACTAAAGACGTCTACACCTGGGGCACCATCGACTACATCGTCAATGCCGCGTACCAGCGCAATATCGGGGTGGTAGCGGTTCTCAACACCACTCCGACCTGGGCAGCGACGCCGGGCCAACCACTGTATGCCGGTGCGCCGATCGCGGTGGACCAGTACGCCGAGTTCGCCGGCCTGGTGGCAGCGCGATACGCGGGCAAGATTTCGGCCTACGAGATCTGGAACGAGCCGAACGCCTACTTCTTCTGGTCGCCGCAACCCGATCCGGCCGCCTACACCGTGTTACTGCAAGCAGCATTCCCGGCGATCAAGGCCGCCGATCCGAACGCCACCGTGATCGCCGGCGTACTTGGTTCGATTCCCGACTGGGGCAATCTGTACATGAACCCGATCACCTACCTCGATCAGATGTATGACGCAGGCGCGCACGGCTACTTCGACGCGATCTCGTTCCACCCGTATCACTACACGCTGAAGTTCTCTGAGGGCCTGCCGTGGTGGAATCTCTCGCCGATCAATCAGCTGACGATGATGCACGATCTGATGGTGGCCAACGGCGACGGCGACAAGAAGATCTGGTCGACGGAGTACGGCGTGCCGACAGCGGTGGCCAGCGAAGCGACTCAAGCCGAGTTCATTGAGGACTACCTCAATGCCTGGAGCCAGTTCGACTACACGGGTCCGACATTCTTCTACTCGACGCGCGACACCGATACCGATAGCGGGTTTGTCGACTACACATTTGGTCTATTGCGGGACGATTGGACCTACAAGCTCGCCGGCTATATCGCGGCCGAGTGGGCGGCAACTCACCCGCAATTGACGTCGGTCGAGGTGCTCCTCTGAGCGGCTAGCCGTCGAGCGCCAGGTCTTTGCGGAACTTGCGCATGCCGTCGATCTTCTCGGCCAACGTGGCCTGCGGACCGGAGTAGAACATCCATGGCATCGTGATGATGCCGGTGATACCGCTTGCCTCTGCGCGTTCGTAGTGCTCGGGTGTGAAAGCGTCGGTAAGCGGCGTCAGGATGGTGAAATCATCCATCGACAAACCCTTTTCGGCACGCATCTCGCGCAACCGATCGACTCGTTCGATAGCCCGGTCCGTGGTGATCAGGTCCCCGATCCACCCGTCATGGCGCGCGGCGCGACGCAACGCGATGTCGGACAACCCGCCCACGTAGATGGGGATGTGTGGCGGCGTCGGCTCCATCTCCAACCGTGGTGCCGAATAGAACTCGCCATCGAACTCGGTCCAGCCCGGTTGCCACAACGCCTTCATCAACTCGAGCATCTCGTCGGTGCGCTTGCCGCGGCGGTCGAACCGCTGGCCCATCAGCGTGAACTCCTCCTCGCACCAGCCGACGCCGATACCGAGCTCGAGCCGACCCTGCGCCAAATACGCAGCGGTACCAATCGATTTCGCGGCCGAATACGGATCACGCATCGCCGGCAGGTACACCGTTGTGACGAAGTGCAGCCGGGTGGTGACCAGTGCGATGGCGCCGATCATCACCCACGGGTCGGGCCAGTCGGTGAACGCCTCCCAGCGACGTTTGCCGTCCTTGGTGTAGGGATAGGGCGTCTTCAGCGTTTCGAGGTTGATGACGTGGTCAGGGATGCCCATCCCGTAGAATCCCAGATCATCTGCTGCCTTGGCGATTTCGACGACCTCGTGAGTGTCGAGGAAGGCCGTGCTGATGTAAAACCTCATCCTGCGTCGCGGGCCCACGTCGGTTGGATGAAGACCCCTTCGGCCTCCACTGTTGTGCCGTCGGCGTCACTCAGGTAGCCACGCGCGAAAGTCTTGACGCCTTCAATGCGGTCAACGAATGCCTCCGCACGCAGCGGCCCAAGCGGCGTGCCACGCAAGTACTTGAGCGTGATCGTTCCGGTGAACTTCGGCTTGGTCAGCCCGTCGCTGGCTGCCTCGCCGAGAATGTGATCGAGTACCAGTGCGCAGATGCCGCCGTGCACCCAGCCCGGCGGACCCTCGTAGGCGGCGCTGAGGCTGAACTCGCTCCAGCACCGGCCGTCGTCGGAGTGATGGATCTCCA
Source organism: Mycobacterium sp. (assembly GCF_035697385.1). Taxonomy (GTDB): domain Bacteria; phylum Actinomycetota; class Actinomycetes; order Mycobacteriales; family Mycobacteriaceae; genus Mycobacterium. The sequence continues at coordinate 1,852 of NZ_DASSCY010000215.1, read as the reverse complement.
TCGGCGGTGCGATCGCATTGCGCAGCCCGACAGCGGGATTGGCCCACGCCAGGGGGCGGCCGGTGCCCGCATGACGCAGCGTCGAGGTCACCGTGCGCTTGTTAGCTTCGAGCGCCTCAGTCACCGCCTCGATGGCCGCCTGCGCCTCGCGGACAGTGTCCTCGTCGGCGTCGGTGTGCAGGCCCGCGTCGATCAGTTTGCGCAGTGCGTCGGTCAACGGCCCGTACAGCGCACGCTGACGCTCGTACTCCTGAGCACTGATCACGTCGAAGCCGAAGTCCATACTCACGCGCTCACCCTCATGCTCCGAAAACCTTTCGTACCACAGCTTTTGCCCGCCGGGTCACCCGCAGATAATGATCGAGGAACTCAGCGCCGTCTCCTCGGTCCCAGCCCGCAGCCAGCGCGACGGCGTTGAGTTGACGACCGGGCCCTGGCAGTTGGTCGGTCGCCTTGCCGCGCACCAACACCAACGCATTGCGCGCACGGGTCGCGGTGAGCCACGCTTGGCGAAGCAGCTCGACATCGCCTTCGGCGATCAACTCTGCCGCGCCGATGGCGTCCAGTGATTGCAGCGTCGAAGTGTTGTGCAGCGCAGGGATTTTGTTCGCGTGCCGCAGCTGCAGCAGCTGCACTGTCCACTCGATGTCTGCGAGCCCGCCGCGACCCAACTTGGTATGGGTGTTCGGGTCCGCACCGCGCGGCAGCCGTTCGGCGTCGACACGCGCCTTGATACGCCTGATCTCCTGCACTGTCTGGGGCGAGATCCCGCCGGGTGGATAGCGAATCTTGTCCGCCATCAACAAGAATCGCTCGCCGAGATCGAGGTCGCCCGCGACCCGGTGCGCCCGCAGCAGAGCCTGGACCTCCCACGGCTGTGCCCATTGTGCGTAATAGGTTTCGTACGACGAAAGGGTGCGCACGAGCGAGCCGTTGCGGCCTTCCGGTCGCAGCCCCGCGTCCACCTCCAGCGGCGGGTCCGCGCTCGGCGTGCCGAGCAGCGTCCGAACTTGTTCGGCGATGGTCACCGACCACCGCACCGCGGCCGACTCGTCGGCACCCTCGGCCGGTTCGCATACGAACATCACGTCGGCGTCCGAACCGTAGCCGAGCTCGCCGCCGCCAAGACGTCCCATCCCGATCACCGCGATGCGGGCAGGCGATCCGTCGTCGGAAGTGTTGGCCCGGATCACCGCCTCCAGCGCGGCCTGCAGCACCGCCACCCATACCGACGTCAGCGCCTTGCACACGTCGGTCACTTCGAGCATTCCGAGCAGGTCGGCCGAGGCGATGCGGGCCAGCTCGCGCCGACGCAGCGTGCGGGCCGCGGCGATGGCCCGCACCGGATCGGAATGCCTACCCGCCGAGGCGATCAGCGCCCGCGCCACGGCGTCGGGTTCGACGTCGCACAGCTTGGGTCCGTCGGGACCGTCGGCGTAGGACTGGATGACCTCGGGTGCCCGCATCAATAGTTCGGGCACATACGCCGACGTGCCAAGAACCTGCATCAGCCGCTTGGCGACCGCACCCTCGTCGCGCAGCGTCGACAGGAACCACCGCTGCTCGGCCAGCGCCTCACTGATCCTTCTGTAGGCCAGCAGACCGGCATCGGGGTCAGGGGTATCGGAGAGCCAATCCAGCAGGGTGGGCAGCAGCACCTGCTGCACCCGCCCACGCCTGCCGCTGGAGCTGGTGAGCGCCGCCAGATGTGTCAACGCGCTCTGCGGCCCCTCGTAGCCAAGGGCGGCCAGCTGGCGTTCAGCGGCTTGCGGCGTCATGCCTTCCGAAATGCCAAGCGCCGGTTGGCCCACCGACTCCAGCAGCGGTTGGTAGAACAGCTTGGCGTGCAGCC
>NZ_DASSCY010000214.1:0-37962 GCF_035697385.1 Mycobacterium sp. | reverse complement strand
TAGCGAGAAGCTTCATAGCCAGTCGTCAGATAGTGCACGGTGCGCTCGAGGCTCGGCACAATCTCGGCAATCGCGATTTCGCCGGCTGCGAAGCGGCCCATCAAGCCGTAGACAACGCTGGAGACGATGGTGTCAACGTCGCGGATGAAGTCGGCGTCAGCGCCGGCGAGCGCCTCCATCGCCACCGGGACCACCGTGTCGAACCCGCGGCGCACCAGCTTCTGACCACCTGGGGCTGTTCGTGCTCGGAAGTAGGCCTCGAGCATCGCGGGGTGACGCTCCCATGGCTCAAAGATGGTGCGCAGCACCCGCATCAGGCCGACGTACAGCGACTCGTCCGCATCGTGTGGTTGGGTCAAACCGGAATACCGGTTCTCTGTCATCCAACACTCGAGCGCCTTCAGGATCAGCTCGTCGCGCGTGCCGTAGCGCTTGTAAATTGTTGCCAAGGATGTCCGTGCCCGCCGAGCGACCTCGCGCAATTGCACGGCGTCGTAGCCCTCGGTTTCGAGTAACTCGACGACGATGTCCAGAATCCGGTCGCGTTGCGGTTCAACATCGTCGCCGCTGACCACTTCAGCACTAGTCACTTTTGCAAACGCCCTTGCTGTCTATGAGTAACCAGGTTACCGTACCTGATGTAACACGGTTACTCCCCTAGTGCAATGAAGCGAGGATCGATGGGTTGTTTGGACGGGAAGGTCGCATTCATCACCGGCGTAGCCCGCGGACAGGGGCGCAGCCATGCTGTGCGGCTGGCCGCCGACGGCGCCGCGATCATCGGCGTGGACATCTGCGCCGACATCGCGTCCAACGGCTACCCGATGGCGACGCGAGAGGAGCTCGACGAGACCGTCGCATTGGTGGAAGCCAAGGGCGGCAAGATGTTTGCCTCGGTCGACGACGTCCGCGACTATCGCGCGCTGAAGGCGGCTCTCGATGCCGGCGTGGAGCAGTTCGGTCGGCTGGACATCGTGCTGGCCAACGCGGGCATCGCGACCATGGCGTTTCGCGAACTGACCGACGAAGAAGATCTCGAGCAGTGGACCGATGTCCTCACCGTGAATCTCGTCGGCGCATTCCACACGACCAAGGCGGCGATACCGCACCTGATCGCCGGCGGGCAGGGTGGTTCGATCGTCCTCACCAGCTCGACCGCCGGATTGAGGGGTTTCGGCGGACTCCAGGGCGGAGGACTGGGCTATGCGGCGTCCAAGCACGGCATCGTCGGCCTGATGCGCACGCTTGCCAACGCCCTTGCACCACATAGCATTCGGGTCAACACGGTGCATCCGACGGCCGTGAACACGATGATGGCCGTCAATCCGGCCATGCTGTCGTTCTTGGAGAACTATCCCGACGGCGGCCCCCATCTGCAGAACCCGATGCCGGTTGCGCTCTTGGAGCCCGAGGACATCAGCGAGGCCATCGCCTACCTGGTCTCCGACGCAGGCAAGTACGTCACTGGCGTCACCTTCCCCGTCGACGCTGGCTTCACCAACAAGTTATGAGCGACAACGGATCTCGCGTCACCGGTCGGGTTGCCGGCAAGAAGGTACTCATCACCGGAGCGGCGCGGGGGATGGGCCGCAGTCATGCGGTGCGGCTCGCCGAGGAGGGTGCCGACCTCATTCTCGTCGACATCTGCGAGTCGCTGCCCGAATTGGAATACCCACTGGCAACGCCGGAGGATCTGAACGAAACCGCCCGGCTGGCCGAAAAGCACGGCGGGCGAGTCGTGACCTCCATCGTCGACGTTCGCGACGAGGCGGCGTTGACGAAGGCCGTGAACACCGGTGTCGCCGAACTCGGTGGACTGGACGCGGCGGTGGCCAACGCCGGTGTGCTGACGGTGGGCACGTGGGACAAGACCACTTCCGAGCAGTGGCGAACGGTCGTTGACGTCAACCTGATCGGCACCTGGAACACGTGTGCGGCCGCGCTGCCGCATCTCGTGGAGCGTGGCGGAAGCCTGGTCAACATCAGCTCGGCGGCCGGCCTGAAGGGCACACCGCTGCACCTGCCTTACACCGCATCCAAGCACGGAGTCGTCGGCCTGAGCCGGGCGCTGGCCAACGAGCTTGCCGCACAGAATATTCGGGTCAACACGGTCCATCCGACCGGAGTCGAAACGGGTATGCAGCCACAGTCGCTGCACGCGCTCCTCGCCGAGAGTCGTCCTGATCTTGTTCCGATATTCCTCAACGCTTTGCCTGCGGTGATGGCCGAAGCGATCGATATCAGCAACGCCGTGCTGTTCCTTGTTTCCGATGAGAGCCGCTTTGTGACGGGATTGGAGTTCAAAGTCGACGCAGGAGTGACGTTGCGATGACAACAGTCGATATCGATCGTTCCGAGCGCGGCAGGCGCGCCTTCGCGGAAGTGATGACATTTCCTCCACCAGAGGATCCGACCCCTGCGACGACGAATGGGTTGCTCGACTTCGTCTTCGGAGAAGTCTGGTCTCGCCCGGGGCTGAGTAGGCGGGATCGGCGGTTCGTCACGCTTCCATGCGTGGCGGCAGCCGACGCGGAAGGACCTCTGAAGGATCACGTGTATGCAGCCTTGAACAGCGGTGATCTGACGATCACCGAAATGCGGGAGACCGTCTTGCATTTCGCGGTCTATAGCGGCTGGCCCAAGGCGTCCCGATTCAACATGGCGGTCGACGAGCAGTGGGACCGTATCCACCGCGAGCGGGGACAGGCGGTGCCACCGCCCGATCCGCTACTACCGCTGGTTACACCGAGTGACCCCGAGCGGCGGCTGCTGACCGGAGAACAATCGTTCAAGGACATCAACTGCTTACCGTTTGCGCCGCAGCGGGATAACCCGTATCAAGGCGCGGGCATTCTGAACTTCGTCTTCGGCGAGATGTGGCTGCGGCCAGGACTCGGCATGAGGGAACGACGGCTGGTGACGGTCGCATGCGTGGCATTCCAGGACGCGCCGTATCCGATCATGAGCCATGTCTACGCCGCGCTGAAGAGCCGTGACCTCTCGTTCGACGAAATGGATGAACTGGCATTGCATTTCGGCGCCTACTACGGATGGGCAAAGGCCGCCAGCCTCGGCCAGGCGATCGACGAGCAGAAGCAGCGCGTCCTGAACGAGTGGCGAGAGGAGGCCTGATGACCTCGATCACCGACACGATCTTCACTGGGCTGCTCATCGGCGGCGACCGAGTCAACGAGTCGTCCGGCGGGACGCATTCACATATCTACCCGGCCACAGGCCAACCGAACGCGGCTGTCCCCTTGGCCGGCGCGGCCGAGATCGACGGTGCCGTCGCCTCAGCCTGGGACGCGCATCGAGAATGGATGTCGCTTACCGTCGACCGACGCCGAGACCTGCTGATCGACCTCGCCGACGCCGTGCACGAAAACCTCGACGAGCTTGCTCGTCTCAACGTGCACGATTACGCGGTTCCGATCTCCTTCGCCGGTACCGCGCTGCTGCTCGAGCGGTTCCTCCGCTACTACGCCGGCTACGTCGACAAGCCCCACGGCTCCAGTACGCCGGTGGACTGGTCCTTCGACGTCAACCTGATTGAACGTGAACCATACGGCGTCGTCGGCGTCATCACCCCGTGGAACGGCGCACTCGCCGTGACGGCTTCGTGTGTCGCGCCCGCACTCGCCGCCGGTAACGCCGTGCTCCTCAAGCCCTCAGAGCTGGCGCCACTCGCCAGCCTGCGGTTCGGCGAATTGTGCACCCAGGTCGGTCTGCCGGCCGGGCTGGTGAACGTCGTGCCGGCGGGCCCGGAAGGGGGTGAGGCGCTCGTGCGTCACCCCGGCATCCGCAAGATCCACTTCACCGGCGGAGATGCCACCGCACGCAAGGTTCTCCAGTCGGCGGCAGTCAATCTGACGCCTGTGGTGGCCGAACTCGGTGGCAAATCGGCCAACATCGTTTTCGACGATGCCGATCTCGACGCCGCGGCGATGTTATCGGCCCATCAGGGCCCGCTGATGCAGTCGGGACAGAGTTGCGCGTGCGCAAGCCGCGTGCTGGTCCACGAGTCGGTCTACGACGCGTTCGTGGAGAAGTTCGTTGCCGTCGTAGAAGGGTCGACGATCGGGGACCCACTCGACCCTGCAGTCGTGTTCGGGCCGGTTATCAATCAGTCCGCGATCGACCGCATTCTCGGCGTGATCGACGAAGCCGTGGCGACGGGTGCGGGTGACCTCCTCGCCGGAGGCAAGCGGCTGGGCGGCGCACTCGCACAGGGCTTTTACCTTCAGCCGACGGTGTTCGCGGGCGTCGACAACTCGTCCGCGCTGGCGCAGACCGAGACCTTCGGACCCGTCGTTTCGGTGATGAAGTTCAGCGACGAAGCAGAAGCCGTGCGCATCGCCAACGACACGCCGTACGGCTTGAACGCGTTCATACAGACCAACGATCTGAGCCGGACACATCGGGTCGCTCGCCGGCTTGAAGCGGGCTCGGTGTGGATCAACAAGTACAGCGATATCTCTCCGCAGGGGCCGTACGGAGGCTATAAAGAGAGCGGATTCGGCCGCACCGGCGGCATCGAGGGCCTGCAGGAGTTCCTACAGATCAAGAACATCCGCATTGCGATGCAATAGCAGAAGGCAGCACGATGACGACCTCGCAAAGCACGGACGTCTACTACGACCCGTATGACGTCGAGATCGTGGCCAACCCGTATCCGGTCTACGCCCGGCTGCGGGAAGAGGCGCCGATCTACTACAACGAACGCTTCGACTTCTGGGCGATCTCCCGGCACGCCGACGTCGAAGAAGCGCTTAGCGACTGGCCGACCTTCTCGAACAGTCGAAGCGACATCCTCGAACTGGTCAAGTCGGACTTCGACATGCCTCCCGGCGTGATGATGTTCGAGGACCCTCCCATGCACACCATGTTGCGGGGCTTGATGTCTCGGGTCTTCACTCCGCGCCGGATGGCCGCCATCGAGGATCAGATCCGGCAGTATTGCGTACGCTGCCTGGATCCGCACGTCGGCTCTGACGGTTTCGACATCATTGCCGAGCTCGCATCGATGATGCCGATGCGGGTCATCGGGATGCTGCTGGGCATACCCGAGTCGGATCAAGTCACGGTCCGCGACGCCAACGACGCGAACCTGCGCACGAAACCCGGCACCCCGATGAAGGTGGTGGACGCCGACGCGATCGCCGACGGACGGATCTATGCCGACTACGTCGACTGGCGTGCCAAGAACCCGTCCGACGATCTGATGACGGCGCTGCTCAACGTCGAGTTCGAAGACGAGAACGGGGTGACCCGGAAACTGACACGCAAGGAAGTGCTGCACTACACCCAGGTTGTCGCCGGCGCAGGAAACGAGACGACCGGTCGACTGATCGGATGGCTGGCGAAAGTTCTTGCCGAACACCCCGATCAACGCAGGACGGTTCTCGACGACAGGAGCCTGTTGACGCGCACCGTCGACGAAACCCTGCGCTTCGAACCGACGGGCCCGCACGTCGCCCGTTGGATGGCACGGGATTTCGAGTGCTACGGCACAACAGTGCCAGCTGGAAGCGCGATGCTGCTGCTGTTCGGTGCGGCCAACCGCGACCCACGCCGATACCAGGACCCGGACACGTTCAACATTCGTCGCGACAATATCTCCCACATCACCTTCGGTAAAGGCGTCCACTACTGCCTCGGCGCGAACCTGGCGCGGCTGGAAGGCCGCGTCGCCCTCGACGAACTGCTCAATCGGTGGCCGGAGTGGGATATCGACTACGAGACAGCGCAACTCGCGCCGACATCGACCGTTCGCGGCTGGGAAAGGCTGCGCCTGGTCCTGCCGTGAGTCGCGGGGCCGCAGCCACCCCATGCGTGACACCCGGCCTGTGAAATGTAACGGCAGCCGTATATCGTCCACGTATGAGTCGAGTGTCGGTAATCACGGGCGGAGCGGGTGGCATGGGTCTGGCCACGGCCAAAGTCGTCGGCCGGGACCACGCAATCGTGCTTTGCGACGTCAGGCAGGACCGGCTTGATACAGCGGCGGCCACGCTGAGCGACCTCGGAATGACGCCCTCGGCCGTCAACTGTGACGTCACCGACCGCCAGGCGGTTGCCCGGTTGCTCGATACCGCGGCTGACCTCGGGACGATCGCCTCCGTGATCCATACCGCGGGGGTAAGTCCCAGCATGGGCGACGCCGATTACGTCATGCGGACCAACGCCCTCGGCACGGTCAACGTCAACGAGGTCTTCTACGGGAACGCTGCCGAGGGGGCCGCGATCGTCAACGTCGCATCGATGGCCGCCCATATGCTGCCGCAGGAGATGATTCCGACAAAGCAGTTCCCGCTAGCCCTTCAGGATGAAGACACCTTCATGAACGACATGATGTCGGTGTGCGACATCGTTCCTGAGGATGCGCGGTCCGGCATCGCCTACGCCGTGAGCAAGAGCTTCGTCCGGTGGTACAGCACATCACAGGCCGAGAGGTTCAACGGTCGCGGGCTCCGGATCGTCTCGGTCTCCCCGGGGTCCATCGACACCGAGATGGGCAGGCTGGAGGAGCAGGCCGGGGCCGGTGCGATGGTCACCGACGCAGCGGTTCCGCGGTGGGGCAAGCCGGAAGAGATGGCAGAGCTACTCGCATTTTGTGCCAGTGACAAGGCCGGCTATCTCACCGGCTCGGACATATTGAACGATGGCGGAGTGATCGCCTCGATGGCGGAGCGAGCCAGGGTGGCCGCCGAAAAGGGTTGAACAGGTTCACTGCACTCTGAGTGCGCTATAGTGCACTAGTGGATCAGGGCACCGCAGCTCTCGCATCGGCGATCGGTGTTCGGGTCAGGCAGGAGCGGCTGTCGCGGCGTTGGACGCTGGATCAGTTGGCGGAGGCTGCCGGGGTGAGTCGCCGCATGGTGGTCAACGTCGAGCAGGGCGCCGCAAACCCCAGTGTGGGAACGCTTTTGAGGATCAGCGATGCGCTCGGCGTGGGGCTGCCGGCGTTGGTCGAGCCGCCTCAACCCAAGCCGGTGAAGGTCACTCGCCGCGGTGACGGTGCCACCCTGTGGAGCAGCGATTCGGGTGGACGCGGCGTGCTGGTGGCAGGCACGAAACCGCCGAACGTGGTCGAACTGTGGGACTGGACCCTGTGCTCAGGCGACCAGCACACGAGCGAAGCCCACACGCCTGGTACGAAGGAGCTCCTGCAGGTCCACGAGGGCAAGGTCACCGTCGGGGTGGCAGACCAATCCGTCACTCTCCAAGCGGGCGACGCGATTGCATTTCCCGGTGACGTGGCGCATTCATACACCAACGTCGAGACGCAGCCGGCGAGATTCTCCCTGGCCGTCTTCGAGCCGGGAGTGGGAGCCGCGTCGGAGGTGAACGATGACTGACATCGTCCTACTCGAGGGAGTTCTCGCCGGCGCGTATGTGGACGCCCCGGTGTTCGCACTGCGACCCGACTACCGTGTCCTGCTGCTGGCCGTCGACGGGCTCATCACCAGTCCGGGCGATCAGGGCAGCGAAGCGCTGCTGCGTGCGGCCGAAAACGCAGCGCGCCAAGCGCTTTTCGAGCGCGCGGTGGACGAGCTGCCACACGTGGCAGCGTGGCGGGAGGCTTACCGCGCGTTCGGGGCCAAGCCGCAGCGCACCCGCAACAGCGTCGAGGCGCTGCTGCGGCGTGCCGGATCCGGGCTACCGCGGGTGAATCGGCTCACCGACACATACAACGCCATCTCGGTGCTGCACCAGATCCCGCTCGGCGGGGAAAACCTGACGCGCTACGCCGGCTCGCCTCACCTGATCCGTGCCGCAGGTAACGAGCCGTTCGACACCATGGTCGACGGCACCGCGGCCATCGAGTACCCCGACCCCGGGGAAGTCGTGTGGTGCGACGACGCGGGGGTGACCTGCCGGCGCTGGAACTGGCGGCAGGCACACCGCACCCGACTGCGCGACGACACCACCACGGCGCTGTTCATCCTCGACGCGCTCGACCCGATGACCGATGCGGCGCTTCACGCCGCCGCCGACGACCTGGTTTCACACCTGGCGCGATTCGGACCCGATGTGCACGTGGTTCGTCGTCTGATAGCCAGCGGCACAACGCCTTTCGAAGGAGACTGACATGCTCATTCACCCGTGGGATGCCGCGCTCGATACTGGTGAGTGGCAGGACTGGCTGGCGTCCACCGACCGGTTCGGGATGCTCGCGGTCAACAACCTCGACACAGCCGATGCGCCGTTTGTGCTGCCGCTGCATTTCACTGTTGCCGGCGACGAGCTACTGATCCACCTGGCCCGACCGAACCCGGTCTGGCCGCATCTGGAGGCCGCTGCTGAAGTACGCCTGGCCATTGCTGGCGACTACGCGTACATTCCGACTTACTGGCGGGCCAAGGCCGGTGGACCCGACGAGGACGGCGTGCCGACCAGCTACTACGCCTCCGTGCAATTCGTATGTCGGCCAACGGTTGTCGACGACCCGCAGGACAAGGCCGACATCCTCACCGCGCAACTCGCCGACCTCCAACCCGAAGGTCGCCACGCGGCGGTCACCGTCGACTCGGCGCCCTATGGGCGGATGCTTTCGGGTATCCGGGGCGTCCGACTGGCAGTGATGCGGGTGGATGCCAAGTTCAAATACGACGACGCCAATCCCGTCGAGCATCGCCAACGCGTCATCGACAATCTCGAGCAGCGCGGCCACGGGCTCGATGCCGGGGCCGCCGCGCAGCAGCGGCGGCGCCTCGCCGCGATCGGTGACTGGCGGACCCGCCGAGGATAGGTGTTCTTCTCGCCGCCACTAGCCGGCTACGGCCAGGGTCAGACCATGTTGACCGATCCGGTCGAATCGTTGTGCACGAGCGGCGAGCCTTTGCACGACATCGGCGTTGCCCAGCCTCGCCAGTTCGTCGCGGAGCGCGGCGCCGACCCGGAGACAGAATTGCTCAGGTTCGGCGGCGGCGTCGGGATATTCGGGAACGACTCGGTCGACGACTCCGTTGGCAAGCAAGTCCGCGGACCGCACTCCCTGTTTGACCGCCATGTCCGCAGCGTGGCTGGTGTCGTGGTAGAGGATCAGGCTGGCTCCCTCGGGAGGAAGAGGGGAGAGCCATCCGTGCCGGGCGGTCAGGATCCGATCGGCAGGCACAAGTGCGAGTGCTCCGCCGCCGGTTCCTTCGCCGAGAAGCACCGAGACAGTGGGCACCTCGAGTGCAACCATTTCCGCGATGCACCTGGCGATCTCGCGGGCCAATCCACCCTCCTCGGCTTCCCGCGACAACGCCGCCCCAGCGGTGTCGATCACGGTGACGAGCGGCAGATCCAGGCCGCCATGACCTCGGCATCACCCGTGACCGCAACCTAAGGATCATGTGCGATGGCTTGATCGGAGAAATAGTCCACTGACGCGAGATCGGTCATTTGCTCTTCCGCCCCTCATCTCCACTGATGCGCCAAAGAGTAGTAGAGATTTGATCGATCGATCAAACTGCTAGAATGGATCATGCTTAACACGCGTCGCGGCGACAGGTCAAGAGTCTTTGATTGGGTTAGCGCCCACGCGGTTTGGGGAGACCACTAGATGGCCGCAGCGACGAAGGCCGCAGCAAAAGACGTCGGCGCGCGGCAGCGCTTGATGGAGGCGACCGCCCAAATAATGAGGGAGGAAGGCTACGCGGCCGCGACGTCGCGCCGAGTGGCCGCGGTCGCCGGGGTTCGTTCAGCGCTGGTGTACTACTACTTCCCGACGATGGACGACCTGTTCGCGGAAGTGCTGCGGGCCGGTGCGGAGGTATCGCTGGCCAGAATGCGCGAAACGCTCACCGCCGAGGACCCGTTGCGCGCGCTGTGGGAGATCAACACCGATTCCCGGCTCACGGGACTCAACACCGAGTTCATGGCGCTGGCGAACCATCGCAAGGTGATCGGTGCCGAGCTGAAGGCCTACGCCGATCGCGTGCGCGATATCGAAACCGCTGCCGTGACAGTCGCTTTGCGGGCCTACCGCGTCGATTTCGACGAGTATCCGCCGGTCGTCATTTCCATGTTGCTGACGCAGATGGGACGAAGCCTATGCAACGAGAGCGCTATCGGCGTCACAGACGGTCACCGGGAACTGCGTGCATTCATCGAGCGCTACTTGAGCCGGTTCCGTACCACCGACTAGGCCGAGCTACTTCAGCATGCTTCCCGCGTCGACGGTGAGCGTGAGACCCGTGACGTAGCGGGCTTCTTCGGACGCCAAGAACAGGACGGCATTGCTGATGTCGACCGGTTCCACCCAGCCGACCGGCAGCACGTGCATGAACTGAGCGGCGACGGCGAGGTCGTCAGGGCCGGGGTTCTCCAGATCGGGGCGGAACAACTTCATCGTCCCCTCGTTCATGAACATCGGGGTGTTGACGTTTGTGGGGTGCACCGAGTTGACGCGAATCGAGTGCTGCCCGAGTTCGACCGCGAACGTCCGCATCAGGCCCACCACACCGTGCTTCGCGGCGATGTAGTGACCGGTATGGGGGTAGGCCTTGAGCCCGCCTACCGAGCTCGTCAGGATGATCGAACCGCCGCGGCCGCCGGAGAGTAGATGTGGCACACCGGCTTTGACGGTGTGCCACACACCCGACAGGTTGACGTCGATCATGTCTTTCCAGTCGTGCTCGCTGGTCTTGTCGAGGGTTGCTCCGCCGTTACCGATCCCCGCGTTGGCCACGATGATGTCGAGCCGGCCCAACTGCTCGACACCGCTGTCGATTGCGGCCTTCAGCGCGTCGTAGTCGCGCACGTCGACCTCGGCGGTGACGATGCGGCGGTTATGTGCCTTGACCAGATCGGCCGTCTCGGCCAGGTCGTCCGGCGTGGACGGAGGGATCTCGCTGCTGCGACTGATCGGTTTGCAAATGTCGATGGCGATGATGTCGGCGCCCTCTTGTGCCAGCCTCATCGCGTGGCTTCGACCCTGTCCCCGTGCCGCACCAGTAATGAACGCGACCTTGCCGTCAACCCGGCCTGCCATAGCCAACCCCATTTCCTGATCGGTCGATCAAGAGACAGTCCCATTTCCGAACCGCGGGTGTCAACCCGGGTCGCAGCCCCGATCTGGCCCAGTGCTGAGCACTCGCTCGGCACCCCTCGTTGACGCAGGACAGCGGGTATGGAAATCTAATACCCAAAGATGAGAATCACGTTCTCGTAGATCGAGATCGTCGAAACGGAGGGCGCATGGCGGAAGACCTCACTTCGGCCGACTTCTTCCGGGACGGTCGTCTGACGGACGATCCGTACCCGTTTTACGAGGCACTTCGCAACAAGTGCCCAGTCAGCCGCGAGGACCACTACGGCGTCACGATGGTGACCGGCTGGCAGGAGGCCGTTGACGTCTACAACGACGAGCAGACCTTCTCGTCGTGCATCTCGGTGACCGGCCCGTTCCCTGGCTTTCCGGTCCCGCTCGAAGGCGACGATGTCACCGAGCTGATTGAGAAGCACCGCGACGAGATTCCGTTCAGCGACCAGCTGCCGACCCTGGACCCGCCGACGCATACGAACCACCGGGCACTGCTCATGCGGCTGATCACACCCAAGCGCCTCAAGGAGAACGAGGACGCGATGTGGCAGCTCGCCGACGATATCCTCGACACCTTTCTCGCGCCGGGCGAAGGCGAATTCATCAAGGGCTTCGCGGGTCCGTTCACCCTGCGCGTCATCGCCGACCTGCTCGGGGTGCCGGAAGAGGACCGACCTGAGCTGCTCGAGCGGCTGGCGCGCGGCACTCACGGGGGCGGTATCGGCAATGCGGACAAGACACTGACCAAGACGCCGCTGGAGTATCTGTACGACGTCTTCGCAACGTATGTGGAGGACCGTCGTCGCGAACCTCGTGATGACGTGCTGACGGGGCTGGCGACCGCGACCTTCCCGGACGGCACGATGCCCGAGGTCGGAGACGTTGTGAGGGTGGCCACCAACGTCTTCTCGGCCGGGCAGGAAACGACCGTGCGGCTGCTGAGCACCGCGTTGAAGGTGATGGGGGACCGCCCCGACATTCAGCGCAAACTGCGCGAGGACCGCAGCCTTCTGCCGAACTTCATCGAGGAATGTCTGCGCATCGAAAGTCCCGTCAAGGGCGACTTCCGGCTGTCGCGGGTACCGACAACGGTCGGTGAGCAAGCCGTTGCCGCAGGCTGCACGCTGATGGTGATAAACGGGGCGGCCAACCGCGACCCGCGGCGGTTCGAAGAGCCGGACACCTTCGACCCCGAACGCAAAAACGCGCGCCAGCACCTCGCGTTCGGCCGCGGTATCCACAGCTGCCCCGGCGCACCGCTGGCCCGGGCGGAGACCCGCGTCGGACTCGAGCGGCTGCTGGACCGCACGACGGACATCAAGATCTCCGAGGACAAGCACGGTCCCGCGGATAACCGCCGCTACCAATACATTCCGACCTATATTCTGCGCGGGCTCACGGAGCTGCACCTGGAGTTCGACCTCGCTGACGGTGCGTCGTGAAGGTCAAAGTCGACGAGGATCGGTGCCGCGGCCATGGCATGTGCCTGACGCTGTGCCCCGACGTGTTCACCATGACGGATGACGGCTACGCCGTCGCCGATCCGTCGGAGGTACCCGAGGGGCTCGAGGGCGCAGCGAAGGAAGCCATCGAGTGCTGCCCCGAACAGGCCATCAGCGAAACTGACTAGCACGCAAGGAGATTAGAGTGCCCAAAGGCTATGTGATCTTGACCGAGGACATCAAGGACCCGGCGGGGATGGCCGAGTATGGCAAGTTGGCCATGCAGGCGATGGCCGGTGCGACGATAGTGGCCGTGGACCAGAAGCCCCAGGTGATCGAGGGCACCTGGCACGGCAGCCAGACCGTCGTGCTGGAGTTCGAGTCTGTGGACGCCGCTCGCACCTGGTACGAGTCGGAGGCCTACCAGAAGGCGGCCAAGGTCCGCCAGGGTGCCGCGGACTGCAATGCGGTGATCATCTCCGGCTTCGGCTCCTAGCGCCGAAATAGAATTCCGGGTCGTCAAGCCGCGCGTTCTACAGCCTGGAATTCTATTTCGCGGGTCTAGTCGGGGACGAGCGGACCCGTTGGCTTCGTGGTCGTCGCGTGCACGAGCAGCTCGGCCAGCTCCCGCGGACGGCTGAGGAACGGCGAGTGTGACGTGTCAATGGCCAACTGCTCCACGCCAAGTCGACGCGCCACCGTGTCGGCCAGCCATCGCGGCATCGACCGATCCTGCAGGCACAGAATGAAACTGCGGGGGAGATCGGCTGCCCAGAACCGGGGCACCGACACCGGTGTGACGGTCGTGTCGCCGAACCGTTCGGCGTCGAGACGCTCGAACGCCCAGCGGGCGGTCGCTTCGTCGCAGTCATGGTAGAAGTACTTCCACGCACTCTCGAAGTCGGCGAACGTCATCGCACCGTCATCGTCGAAATGCAAGTAGCCCAACATCTCTCCGACGTCGGCGTCGAACTTCCCGTCGGGAACGTCGCCGGCGTCGCGCATCGCCATCGCCTCGGGATAAGTGCGCCCTTCGCGCGGCAGTGCTGCGGCGACATAGGCGATGTGGCTTACCAGCTCCGGCGCGAAGTCGGCGGCCAATGTCGCATCGAACCCGCCGCCCGAGTGGCCGACCAGGACATCACCGGGCCGCAGCACCGAGACGATCGCGTCGCGACGGTTCGCCAGCGTCGATTCCTCGTCGGCACGCGTGCCATGCCCCGGAAGATCGACGGCGATGCCCTCGTGGCCGAGCCGTTCTAGCTCGCTGACCGTTCGTTCCCAGCACCACGCGGCGTGAAAACCGCCGTGCACGAAGACAAATCGCATCTAAGCCAGCGTCACTCGTCGCGAATGAATATCGCCTGCCTTGGACATTGACGCACCGCTTCGCGGATCTGGTGTTCGTTCTCGGGGGTCACCTCGTCCTGCAGAACGTGGAGGAAGTCCTCGTCGTCGAGGTCAAACACCTCCGGGATGATGCCCATGCACACCCCGTTGCTCTCGCACAGACCGAAGTCGACTTCGACCTTGCTCATCGCAGCACCTTCACCGGCACATTCTGGTAACCCGCCACGTTCTGCATGTTGACGCGCTGCAGGCCGTCGAAATCGACCTCATAGCGCGGCATGAAGTCGAGTAGGTGGTCCAGTGCGATCGCGCTCTCCATTCGGGCCAGCGCCGCACCGAGGCAGCTGTGGATCCCGTAGCCGAGCCCCAGGTTCTGCGCCTGCGCGCGGTCCCGGTCGATGTCGAAGGTCTCGGCGTCGTCGAAGGCTCGTGGATCGCGGTTGGCCGCGGCGCCCATGAGGAAGACCGGTTTGTTCGCGGGAATCGTGCCGCTGGGCACCGTCACCTCTTTGACGCTGTAGCGGACGTTGTACTGGACCGGTCCGACGTAGCGCAGCAGCTCCTCGACCGCGGCCGGGATCTTGCTGCGGTCGTCGAGCAGCTTCTGCCACTGGTCAGGGTGTCGGGCGAACTCCACCACGGCGCTGCCGACGAGCTTGGTGACCGTCTCCGCGCCCGCGCCGCCCAGAAGCGTGGTGAATCCAGTGATCTCGATGTCGTCGAGCTTGCGCATCTCGCCGTTCTCGCAGGGGATCTCCGCGGCGATGAGCCGGCTGATCATGTCGTCCTGCGGGTTCTTCCTTCGCTCCTGGACGAGGCCGTAGTAGTAGATCCCCGAGTCGATGTTGGCCTGCATGTTGTCGTCGTCCAGATCGATCTGTCCCGGCTTGCGATGCAAGCTCGTGTCGATCCAGTGCCGAACTTGCTGGCGGAAGTCCTCGGGCACACCCGCCATCCGGGTGATGACCTCCACCGGGAACGGGCCGGAGAAGTCCTGCACGACGTCGAAGTTGTCCGGATCCGCCTTGGCCAGATAGTGCTCGATCAGCTCTGTGACGGTTTCCTTCTGCGACTGGATGGCACGCGGCGTGAAGGCCTTGTTGAGCAGGCTGCGCATATGGCGATGGTCGGGCGGGTCCATGAAGATGATCGACCTCTGGGGCACCTCCCCGGTGCGCACCATGCTCAGGTCGCAGCCGCGAGCCGAAGAGAAGGACTCGTGATCCTTGAACGCGGCGGCCACGTCCTCGTGGCGGGTCAGCGCATAGAAGTCTTCCTGCTCGTCGTAGTACAGGGGTGCGTCGTCGCGCATTCGCGCGTAAATCTCGTACGGGTTTTCGAAATACTCCTGCGAAACCGGGCTGAACACCAATTTGGGCTTGGTCATGATCTCCTCTTTCGCGGCGGGCTGGGAGCCGGAAACGTTACGAGAGGTCGCTTAACTGTAACGCTAACAGTTTCCTCCTCGGTATTCATCGAAATGGGCTAAGTACCGGGCCGAATTCATGGTTCAGGCCTCAAGGCCCGCGTTGATGACGTCATCGAGCAACCCCAGATCGCTTCCGAGTTCGGCGGCGATCTTCCGGGCCACGGCGACGTCTTTTCCGATGAACTCGCCAACCCCGTCGACGAACGCCTGTACTGATCCCCGCGGCGCGATGAATTCGCCGACGCGGCTAGCCCCGCTGCCGTGCGGCACCGATGCCAGTAGCTTCGACTCTTCGACCCCCAGCCGACCACCGAGCTCGACAGCCGCACGCAGGAGCCCGATTTGCGCGGCGAACAACGTGTTATTGATCAATTTCACCCGCTGCCCGGCTCCGATTGGACCGACGTGGAGGATGGGGTCGCCATAGCTCGCGATCACAGGCTGGGCCCGCGTGACGGCTTCGTCGGATCCACCCACGAACAGCGTGACGTGGCCCGCGGCGATGTCGTGCGGGCCGCCGCTGACCGGGGCGTCGATCACGTCGATGCCCGGCGACTGGGCTGCGATGGCCTCTGCGGTGCTTGGGCTTCCCGTGGTGTGGATGACGAGCACGGAGCCCGGTGGCATCGCGGAAACCAGCTCACCCTGCAGGCACACCTGCTGGACTTGGTCGTCGGTGAACACGCAGACGATGACCACCTCGGCGCCGTCACTGACGTCGGCAAGCGTCGTCACCGGCCGTGCACCGAGCTCGCGGATCGACCGGCACGCCTGGTCAGACCGACCGAGCGCCTGCACGTCGTGGCCGGACTCGACGAGGCGGCGGACCATGGGACCGCCCATGCGCCCCGCGCCGACGAATCCGACCCGTGTCATCGGTGCGCTCTGCTCTTCGCGCAAGCGCTCATCGCGGATGTTCCATAGACGTCAATGCGGCGTCCGCCGCGGTGAACACCGCGCCCTCGGCCGCCGAAGCACTGGCGGCAATGCTGGCCGCGTGGCGAACGTCCTTCTGCAGCAAGGCCCCTGCGATCGGCGCGAGTCCCTCCGCGGTCCCGCCGAACATGGAGATGCTGGCGAGTGCCTTGCTGGTGGCGGAGCCGCCGTTGAGGACCTCGGCGAGCCGCTCACGAGGGATGCCGAGCGATTCGCCAAGGTCCAGGGTGCTCAGGGCGCTGCCCAGATTGGCGGTGAACAGGAGGTTGTTCAGAATCTTGGTGACCTGGCCGGCGCCAAGCGGTCCCAGGTGCACGATGGGGTCGGCATAGGTTGCGAAGACGGGCCGGCAGCGATCGACGACGTCTTCGTCGCCGCCGACCATTACCAGGAGCTTTCCTTCTTCGACGGCGGGGCCACCGCCGCTCACCGGAGCGTCGATTACCGAAACTCCTTGCTTCTCAGCAAACTTCGCGATCTCTCGGCATGTGTCGGGATGCACGGTGCTGTGGATGGCGACGATCCCGCCTGGAGCCAATCCCGCTAACACCCCGGTCTCGCCGGCGAGTACCTCCCTGACGTCGTCGTCCCCGACCACGCACAGGCAGACAAGGTCACTCGCGGCGCCCAGTTCGGCGGGCGAGCCCGCAGTCTTTGCCGCGGTGTCGGCGTACGGTTCGAGGCTGGCATCCCGACGCGCCCATAGCGTTGTCTCGAAGCCACCTTCGACGATCCGCCGCGCCATGGGGCCGCCCTGGCTGCCCAGTCCGATGAATCCGACGCGCATCAAACCGCCTCCAATTTGGTGTTCGCGTTCTCTTGTGCGACTACACATTCCTCGACAAACGACAGCACCTTCATGTGGTAGGCCGCCGCATTGACCGACAGGGAAAGGTTGTGACCGGCACCGACCTGCTCGTTGAGAACGAAGCGGGGAGACTTCGTGAACAGTGCCCCGATCGCCGCCAGCGCGCCGGGGTCTGACCGCCATACCTTCTCGTGATCGGCGACACTGAACTGAACTGGGGCGCGTACCTGCCCGGCCAGTGCCGGAAAGTCTTGCCGCGGCCAGTCTTTGACCATCGCGGCCTCGTAGGCAGCGCCGGTCGACGAGTTCGTGATGCCCGTCAGAACCTCGGGGGGATACAAGTGCGCAGGCTTCCAGAGCAGATCGCGCAACCCCGTTGGCCGTTGCGTCGCGGTGGCCGACTTGAGGATCTCTTTGGCGGCGTCGGCGTATTGCAGCCCGGTGCCGGCCAATTCGACGCCAAGCAGGTCGGCAGCTCTTTCGTCGACCGCCATCCGGATGGCCAACTCGCAACCGTTGGAATGGGCGAATAGAAACAGCCCAGCCCCTCGCGGGCTCGACCCGAGGATCTTGTCGACCGCGCCGTACGCCAGTTCGACCCGTTGCTCCGGACGTTCGATCGCGTCGGGATAGGGTGCCGAGCTGCCGTAACCCGGCCGGTCGAGAGCGATTACGGTGAAGCCGAGCGCCGCGCCGGTGCGCAGCATCGACAATCGCGGATGGCCGGGGCAGTCGAAATACGCTGCGGTACTGCCACCCCCGTGGAAGGCAACGATGACGGCGCGCGGCTCGGCCGCCTCTGCAACCAGCCCGGACATCGGTACGCCGTCGACGAGGACGACGCGGGGCCTCGGAGCCGCCCCGGTGCTCACTCGTCTGTCCGTAGCAGCAGCACGCCGCTGGGCGTCAGACCGCCACTGCTGGCGACGGCTACGCGCGCATCCTTCACCTGACGCTCACCCGCTTCGCCACGCAGTTGGGTCACCGCCTCGTGGATCAGGCCCATGCCATGGGTGCGGCCGTGGGAAAGCTGGCCGCCGTGGGTGTTCAGCGGTATCACGCCATCGCGGGCGATGGCCTTTCCGCCGTCGAGAAAGTCCTTGGACTCGCCGATGCCGCAGAAGCCGAGCGCCTCCAGCCAGGACAGGCAGTTGAAGCTGAAGCCGTCGTACAGCTCAGCAACATCAACATCCTTGGGCCGCAACGAGGTTCGCGTCCACAGATGTGCCGACTGACCCAACACCTGGGGTTCATGGGTCATGGTGGTCTGGTCCCAGTCGGTGCGTTCGATGATCTGGGTGCCGACCGCCTCGATCAGGACCGGCTGTTTGGGCATGTCACGGGCAACGTCGACGGCCGACACGATGACCGCGATGGCGCCGTCACACGGCACATCGCAGTCGTACAGTCCGAACGGCGTGGTGATCATTCGCGCGTTCAAATAGTCATCCATGGTCATGGGGTCGCGATAGATGGCCGTCGGATTCAGCGCGGCATTGGCGCGCTGGTTCAACGCAATCCAGCCGAGCGTCTCCCTCGTGGTGCCGTACCGGTGGAAGTGGCGCTGCGCATTGAGCGCGAGGGTATGGGCGGCGGATGTCGCGCCGAACGGCATCTGCCAGCTGGAGGTTCGCGAGCCCCCAGGAGGGGACATCTTGCCTTCCTTCATCATCTGCTGGAAGGTCGCTTCCCACAGTGTTCGGAAGCACAGCACGTGGCGGGCCATGCCCGTGGCGATCGCCATCATCGCGGCGATCACCGATCCGCCGGGACCGAACGTGTCCATGCCGCCGTTGATCCACGTCGGGCGCAGCCCAAGTGCGCCCTCGAGTGCGGATACCCCGCCTTCTCCCATGCCTGCGATATCGAGGCCCGGGTACGTCGACAGCCCGTCGATGTCGTCGAATGTCAGTCCGGCGTCGGCTATCGCGGCCTCGCACGCCTCGATGGTGAGTGAAAGCGGCGGGACCATCAGCCTGCGGCCCAGCCTGGACGCTCCGATACCGGTGATCGCCGACTTGTCCTCGAACTTCTCCCGGGTCAGCGGCGGGCGGACATAGTTTGCGAAGTCCTGCGGGGCGATCTCATCGGCAGGCAGGGCAGCGGTCTTTTTTTCGGCCGTAGGCCGGAAGAGCGGCAGCCAGATGACTCCACCTTTGTCCTCGACTTTGTCGAACACGACCTCGACGGATTGACCAAGCTCGAGGTCGCCGGGTTCACACTCGACAATGTTGGTAGTCAACCGAACTCGTGGATCCTCCGCGACGGCGACCTGGGCCACAACATAGGGAGGGGGAAGGTCGGGAAAGCCGAACCGATGGTTTACCGTGAAGGCCGTCAGCGTGCCCTGCCCGGACACCGTGCGCACACCCATCTCGTGGCTGCGGCAGTACCGGCAAATTGGAGCAGGCGGGTGGATCAGCGCCTGACAGCTCTGGCACTCCTGAATGCGGAGCACGCCATCGGCGCCTGCGGTCCAAAAGAATTCGTTGTCTGGGGTCAGCTGGGGTAGTGGGCGGCGCGGGATGTCCAACGCGTCAACTCCTCGTGTCTTGGGCCGCGGCCCGTCCGTTGGTGGGCATTGCGCTGCGCACCTCGATGATCGCGTGCACCGGGCAGTCCAAGAGGGCGCGCATCACGGCGTCGTGGTCCTCCTCGGGAACCGTGCCGTTGCCGATCAACGACGCGTATCCCCAGTCGTCCAGCGAAAAGTATTCGGGCGCATGCTTTGCACACAGCCCGAAGCCGTCGCACATCGTGCGATCCAGACGAATTCTCATGCCGTCATCACCGCCTCCACCTCGTAGGGACGCAGCGCGCTGAAAACGCCGGCATGGCAAGTGTCACAACCGTTCTCCAGGTGCCGCTCCACGATCGCAGGGAATGCGTTGAGCAGGCTAGCCGCCGTGTTCGTAGCGCCGTCCAGCGTCCCGCAGGCACCGCGGCCGCGCAGCACCACCGACCACCGTTCCAGCCGAGCCAGATCTTCAGATGTCGCAACGCCGTCGCGCAGCGCCGCGGTGACCGCCGACATGGCCGCGGTGCCGTTGAAGCAGGAGCCGCACTGTCCAGCGTTCTCGCGGTCGTAATAGGCCATCACCGAGGCAGCGACGGCGACCGGGCAGTCGTCGGTCAGGATCGCGATCGCACCGCACCCGAGCCCGCTGCCGAGCCGCCGCATCGATTCGTGGTCGAGCGTCTCGTCGAGGATGTCGCGATTCAGTAGGCCTGCGAAGTAGCCGCCCATCAGCACGCCGCGGACCTGATCTGCCGAAACTCCATGCAGCGAAAGCAGTTCGGTGAACGCCGTCCCGTGCGGAAGCTCGTACAGTGCCGGTGGTTGGCCGGCGCCGGTGATCGTGGCGAGGAAGGTCCCTGGCGACGCAGTGGTCCCGTGACTGCGGTAGGACGCCGATCCGTGGCGCAGCAGGAACGGCAGATTCGCCAGCGTCTCGACGTTGCTGATCATCGTCGGTAGTCCAGCGACCCCCTGCTCGAACGGGCGCGGCGGCTTGTCTGTCGGCTTGGCGGGGCCGCCGTTGATGAGCCGAACCGCGGCGGTCTCTTCGCCTGCCACATATCCCGGCTCGACCGTGACCACCGTGATGACGAGCCCGCCCAGCACTTCGGTGTCGAGCGCGGCCAGCGCCGCCTCGACGGTCTCGGCGGCGCGTGGATCGGAGACATAAACATGGGCACGGTCGGCGCCGACCATGTGGGCGGCGAGCCGCAAACCGTCGAGCACCAGATGCGGGCGGTTTCGCAACAGCCATCGGTCCTTGACCGACGCCGGCTCACCCTCCTCGCCGTTGGCGATGACAACCGCACCACCACAACGACGTCCGTTGTCACGGACCGTACGTGCCTTGACGGCAAGCGGAAAGGCCGCACCACCTCGGCCGAGCAATCCGGACAGGTCGACCTCGCCCAGCAGACGCTCTGGATCCTCGAGAGATTCGTACCCGCCGTTCGCGCGGTATTCGGCGTAGTCCTCGGTGCCGGGCAGCGACCGCAGCAGTCGCGGCTCGATACGGGGCCAAGCGGCGACGGTCAGATCGATCGAGGTGGCTGTCATCCGCGCCTCCCGCTCATGGATACGCTTGCCCGCATGAGAACCGCGGTGGTGCGAGTCCGGGTGGACCCGGCCGGGCAGCTCAGCCCCGCGCAGTTAACCGACGGCATGACGAACCTCCGCGGTTTGGCGACTGCAGCCGGCTTCGACGTGCTCGAGAACAACCTCGCCGCGATGCCTCCTGCACGACGAGAAGTCGAGATCTTGATGGTGGGAACCGATACCGATGAACTGCAACGCACCGCTGTGGCGTTGTGCGCTCGCGCTTTTGGGGTCTTCGGTACAGAGCCGGTTCCCGGAGTCACCACCTTCATCAGCAGGGGAACCGACGACGACGCCGTCGGTGTGCTGGCCGGGTTCGGTCTGGCCGGTGAGATCGAACGCCGGCCCGGCGACCAGGGGTTCGACGTCGTGCACGTCACGCTGCGCAAGGCTGACCTGGAACGCGTGCCCGAAAGCCGCATCCACACTGCCCTCGAAGCGTCGCTCAACTGCGAGGTGCACATCCGCACGGAGTAAGTCGATCATCAGCGCAGGAAGTCCAGGATCGCCGGCGCGGCCTGCACCCACGTGTCGAACATGTTGAAGCGCTTGACCTTCCCGGAGGAACGAGCTTCGCCAGCGCGCTCCCAGGCGTCCTCCGGCCACGGCGGGTCGATCAGCTTGGACCCCTTGATGAGGCAGCTCACTTCCAGTGACGTCCGCTTCGGGTGATCGAGGTCGTTCTCACCGCCGCGGATGATCAGCGTTGGCACCTTGATGTTGTCGAACATCTCGTCCTCCACGCCCGGGATGGTCTGGCCGGGCTTGGGCACGAAGGCATTGAGCCAGCGCAACATCAGCTTGAGGAACTCGTCGGGGTCCATGGCGAGAAACCGGTCGCGGTTCGCGGGGTTCTCGGCGATGCGTTCCTTCCACTCGTCGACGTGGACGACGCCGTTCATTCCGGCGCCGCGGACCGCAAGGATGCTCGGCACGATGTAGTACGAGCCGAGGACGAACGAGCCGTAGACTCCGCCGACGATGTTCCACACCACAAGCTTTCGGACGATATCCGGGTAGAGCATCGTGGTCAGCATCGAGTCCCTTGCGCCGCCCGAACCACCGGCGATGATGCACGGCCCGATGTCAAGGCCGGTGATCAGCGCGTGCAGCGTCTCGGCGCGCATGTGCGACTCGCTGTGGCCGTAGAACTGCACATCGGACTTGCCGCAGTTCGGCCGGTCCCACAGCAGCACGCGGTAACCACCCTTGACCAAGGCCTGCGCCAGCGGCCGCAGTCCGGGGATGTCCTTGCTGAACCGGCCGCCAGGGGTCAGTGCGATGAAATCGCCCTCTTTGCCCAGGATTTCGTAGACGACGTTGCCGCCGTTGACCTCGAAGGTCTTCTCGCCACGCTTCAGTTTCGGCCCCGTAGATTCAGTAGTAGTAGTCATGCCATCACCAGCACATCGTTGCCGACGACCCGGACCGGGTAAGTGCGGATGCTCCACTCCGGCTTGACCGCGGTGGTACCGGTCGCGAGCTCGAAACCCCATTGATGCCATGGGCAGTAGATGAACTCGAGATCGCGGACCATCACGGCGTCGCCAGGCACATTCTCGTCGACGATGGTGCGGCCCCTGGCCCGGCCCGAACACAGCGGACCGCCTTCGTGCGGACAGTAGTTCGCAATGGCGTAGAAAGTGCCGTTGACGTTGTACACCCCGACACCGTGGCGCCCGATGGGCACCAATTTGTGTGTGCCGGGCGGGATCTCGTCGACCGTAGCGACGACATGCTCACGCCCCTGCGCCAGCCGGGGCGGCTTGGTCTCCTCTGCTGTCGATTCTCGGGTCGTCCCCCTGCCCTGCGGGCGGGTGGGCCCCCCGCTTGCGTGGGGAGTACCCCCATCACTCCTGCTCTCCGCCACGTCTCAGAACACCCTGACCTGACCCTCAAGCACCGGCACTGTGTCCGGAAGCTTGTAGGTCTCAAGGCCATTGCGGAACATGATCCTTTCACGAGCGTGTTCTGGCAGGTGTTTGACGAGCCAGCGCGGATCGTCGAAGGTCCAGTGCGGGTAATCGGAGCTGTACAACAGGATTTTCTCGCACTCCATCCACTCGAACGCGCGGGTCAGCTCCGTCTTGTCCTCGGGATAATCCAGGGGCTGGGTGGTGAACTTGATGTTGTCCTTGACGTATTCGCTTGGCTTGCGCTTGATGTCCAGCCACGACTTGCGCGCTTCGTAGATCGCGTCCATCCGCCACATCAGCGGCAGAATCCACGTGAACGCGTGCTCGACAAAGACGATGCGCAGAGTCGGGAAGCGGTCGAACGTTCCGTCGAAGATCAGGCTCATCACCTGATTGGCGGCCAGCAGCGAATAGGTGACCATGAAGTCGTGGTTGTAGCTCGGCAGTCCCACCGGCGGGATCGGCAGCGTTTCGTACTCACCGCGTGACAGGTGGCAGCTGACGGTGATGTCGTGCTTGGTGGCCGCCGCCCAGATCGGGTCGTACTTGGGATCGCCCCATGACGGCCGCGGCTCGGCCTTGATCAGGACCTGAGCCATGTACGGGTGCCCGGCCCATTTCTCGATCTCGGCCACCGCGCTCTGCGGCTCCTCGATCGCCACGCAGACCGATCCGCGCCACCGCTCGTGCCAGTTGTTGTGACCGTCCAGCCAGTGGTTGGCCAGCCATTCGTTGCCTGCGGTGCAGTAGGCCGCGGTGGCTTCGGGCAGCCGAAACTCAGGGTGCGTCGGTTCCAGGATCGCGATGTCCGAGCCTGCCTCCATGATCAGCTGCCGAAACGCCATGTCCGGGTCGCTGCCGGCGAACTCGCCGTCCGGCGGGAAGGTATCTAGACGCATCGCGTAAGCGTGCGCGAAATCGGGTGCGTCGTAATAGATCTGGTTGCCGACCTGGTGGCTCAGGAAGTACTTGCTGCGCCAGGGCTCCGGGATGTACTCGACGAGTTGGCCACGCTTGGGCATCGGGTGCACGTCGGAGTCGACGCACCGCACCGCGATTCGCTCGGCGGCCGGTACTCGTGGGTTGGTTGACGTGGTTGTAAGAGTCATCGTGGGCCTCCTCGCTGACGTCTACTGCGCCAACACAGTGGACGGAATGGCTGGACTGTTGATGCCGTAGAGCTCCGCGGCGTTGCGCCACAGCAACTTGTCGCGCTGTTCGGCGCTGAACGCTGCCGGCACCTTCGGCTCGCTGAGATTGAAGTGCGGATAGTTAGATCCGAACATCACCATGTCCTGTTTGCCGGTGAAGCCGAACCATTCGCCGGCGAACTCGGTGTCGCCGGGGCCGTCATAGGCTCCCTGCACGAAGAAGGTGTGGCCGGGCAGATAGTCGCTGGGCATCCGAGGCGCCCATGGTGTCTGCTCGAGGTGTGGCCGGCCGAAGCAGTCCATCCGCCAGATGAACGGCGTCAACATGTCCGCCGCCCCGTCTGCCCACACGAACTTCACCGTCGGCATCCTTTCGAATACCCCTTCGGCGATCATGTTCATCAGGTGGTACAGGTAATTCAGCGACATGAAGGACAGGTACTGCTCGTAAGTCCTGGTCTTTCCCGACGGCGTCGGTGGGAACGCGATGCCCGCGCCGACCTCGATGTGCACGGCCACCGGCAGATTCGCGTCTGCCGCCGCTTCCCACAGCGGCCAGAACTGCGGCTTGCCGTACAGCTCCCGTGACTGCAGCGGAACGCCGATCTGCACCACGCGGGGATGGTCCTTGTACTTGTCGATCTCACGCAGCGCGCCGGCGACGTCGTCCGGATTCACTCGGATGGTGCCGCGGAACCGCTCGCCATGCTGGGAATGCTCGAGCCAGCGCGTCACCATCATCTCGTTGTGCGCCGCGGCGATCGCGGTGCCCAGGTGCCGATCGGGCATGATGCCGCGGGTCATCGGGTGCAGCACCGCGACGTCGACACCGCGTTCGTCGAACAACTGCTCAGCCACCAGGTCGGGGTCGGAGCCCGGTTGACGGCGGTCCGGTCCCTCGGTGCCCTTGGCGTACTCGCCGCCGGGTGCGCCGTACCAGTTCATGTCGTAGTCGGGGAAGCCACGGCTGCGGAACGGCTCGCGCATGAACGTCCCCATCAAATCCTTGTTGGACCTGCAGAAGATGTGCACGCTGGCGTCAATGAGGGGCGTCTTCATCCCGTCAGGGTGTTCGATCACGTAGGGCCTCCGATGTCCATCCGGTGGGCCGGACACGCACTTGGGCAGCATCGTGCGCCGGCGCCGGACATAGACCCAGTGTAAATCGTAGTTCTTCAAAGGCAAGAATTATGTTCTCCAAATGTGCGTCCGTATCGCCGCTGGTAGGCATGTGTGCTGGTCAACTGCTCGACCCCAAAAGGGGGGAATGCGCTAGTTGCAACGGGAGAACAGTTACAACGTCTAAGGAGAATGTTATTCTCCTTAGACGTGACAAGCCCTCAGGAGGCGCTGGATGTTACTGGAGTTCGACGCTGATCAGCGGCTATGGCAGGAGACCGTGCACGACGCGGTCACCAAGCAGTGTCCGCCGTCCTTGGTTCGCAGCATCGCCGAGGACGGCGTCGACCCGAGCCCGTTGTGGAAGACCTACGTCGATGCCGGCTGGACGGAACTGGCCGATCCGGAGAACGCCGTCGAACTGGCGATCGTGCTCGAAGAGCTAGGCCGGGGCACCGATCCGACGCCGTTCCTCGCGACGCTGAGCCAGTTCGCGCCGTTGGCGGGCGAGCGGTTCGACCCGCAGCAGGCAGGAACGGCCGTCTACAGCGGCGTGACTGCCCATCGTGACATCGACGGCTGGGTGCTCGATGGGACTGCCCATCATGTGCTCGACGGTGATCGGGCCGCGAACCTCGCGGTAGTGACCGATGCCGGGGTGTTCGTCGTCGACGCGGGCCTGGCGGTAGCCCGCCGCAGTCCGGTGTTCGATCCGGTGCTGCACGTCACCGAGGTGACGTTCTCCGGCGTGCGAGTGCCCGACACGGATCGGGTGCGAACCGATCCGGAGAAGGCCCGCCACGTCGCCCTCACCGGTATGGCGATCACCACTGTGGGTGCGTGCCAACGCATTCTGGATCTGGTGCTCGAACATGTGAAGCAGCGTCAGCAATTCGGAGTCCCGATCGGTTCCTTCCAGGCCGTGCAGCACAAAGCCGTCGACATGCACGTCGCCACCGAACGCGCCCGCGCGCTGTCCTACTTCGCGGCGCTGACGATCGCGGCCGACGACCCACGCAGGCGCCTCGCGGCCGCGATGGCCAAAGCCGCAGCGGGGGAGGCGCAGTCAGTGGTATTCCGCCACGGCCTACAACTGTTCGGCGCGATGGGATTCACGTGGGAAAACGATCTTCAGTTCGCACTGAAGCGAGCCAAGGCCGGCGAGCTGCTGCTCGGCGGCGCGGCCGAACATCGCGCAATCATCGCGGAGGAGTTCAATGCAGCTGACTTTTGATTCCGACGTCGAAGAGTTCCGCGCCGAATTCGCGGCCTTCCTCGACGAGAATCTGCCACCCGAGACTGCAACCCTGGAGCGGCCGAGGTCGGTGTCGCACATGCCGCAATGGGCTCGCGAATGGCAGCGGCTGTTGTTCGACAACGGCTGGCTGCTGCCGGCTCAGCCGCCGGAGTTCGGCGGCCGCAACGCGACGGTTTTGCAGCAGTTCGTGCACCTCGATGAGCTGTGCCGGCGGCGGATATACCACAGCTTCAACCCCCAAGGCGTGAATATCATTGCAGCGTCGCTGCTTTCGTTCGGGTCCGAGGAGCAGAAACACCGCTGGGCGGTACCGGTGCTGAAGGCCGAGATCACCGCGTCCCTCGGCATGAGCGAGCCCAGCGCCGGCTCCGATCTGGCGTCGCTGCGGACGCGAGCGGTGCGCACCACTGATTCGGCTGGTGACCATTTCATCGTCAATGGACAGAAGGTGTGGACATCCGGTGCGCACGACGCCGACTTTCTGCTGACGTTTGTTCGCACCGACCCAGATGCGCCCAAGCACAAAGGGATCAGCGTGCTGATAATCCCAACCGACACTCCCGGAGTGGTGTGCCGGCCGTTCGCCGACATGTGTGGTGAGGAGAACAAGGACTTCAACGAAGTCTTCTTCACCGACGCGCGGGTTCCTGCGGAGAATTTGGTCGGCCCGCTGAACGGCGGCTGGGGCGTGGCCAACGGCTCACTGGGCCACGAGCGCACGATGATGTGGCTGGGCTTCGCCGACCGGATCGACAACATGATCGCCGACTTCCGGCCACGCACTGCGCTGGAACGCGACCAGTACGCCACGACGATCATGGACTATCAGGCGCTGCGGGCGATGGGGTCGGCGGCGTTGGCCCGGGCCGCACGCGGTGAGATGGACACCGCCTCGGTGTCGGTGCTCAAGCTGTTCGGGTCCGAGGCGGAGCGTCAGGCGTTCGAGAACGCGCTGACCGCCGCAGGTGCGGACGGGCTCACTCATCCGACGACGACGGGTCCCTACGAACACATGAACCTCGACCACTACTTCGTCAGCTGGTTCGAGCGCTACGCGCGCAGCTTCGGCGGCACCATCGCAGGCGGAACCTCGGAGATCCAGCGCAACATCATCGCCACGCAAGTGCTGGGGCTGCCGCGGCGCTAGTTCTTAGCGCGATTTCTAGCGCGAGCAGACGCGAAAGTACCCGACACGCCGATGTTTTGGGTACTTTTGCGTTCCCCAGCTACGCGTGGGCCCAGCTCGCGCGAAGAAGCTACAGCCTCTGCAGAGCGAAGGTCCAGAACTGCGATCCGGGTGGGCCGTTGAAACAGCCAACATCGTAGACGGAGTCGATCGTCCCGGCCAGTGTGACCTCGTCCCACGAGTAGGTGTCGCGGGTCGGCATGTTGTAGCCAGGGCAGCGCAGACCATCGGGCACATCGACAGTCAGCGTGTAGCGGCCGTTTTCCAGGTGGGCTTTTCCTTCGTAATAGGCGTAGAACTTCAGTCGCGGGGCCGCGCTGACGTAGACGCAGTCTGGCGTCTTCGTCGAGGCACACCGCGTGACGAACCAAAACCACGAAGCTTGCGTGTACCTGTTCGTCAGCACGTCGTAATTGCCCAGCTGCATCATCGCGTGGGCAGGCGGGGCGAGGGCAGCGGCAGCCGCCGCGAGCGTGGCCATCGCGGTCACGACCTTCACGGATTTCATGGTCGTCCCTTCGTCCTTCTCACTGACAGCTGACTATCAAACCACCTGGCCGCCGATCTCGGTCCATATCAGTCGATGACGACTGCGTCCTTGTGTTCGGTGATGGGCCTGGCCGGTTGCTGCTCGTCACAGATCCGCTGAAGGTTCTTCAAGGTCTCGTCGAGGCCGGGGCCCAACGGCTTGCTCGGCGTGAACGTCGCGGGCAGGTGCTTCATGCCCTGAATGACGCCGATGGTTTCGTAGTGCTCGGTGCCCTCGGGGTCGCAGACGTAGTCGGGCATCCGGTCGAGCACGGCGGTCAGCATCGACTTGAACACGGTGCGTGCCACGTTGGAACCGACGCAGCGGTGCACACCGATGCCGAAGCTGAAGTGCCGGTTGCCCTTTCGATCGAGAATGATCTCGTTGGGATCGTCGAAGACGGACGGGTCGCGGTTGGCCATCGCCCAGGAGATCCAGAGTCGCTCGCCTTCCTTGAACTTCGTGCCTTCGACCTCGACGTCCTCGGAGAACGTCCGGCCGTCGCCCGGCGCAGGCGTGAAGTAGCGGAGGAACTCCTCGGTGGCGGGGTTGAGCAACGTGTCGCGGTCGCGACTGAGCAGCTCGCGCTTGTCCGGGTGCTCGGACAGCCACTCGAGCGCGTGCGCAGTGAGCGCGGTCGTGGTGTCGAAGCCACCACCGATGATCAACCCCAGATTCCCCATGATCTCCAGGTCGGGCGCGGGCTCGCCGTCGATGCGCAGTTGCAGCAGCGCGTTGACCAGACCGGGCCGCGGATTCTCCTTCATCTCAACCATGTTGGTGAGGAGGTCGAGGCCCATCTGCCGGTTCATCTGCGCGACGCGCTCGGCGTCGGGCGAGTGCTCGGGAGTGGACACCGAAAGGTGCGCCGGCTCGCTGTAGATCGGCCACTTGTTCAACTCGATGCCCATCATCGCCAGGGTAAGCACCGCGGGCACGATGTTGGCGAGATCGTCGACGAAGTCGATATGGCCCGATTCAATTTTCTCGTCAAGAGCCGCTCGCACGATCTCGTCGACGAATGGCTGCCACCGCTTGATCGCGGCGGGGGAGAGGTAGGGGTTCAGCGCACCGCGGTAGGTGCTGTGCTCGGGCTCGTCCATCTCGAGGATGCCGCCGCGCACGACCGTGGCTCGCCGGGCCTTGGGAATGGTAATGCCCTGATACGGGGTCTCGCCGGTGAGATCGTGATGGTTGGAGACCGCAGGACAGCGCGCGAGTTCGAACACTTCCTTGCTGCCTGCCGCCACCCAGTGACCGTTGTAGGTGTCAGACCACGCCATGGGGCAGCGGGACTGCATCTCCTCGGTGATCTTCTCGAACTGCAACCGGTACTCCGGCGTATGCCGGTCGAAGTGATACCGATTCTTCTTCCGGTCGCCGTCGGCAACTTCGTCGTCGACGTTCAAGGCTTGTCTCCCTGTGTTTTGGCGATCGATCAGTCTTCGGCCGAGATGGCCTGTTCCGGGCACGAATGCACAGCCTCGCGTACCGCGTCTTCCTGGTCGGCCGGAACAACTTCGTTCACCGGTGACGACGTGCCGTCAATGTCACTGAGCTCAAAGGCATCTGGGGCGATCATCGAGCACAGGGTGTGACCTTGGCAGCGCTCCGAATCGACGAAAACCTTCATGATGTTCCTCCGGGTCAGTTGTGGTAGTCGTACCACTTGAGGTAGCCGCCTGCGTCCACCCGCACCTGCATGCCGGTGACATACCGGGCCTCATCGGATGCCAGCCACAACACCGCGTTGCTGATGTCCACTGGTTCGATCCACGGCACCTTCATCGCCTGCTGCACGTAGAACACCGGCTCCGCGTCGGCCTGGGTCGGGTGTTCCAGGTCGGGCCGGAACGACTTGTACATCGGCTCGCTCTGCAGCATGTCGGTGTTGCAGTTGGTGGGATGAACGACGTTGGCGCGGATGCCGCGCGGCGCCAGTTCGGTTGCCAGGTCGTGGACGTAGGCCGACAGAGCCCGCTTCGAATGCACGTACGCCATGCCGCCGGGGTCCCCGCCGGGGTTGTCCTTCTGGTGGGTGTCCATCAGCGCCGCCGTCGATCCCGTCGCGACGATCGCGGCGCCCTCAGACAGGTGCGGCAGCGCGACGTTGATCGCGTTGATCGTGCCGATCAGGTTGGTGTTGATGACGTCGACCCAGGCCTGAAGCGGCGGTTCGCCTTTCATGCCCGCGATGCCCGCCTGGGCAACCACGATGTCGACCTTGCCGAACTCGGCGATGCCGCGTTCCAGGGCCTCACGCAATTGGCTGGCCTCGCGAACGTCGGCCTGCGCGGTCACGATGCTGCGGCCCGTCTTCTCGACCAGCTTGGCCGTCTCCTCGAGATCCTCCGGCTTGGCCATCGGATAGCCGATCGTCGCGAAATCCTTACAGAGGTCGACCGCGATGATGTCGGCGCCTTCCTCCGCCAGACGTACCGCGTGACTGCGTCCCTGCCCTCGTGCTGCGCCGGTGACGAATGCGACTTTGCCTTGAACGCGTCCCACTGGATGTCCTTTCGTGTTGGGTTGGCCCGCTAGGTGTTTCGGCCGCCGTTGACGCCGAGGATCTGCCCGGTGATGTAGCCGGCCTCCTCGGAAACCAGGAACGCGCAGGCCGCCGCGATGTCCTCGGGCCGGCCGATTCGGCGCACCGGTGTTGCCTCGATCTGCTTTTGGGTGTCGCCGAGGAAGCCACGTTCTTCGGCCTTGCGCAGCATCGGGGTGTCGATGAAACCGGGAGGCACGGCGTTGACCGTGATCCCGTTCGGGCCGTACTCGAGCGCCAGACTCTTCGTCAGTCCGTTGACTCCCGACTTGGCCGCCACGTACGGGGCCATGAACGGCTGCCCGGAATGAGCGCTCGACGACGAGATGTTGACGATGCGACCCCACCCGGCCTCGATCATGTCTGGCAGCACCGCCTGGACGCAGTGGAAGACGCCGTTGAGGTTGACGTCGATCACGCGCTGCCAGTCCTCGAACGTGAGGTCGGTGAACCGCTTGAAGCGATCCAGCCCGGCGGCATTGACGAGAACGGTCACCGGGCCGAGCGCAGCGCGGATCGCCGTAAGGGCGGCATCGATCGCGCCGCGGTCTGTCACGTCGGCCGTGTAGGCGAACTCGGCGTCCGATGGATTGCGATCGATCGTCGCCACGTGCAATCCGTCGGCGCGCAGCCGCGCAGCGACGGCTTGGCCGATGCCAGAACCGCCGCCGGTTACGACCGCGTTCTTCACGCGCGGGCCTCAACCATTAAGAATCGTCCTTCCGATTATGAGAACCGTACTCTCGTGAGCTGCGATCCCGCAAGACAGTTCGGGAAACGGATTCGCACTGGTGAGACGTTTGGGCCTGGTTTGTCGCAGCCTTAAATGCAGGCAGCGGGAGTTCGTACCATTCGCTTGAGTTCTCCCTGTGCGAATGTATGATTCGCCGAGGATGAGAATGAAGTTTCCATCACATAAGGGCATGCGCTGAGGAGGATGATGCAGGAAACGTCGACTATCCCGAGTGACGCGGCCGCCGAGGCCGGCGAACCCCACGTCGATCGGCGGCTGTTGATCGACGGACAGCTGCTCGAGACGCCTCGGACGTTTCCTTCTATTAATCCCGCCACCGGCGCGGTGCTGGGCCACGCACCGGACGCGAGCGTCGCCGATGCGGAAGCGGCGATCGCCGCGGCGCGGCGCGCGTTCGACGCAGGCGACTGGTCGACGAACACCGAACTGCGCATCCGCTGCCTCGAGCAGTTCCATCAGGCGCTGCTCGACCATCGCGACGAGCTGGCCGAGCTCACCATCGCCGAAGTTGGTGCCACGCCTGCCCTCATCGCGGGTCCGCAATTGGACCAGCCGATCGACATCGTGCGCTACTACGCCGAGCTGCTGAAGAACTACCCGACGACCGAGGACCTCGGCAACATCGAGAGCCGCGGCATGCAGCATCACCGCTGGGTGGAAAAAGAGGCCGCCGGGGTGGTCGCGGCGATCATCGCCTACAACTATCCGAATCAGCTCGCGCTGGCCAAACTCGCGCCAGCGCTGGCAGCCGGGTGCACAGTCATTCTCAAGTCCGCTCCAGACACCCCGTTGATCACGCTCGCACTCGGCGAGCTGATCGCCAACCACACCGACATCCCCGCCGGTGTCGTCAACGTGCTGAGCGGAGCCGACCCGGAGGTGGGTGCGGCGCTGACCACCAGCCCCGACGTCGACATGGTCACCTTCACGGGTTCGACACCGACCGGTCGCCGGATCATGTCGGCCGCAAGCGAGACACTCAAGCGCGTCTTTCTCGAACTCGGCGGCAAGTCGGCGGCCATCGTGCTCGACGATGCGGACTTCAACACCGCCGCGCTGTTCTCCGCGTTCTCCATGGTGAGTCACGCCGGACAGGGCTGCGCGTTGACGTCGCGGCTGCTGGTGCCGCGCAAGAACCACGACGAGATCGTCGAGCTGGTCAAGAACAACTTCGCACTGGTGCGATACGGCGATCCAACCGAGCCCGGCACCTACATGGGACCGCTGATCAGCGAGAAGCAGCGCGACAAGGTCGACAGCATGGTCAAACGCGCCGTCGACGCGGGCGCCACATTGGTGACCGGCGGCGAGAAGGTCGACCCCGGCTACTTCTATATGCCCACCCTGCTCACCAACGTCGACCCCGACAGTGAGATCGCCCAGGAGGAAGTGTTC
The DNA here is from genome assembly GCF_035697385.1 of Mycobacterium sp. GTDB lineage: Bacteria > Actinomycetota > Actinomycetes > Mycobacteriales > Mycobacteriaceae > Mycobacterium. The sequence continues at coordinate 4,995 of NZ_DASSCY010000214.1, read as the reverse complement.
GGGCCCGTGTTGGTCGTCATCTCCTACGAGGACGACGACGATGCCGTGCGGATCGCCAACAACTCCATCTACGGTCTGTCCGGTGCGATGTTCGGCAGCCAGACGCGCGCGCTGGCGCTGGCCCGACGCATCCGGACCGGAACGTTCTCGATCAACGGCGGCAACTACTTCAGTCCCGACAGCCCGTTCGGCGGCTACAAGCAATCCGGGATCGGCCGTGAGATGGGGACCGCGGGACTCGAGGAGTTCCTCGAGTCCAAGACGTTCGCCGTAGTAGTTTCCGGGGCGTCCGCATGAGGCCACTCGAGGGCATTCGCGTCCTCGAGGTCGCGATGTACGGCTTCGTGCCGTCGGCCGGTGCGGTGCTGCGAGAATGGGGCGCCGACGTCATCAAGGTCGAACACGCCGTCACCGGCGATCCACAACGCGGGCTGCGGCAGACCGGACTGCTTCGGGTCGAGGGAGACCCGAATCCCAACATCGAGCACGCCAACCGCGGCAAGCGCAGCATCGGGCTCGACATGTCCGTGCCCGAGGGGCGCGAGATACTGCTGGCGCTGGCGAAAAACGCCGATGTGTTCCTGACCAGCTTCCTGCCCGGTCACCGGCAGAAGTTCGGCATCGACGTCGACGACATCCGTGCCGTCAACCCGAAGATCATCTATGCGCGGGGCAGCGCGCTCGGGCCGCGTGGTGAGGAATCGGTCAAGGGCGGCTACGACATGACCGCCTTCTGGTGCCGTGCCGGCACTGCGGCCACAATCACCCCGCCGGGTACGCCCGGCATGGTCGGCCCGCCGGGCCCGGCCTACGGCGACACCATCTCGGGCACCAACCTCGCCGGCGGGATTGCCGCGGCGCTGCTCAAGCGCGAGCGCACCGGCGAATCGTCGGTTGTCGACGTCTCCCTGCTGGGCAGTGGACTGTGGTCATTGGGGCATACCGTCGCGCTGACCAAGCACCTCGGTCAGCGCATGGAAGCCTTTCCACCGGGAGTGCACGGCTCGCCGATCAACCCGCTGGTGGGTCTGTACCCGACGGCCGATGATCGCTACATCTCCTTCGTGATGATGCAGCCCACCAAGTTCTGGGCGGACGTGTGCAAGCACATGGACCTCGACGAGCTGGCCGACGATCCGCGCTTCGCGACCGTCGAGTCGATCGCCGAGAACACCGCGGCGGCCGCGGAGATCCTCACCGAGGCGATGTCGAAGCGCCCTCTCACCGAGTGGAGCGAGCGCTTCGCGACGTTGGCCGGGCCGTGGGCGCCGGTGCAAGACACCTTGCAGGCGGTCGAGGATGCCCAGATCCGTGCCAACGAGTACTTGGTGCAGGCGGGCGAGCTCGAATTGGTTGCGAACCCTGTGCAGTTCGATGTCAGCGCACCCCAAACCGGGCCTGCTCCCGGTTTCGCAGAGCAAACTGACGAAATCTTGCTGGAACTCGGCTTGGATTGGGACCGCATCATCGAGCTCAAGACGGCCGGCGCCGTCACCTAGATCTGGAGAGATCCCAATGCCTTACGTCGCTTCCATCGGCACCTACCTGCCGTGCTGGGGTATGTCCCAGCAGCGGGTTGCCGGTGACGACGAGGACGCGGTCACGCTCGGCGTTGAAGCCGGGCGTGCCGCATTGCTTTCCGGCGGGGCGGTGGAGCGCGTCGTGCTCGTGAGCCGCCACTTGCCCCTGCTGGAGAGCAGCAACGCCGCGGTGCTGCTCGCTGGTCTCGGGCTCGACCCCGAACTCGAGGTGGACGAACGACTTGGCGGCGCGCCTGCGACGCTCGATGCGGTCAGTTCTGCCCGGCCGCGCACCCTGATCATCGGCGCTGATCTCGAACCCGCGGGTGCGGCGGCGATCCTGACCGCCGAGCACGGACTTGCGGTCCGCACCGCGGCCAGAGTGTCGCGCAGCCTCCCGGTGCGTACCCGCAAGGCAACCGGCGATGTGCACGACTACGGTGACCCGCGGCTGTTGCACGAGCGGGGCCTGATCGCCTCACTGGAAGCCGCGTGGCTGGATACCCCGGCCGCAGTCGCCGGGGTGGATCACGACCGAGCCGCCGAACTGTGCATTGGTAACCCGCCGCCGCTGCCGACGACCGGAGCCAGCTCGAGCCTGTTCGCGCTCGCGGGCATGGTCGACACGGGTACGACTGGGCCACTGGTCGCCGTCGAACAGGCCATCCTGTCCGGGATCACGGTCTCGGGCGGCGCTGCGCAGATCCATCGGCGCGAGCCGGCCGCGCGGCCGGTGCCCGAGGGCAGATACATCGCCGACACCGAGATACCGATCTCGCTGGCCGCATATGAGCGGGCGTTCGAAGCAAAGGTTCGGTGGGAGGCGGGGCAGTTCTCCGACTCCGAGGAACTGGACTTCCCGCCGCGGTATCGCGTCGGCCCCGACGGTGTGCTGGCCACCGAATACGAACTGGTGCCGCTGCCGCGCACCGGGACCGTGTACACAGAGACAACGGTGCACATGCCGGTGCCGGGATTGAAGACTCCGTATTCCCTGGTGATCGTCGAGCTCGACGGGGTCGGTGTCCGCGCCTTGGTGAAGGTGACGGGCGCAGATCCCGGCAGCGTCGAGATCGGCGACCGCGGCAGGATGGCACTGCGCCGTGTCGCGGTCCGCTCAGGGGTGCCCGACTACGGATATGCCTTCGAGCCGGAGACTGATGCGGCGTGAATGGCAAGAGTTACCGTAAACCATACGGTACGATTCCCGGCGTGTTGGGCGCGGCGTCATGAGAAAGGTGGCGATCGTCGGTGCCGGGATGACGCCCTTCGGCGAGCACTTCGCGCTCGGCATCAAGGACCTGCTGCCGATGGCCTTCGCCGACTGCGCGGCCAGCGTCGACAAGGGGCTATCCAAGACGGATCTGCAAGCCGCGTGGTTCGGCGCGATGGGCACCACCGACGGGTTCCCGTCCGGCATCCTGGCCGACAGCCTCGGGCTGCCAGACCTTCCGGTCACCCGCGTGGAGAACTCCTGCGCGACGGGTAACGATGCCGTCCGCAACGCGTTGTTCGGTGTCTCCTCAGGCGCTTTCGACGTCGCGCTGGTGATGGGCGCCGACAAGCTACGCGACTCCACCTCGAGAGACATGCTCTGGGAGTGGGAGGCGATGGCGCGCGACATGGCCTGGGACTACCCGCTCGGTGTGGTTTCTCCCGCAGGATTCGCGCTGCATGTTCGGCGGTATCTCCATGAGTCGCCTGCCACCGAAGAGCACTTGGCCATGGTGGCGGTCAAGAACCACCGGCATGGCGTCAAGAATCCGAAGGCGCGACTTCGGTTTGAGATCACGATGGAGCAGGCGCTGAGCGCACCGATGGTCGTGACCCCGTTCCGTCTCTACGACTGCGCGCCGCAGAGCGACGGTGCCGCAGCCCTGGTGATCGCCGCCGAAGAGGTGGTGGAACGCTTCACCGACCGGCCGGTGTGGATCCGTGGCGTCGGCATTGGGATGGATTCGGTAATGCATCAACACAAGCCGGACCTGACGACGATGCCCGCGACGGTGCGTGCCGCCAAGCAAGCGTTCACCATGGCGGGCATGACGCCTGCTGACGTTGATGTGGCCGAAGTTCACGATTTCTTCACGGGTATCGAACTGATCAGCTATGAAGACCTCGGATTCGCCGAGCGGTTCGGGGGCTACAAACTCGTCGAAGCAGACGTCACGACTATCGGCGGAGGGCTACCGGTGAACCCCAGTGGGGGACTGAAGGCCAAGGGGCATCCACCCGGCGCGACCGGCGTGGCACAATGCGTCGAACTCTTCGAGCAACTGCGCGGCGAAGCCGTCAACCAGGTCGACGGCGCACGAATTGGGCTGGCGCACAACATCGGTGGCCCGACCGCGGTGTCGGCCGTCACCATCCTGGAAGGGTCGGTCAATGGCGCGAGGTAGCGGGCCGGAGCGGTGGTCGGCAGGGTTGCCGCAGATTCGCAGTATGTCGGGGCCGATGCAGGCCATAGGTGGCTTGTTCGCGATGTCGGCCGATGCGGTGAAATTCGTATTCCGCAGGCCGTTTCAGGGCCGTGAGTTCCTCGAGCAGGCCTGGTTCATCGCGCGTGTCGCATTGATACCGACCCTCCTGGTAGCCATCCCGTTCACGGTGCTGATCAGCTTCACACTCAACATTCTGCTACGTGAACTTGGCGCGGCAGATCTATCCGGTGCGGGTGCGGCGTTCGGCGCCGTCACCCAGGTCGGACCGATTGTGACCGTGTTGATTGTGGCTGGCGCCGGGTCGACGGCGATTTGTGCCGACCTGGGTTCGCGCACGATCCGTGAAGAGATCGAGGCGATGGAGGTGTTGGGCATCGATCCGGTGCAGCGGCTGGTGACGCCGCGGATGCTGGCCTCGGGGTTGGTGGCGCTGCTGCTCAACAGCCTGGTGGTGATCATCGGAATCCTTGGCGGCTACATGTTTTCGGTGTTCATCCAGGACGTGAACCCGGGTGCGTTCGCAGCAGGCATCACGCTGTTGACCGGCGTGCCCGAAGTGATCATCTCCTGTGTGAAGGCGGCGTTGTTTGGTCTGGTCGCCGGGCTGGTGGCGTGCTACCGCGGCCTGACGATCACCGGTGGTGGCGCGAAGGCGGTGGGCAATGCCGTGAACGAGACGGTGGTCTATGCCTTCATGGCGTTGATGGTAATCAATGTCGTAGCCACGGCGATCGGCATCCGGATGACGACGGGATAGCGCGATGGGAACCATGACGATCCTGCGTTCGACGTATCCGCGGATCACCGACCAGTTGAAGCGTCCCGGTGACCTGCTGGGTCGCATTGGCGACCACATGCTGTTCTACCTCAAGGCGCTGGGCGGCGTGCCGCACGCGGCGGTGCACTTCCGCAAGGAGATCGTCCGGCTGATCGCCGAGATCTCCATGGGCGCAGGAACATTGGCGATGATCGGCGGAACCGTGGCGATCGTCGGGTTCCTGACGCTGGCCGCCGGCGGCACGCTCGCGGTGCAG